>JBAXOG010000065.1:0-25670 GCA_037133395.1 bacterium | reverse complement strand
CCTTGATTAACCAATCCTGGAAGTTGCAAACAACTCGGAACTGCGCCCCCTTGTTTCGGCGCCTCGGTATTTTATTTTGACTGATAATGGGGCGAATCGCCTCTTTCTCCCCAAAGGATTTCTTCTCCGATAGAAACAACGCGCGACTGCAGACAGCTCCGGCATTGCATTGAATTCTCATTCATACACGGCTTGTTCTCGTATAACTGGTAGTGCTGCCGGTATTCCGTATCCGTCACATTAGGCATGATCACATTCGCCCCCGCCAGAAGCCCCTGCTCGCGTCCGTTGTCCGCAAGCGCCTGCAACGCAGTCGTGGAAGCAATATTGACATCGTGCAAATAGAGCCGGGTCACGGCGATCATCTTTAATGCAAGCTGGATCTGCTTTTCTGAATCGGCCTGCGAAAACTCAATAGACTTCCCCAAAGGTGTTTGATGATGAGGCAAATAAGGTCCCATCCCGATCATATCGAGATCCATCTCTCGAAAGAATTGGATGTCCCGCGCCAGATCATCAATCGTCTGTCCAGGCACGCCAATCATGACCCCGCTTCCCGTCTGATAACCGATCCGCTTCAATAGGTGAACACACGATTTTCTGCGGTCAAAACTGTGATCCGTCGGATGCAGTTGTGCATACAGCTTAGAGGAGGAGGTCTCAATCCGCAAGAGATACCGGTGCGCGCCAGCATCATGCCAGCGACGATACACCGCTTCGGTCTGCTCACCCAGGCACAGCGTGATTCCAAGTCGATCTCCGAACAGTTGGCGCATCCGGTTCAATAGTTGTTCGATGAAGACCGTGTTTTCCTCGGCTTCAATCTCGCCCGATTGCAGGACGATCGAACCGTATCCATGATCAAAGGACCATTGCGCCATGCGGACAATATCATCGGCAGGCAGGCGATAACGCTGCACCTCATGATTGCTCTTTCGGATGCCACAGTACAAACAATCCTTTGCGCAGTAATTCCCGAGTTCAATGAGGCCGCGCAGGCTCACGCATTTGCCGATATATCTCAGTTTAACCTGATAAGCTGCCTCAAATAATTCGGAAGCATCTTTCAGACACAGCAACTCCATCATCTCATCGTGGTTCAACTGATAAGGCGCAGCAGATGCTCGCTCAAGAATTGAACGCATAAAACACCTCATTATCTTCACCACCCACGCCCCCATCAACAGGTGGGGCTATCATCACGCGGGTCATGCTCTTCTTTTTCAGATCTGGAAGATGCATACTTTACGCTATCATGTCTATTAGGTCAATTCTCCTCTACCCGCCCCTAGCTGAGATGCTTATGGTATTCCTGTAAACTACAGACAGCGATACGGCCACTCAGGTCGTTTATTTTGAGTCCCTGAATCGCGGCTTGGAAGCCGTCCAGTGTGGTGGAAATCGGGATGCCCGCAAGCACCGCCCCAGAACGCATTTGTGTCTCGTCCACCTTGGAAGCAGCACCCGTTTCAGGGGCATTGACAATCCAGTGTATTTTCTTCTCGGCCATGAGGTCGAGAATGTTCGGACGCCCCATAGAGATGCGGTAAACCGCATGACATTGGATACCATTGTTGTACAGCATCGTTGCGGTTCCTCGCGTGCAATAAAGCTCAAAGCCCATCTTGACCAGCTCTCGGATGAGCGGCAAGGCGGGCTGTTTATCTTCATCGCGCAATGAAAGGAAGACACTCCCCTTCTGAGGGATCGCATTGCTGGCCGCCATCTGGGACTTGAGATAGGCCGCGCCATAGTGGTAATCAATGCCCATCACTTCACCCGTGGATTTCATCTCAGGCGTCAGGACAATGTCTACGCCTGGGAATTTCACGAAGGGAAAGACCGCCTCTTTAAAGGCCGTGTACGGAATCGTGACTTCCTGCGTAAAGCCAAGTTCGGGCAGGGTCTTACCAACCATGCAAAGCGCAGCCTTTTTGGCCAGCGGCACACCAATCGCCTTGCTCACAAACGGTACGGTACGGGATGCGCGCGGATTGACTTCTAGGATGTAGACTTCATCGTTCTGCACAGCAAACTGAATATTGATGAGTCCACAAACATGGAGTTCCTTTGCCAGTGCAGCAGATTGCACGCGGATGAGATTCTTGACGGCCTCGGGGATCGATTGTGTAGGAATTGAACAAGCGGAATCACCCGAATGAATGCCCGCCAACTCCACATGTTCCATAATCGCGCCAATGACAGTATTCGTGCCATCGGAAATAAAGTCCACGTCAATCTCGGTCGCATGTTCGAGGAAGTGGTCGACAAGAATCGGTTTGCCTTCAGACACACGGGCAGCCTCTTCAACGTACTGCCGCAAATATTGCGGCTCATAAACAATCACCATGGCGCGTCCACCCAAAACAAACGACGGACGGACCAGCACGGGATAACCAATGCGATCCGCAATCGTTACAGCTTCATCTACAGTATAGGCAATGCCACTGGGCGGCTGTTTAATATGCAGACGGTCCGCGAGTTGCTTAAAGAAATTCCGGTCTTCCGCTGCTTCAATGTCTTCAGGACTAGTCCCGATAATTGTCGCACCTGCTGCTTTGAGCTGGGCCGCGAGATTGAGCGGTGTTTGTCCGCCGAACTGCACGATAATACCCGCACAGGACTCCCGCTCGTAAATGTTCATGATATCTTCCAGCGTGAGTGGCTCGAAGTAGAGCTTGTCGCTGGTGTCATAATCGGTCGATACGGTCTCGGGATTGCTGTTCACCATGATGGTCTCAAAGCCAGCATCTCGTAAAGCAAAGGAAGCATGCACACAGCAGTAGTCAAACTCAATTCCCTGCCCGATGCGATTAGGACCGCCCCCCAGAATCATGATGGATTTCTTGCCGCATTTGTCGCGGACCGGTTCGTCATGCTCCGTGTAGGTCGAATAGTAATAGGGGGTGATAGCCTCAAACTCGCCAGCGCACGTATCCACCAATCCAAAAGTCGGACGAACGCCCTGTTGCACACGGCGTTTCCGAATCTCTGCTTCATTGCTCTTCAGCAAATAGGCAAGCTGACGATCTGAGTAACCCCAGACCTTTGCTTGACGCATAAGCTCCGTTGCCGCTTCTGAATCAGACGATGCCAAGCCTTTCGGGAGGGTTCCTTCGAACTGAACCAACTCTGAAAGATGGCGTAAAAAATAGAGATCGATGCCTGTCAGTTCATGAATACGTCCAACCGTGAAATTTCGTTTCAATGCTTCGTAAATGGCGAAGATACGTTCTGCATGGGGACGCGAAACTTGCGCTTCCAAGTCAGCCACACTCAATGCTTCGAATTTCTGATTCTTCCCATCCGCACCAAACCCGAAACGACCGGTCTCCAGTGAGCGCAAGGCCTTTTGGAAGGACTGTTTAAAGTTGCGTCCAATCGACATCGCTTCGCCCACAGATTTCATCTGCGTACCCAATGTGCTGTCTGCAGCTGGAAATTTTTCAAAGGCAAAACGAGGAATCTTTGTAACCACGTAATCGAGCGCCGGCTCGAAGCAACTGGGCGTGGCGCGAGTGATATCGTTCCGAATTTCATCCAGCGTATATCCCACAGCCAGCAGGGTCGCAATTTTCGCAATCGGGAAACCAGTCGCCTTGGACGCCAGCGCAGAAGAACGCGAAACACGCGGATTCATCTCAATGATGATTTGACGTCCATCAGCAGGATTGACGGCCCACTGCACATTCGAGCCACCGGTCTCCACACCAATCGCCCGCATGACCTTAAGCGAATTATCACGCATGAGCTGATACTCGCTATCGCTCAATGTTTGCGCGGGTGCAATCGTGATGGAGTCGCCGGTATGGACTCCCATAGGATCGAAGTTCTCAATAGAGCAGACAATCACGCAATTGTCCTTGCGGTCGCGGATGACCTCCAGTTCGTACTCCTTCCAACCGATCAGCGACTCTTCAATCAACACTTCACTGTTGCGACTCGCAGCCAAGCCACGCGCGACGATGCGCTTGAAGTCCTCCAGGGTGTAGGCAATACCTCCACCGGTTCCGCCCAGCGTAAAACCCGGACGGATAATCAGTGGCCACTTGCCAATGGTGGAAGCGATAGAGAGGGCTTCCGGCATCGTGTGGGCCGAGCCAGACAGCGGCAACTCAAGCCCGATACCGCGCATAACATCTTTGAAGATCTGACGATCTTCGGCCCGCCGAATGGCTTCGGCATTGGCACCAATGAGTTCAACATGATACCGATCAAGAATGCCGCTTTCCGACAGCTCCATCGCTAGATTGAGAGCCGTCTGTCCACCCAACGTCGGGAGCAAGGCATCTGGACGTTCGCAACGGATGATTTCGTGCAGCACCTCTGCCGTGAGAGGCTCGATATAGGTACGGTCAGCAAACTCGGGATCCGTCATGATCGTCGCTGGATTGCTGTTGACCAAGACGACCTCGAACCCTTCATTCTTCAGTACCTTACAGGCCTGCACACCAGAATAATCAAATTCACATCCCTGCCCGATGGCAATGGGACCTGACCCAATGAGCATTATTTTCTTCAAATCGGTACGTTTAGGCATGATTCTCCTTTTTCTTGAGCGCTGCTGCGATGAGCCCCTTGAACAGCGGATGGGCTTCTGCGATCTGCGACTGAAATTCCGGATGGAACTGACATCCGATAAAAAATGGATGATTCTGCAGTTCGACCATTTCGACTAAGAGGTCGTCCGGCGATGTTCCGACAATCTTCAGGTCTGAGGCCGAAAAGTCCTCGCGATAAAGATTGTTGAACTCGTAGCGATGACGATGGCGTTCGAGGATCTCGTTCTTTCCATAAAGCTGATGCGAGAGACTGTCCTTTTGCAAACGACAGGGATAACTCCCAAGCCGCATGGTCGCACCCTTGGCTGAGATCGTGCGCTGATCATGCATGAGATGAATGACAGGATGGGGCGTATCCGGGTTCATCTCCACGCTGTCCGCATCCTTTAAATTCAGGACGTTTCTAGCATATTCAATGACCATGCACTGCAAGCCCAGACAGATGCCCAGAAGAGGAATCTTCTTCTCGCGTGCATGCTGAATAGCCTGCAACTTGCCCGGGATACCGCGATTGCCAAAGCCGCCCGGAATCAGGATACAGTCCGCACCATTGAGCATGTCAGGTGCCTTTTCCAGTAACTCCGCTTCAACCAATTCCACCTTGACTCGGCAATCGTTTGCGATCCCTGCATGGTGGATCGATTCAACGATACTCTTATAGGCGTCCGGACATCCGGTATATTTTCCAACCACCGCAATCGTGCAGCTATTCTTCGGCGCGAGGACAACATCCACCAACTTGCGCCAATCATCCATGTCCAACTTTCCAACCGGCAGATGGAGGAGATTTAAAACTTTTTTGTCAAAATTCTGTTTTTCCAGTTCGAGCGGCACTTCATAAATCGAATGGGCCACGTCCTTCTCCTCGATCACATGTTCGACCGGGACATTGCAGAAGAGCGCTAACTTCTGGATTTCGCTCTCGCCAATCTCAACCTCTGTTCGACAGACCAATATATCCGGAATAATGCCGATGTTGCGCAGGATACCCACTGATTGCTGTGACGGCTTTGTCTTTAGCTCACCCGCTGCCCGTAGATAAGGGAGCAAGGTCAGATGCACAAAGACTGCATTCAGAGGACCCACTTCATGACGAAACTGGCGAGCCGCTTCCAAGAAGGGCAGCGATTCAATATCGCCCGCCGTACCGCCGACCTCAATAATCGCCACATCGACATCTGGTCCGGCGACAGACTTAAACGCATCCTTGATCTCATTGGTGATGTGGGGAATCACCTGCACCGTGGCACCGAGATAACCGCCCTGCCGTTCCCGTTCAATCACGGCTTTATAAATACGTCCTGACGTGTAGTTGCTGTTGCGCGTACACCGAATACCCGTGAAGCGTTCATAGTGTCCCAAGTCCAGATCCGTCTCGGTCCCATCTGCAGTCACAAAGACCTCGCCATGTTGATAAGGGGACATCGTGCCTGGATCAACGTTGAAATAGGGGTCCAGTTTTTGCATCGCGACGCGGAGTCCACGACGTTTCAATAACAAGGCCAGCGATGCCGCTGTGATGCCTTTGCCCAGACTGGAAACCACACCGCCTGTCATAAACACATATTTGGTCATTTTGAAGCCTCCAATAATGCTCGGAATTGATTAAACAAATAAGATGAATCGTGAGGCCCAGGTGCGGCCTCCGGATGATACTGCACAGAAAAAGCAGGCTCGATCTTGTGGCGTATACCTTCAATCGTCTGATCGTTCAAATTGAGGTGCGTCACTTCGAGTTGGCTCGGCAGTGCCTCTGGCAGAATCGCGTAGTTATGGTTCTGGCTGGTAATTTCCACAAGCCCCGTTAAGAGGTTTTTCACAGGATGATTACAGCCGTGGTGCCCGAATTTCAACCGTCCACAATTCGCACCGGTCGCGAGTCCAAGAATCTGATGTCCCAGACAGATCCCCATGAGCGGCACCTTTCCGGTCAACTCCTTCGCCGCCTGGATTGCGCCCTTCACGGCCGAAGGATCAGCAGGCCCGTTCGAGAGAAAGACGCCATCCGGCTTCAGCGCCAAAACCTCCTTGGCCGTGGTCCAAGCTGGCACGACCGTGACCGCTAGTTTGTGCGAGGCAAGGCAACGAAGGATATTATATTTGATACCGAAATCGTACGCCACCACGCGGAAATCTCCCTCCGTGCTCCACACATACCCCTTGGGGTCACTGACCTTCGCGGCATAATCCTGCCCATCCAGGCCGCACCATTCACGAGCGCGCGCAACCCCCTCGTCAGGCGTGACAGACTCTGCAGATGTATGCAGAAAACCCTTCACTGTTCCACAGGAACGCAAGTGAAGGGTCAGTTTACGGGTATCTACCTCGTAGAGGCAGGGTACCTGATGTTGCTTCAACAAATCAGGTAGCGAACATTCCGCTTTAAAATTTGACGGCGGATTTAATCCCTGAATGATCAGGCCACTGAGAAAAAGACCTCGCGACTCCATCGCATCCGAGGAGCATCCATAATTACCGACCTCCGCCGTGGTCAGCGTCACAATCTGTCCGGCATAAGAGGGATCAGAAACAATCTCCTGATACCCTGTCATGCCCGTATTGAAGACAACCTCGCCCACACGATCCACTGCCGCGCCAGCCGCCTTCCCAAAAAAGATAGTCCCGTCTGCTAATGCCAAAAAAGCTCTGTTTTGCATCAATTCACCCCTCTCGCCGTAAAACCATACAAGTATAACCCTTAGCAATAATTGCAACTTTCATGCCATGGTGGAAAAATCTTTAAAAAATCTAATTCCTGACATCTATACGCTAAAATCTACCTTAAATCCCTAAAAGTCAATTCCAGAAGAGATAGCTTCTGACAATTTGTTACAATCTTGCAAAACAAGAATGTCATAATTTTACGAAACCGTAAATGAGCTGACTAATCGGTTCTTAACAGATACCACAAATACCCCTCGAAACGTATCGAGAGAAAGTGTTACATCCCATTTGCAGCAATTATAGAACGGTTATGGGATTAGGCGCAAGCGGAAATGTGGTCGTGCCAATGTATCGCGTTGCTATTCACGAATGGCGTCTTGACCTCTCTTAGCGAATATGAGATCTTTTCAATGTAATAATTTCACCGTTTTGTATCTCGAACACATACATTAATAAACATGCAACGATACGCTAACATGGTCTTTGAGCACCCGGTAGGAGTCATTGAAGCTTTTGACTATCAAGGACTCGTTGCTGCCTTCAAGGTGATCGAGCAGTATCGAGCAAACCACTATCTCATGGGTTACATCCGTTATGAGGCGAAGCAGGCGGTGCTTGATCATAAATTCAGCTCTGACCTTCCCCTCCTCTATTTTGAAGCGCACACCACCTTCACGCCGTACATTCCAACACCTCGTCCCGAGATCCCGTTGACGGTCACCCCGACAATCGACTTCGCAGACTATAATCGCGCGCTCTCCCGGATCAAGGAGGAGATCGCAGACGGAAATACGTATCAGGTCAATTATACGTATGATTGTGAGGTCCAATCCGCACTCGCTCCGCTAGAACTTTTTGAAATGCTACTTCCACGCCAGACAACCCCCTACACGGCCTTCATTGAAAATAAATACGAGAGCATTCTCTCGTTCTCGCCTGAATTATTTTTTGAACTCGATGGGACGACCATCCGCGCCAAGCCGATGAAAGGTACAGCCAAGCGAGGAAAAGATACTGCAGAAGATGAAACCAATCGCCAGTTTTTGCAAGGCGATGCAAAGAACCGGTCTGAAAATGTGATGATTGTGGATCTGTTGCGTAACGATCTTGGAAAAGTGGCGCGCCCAGGAAGCGTGACGGTCAAAAATCTTTTTGAGATCGAGACCCACAAGACCGTCCATCAGATGACCTCTGAAATTTTTGCTGAACTCAAAGAGCACACCTCCCTCTTGGAAATTTTCACCGCGCTCTTTCCCTGCGGTTCCGTGACGGGCGCGCCCAAGCGCAGCACGATGCAGATCATCGACTCGCTTGAACGCGGTCCTCGTGGCGTCTACTGTGGAGCCATCGGCTTTCTGCAACCCAACCATTCAACATTTAGCGTGCCGATCCGGATCCTGCAACGAACATGCAAAGAAACAGCCTACCACTATCGTGTGGGCAGCGGCATTGTCTGGGACTCCGACGCACGCGAGGAATGGCTGGAGACACAGACGAAGACTGCCTTTCTTCAAAATGACTACCAGATTCTTGAAACCATCCGCATCGTTGATGGCACATGGCGCTACGGCAAGGAGCATCTTGCGCGTATGGAGCGGTCAGCCAGAGCGCTGGGGTTTGCTTATCAACAACCATCTCTGGCTCCTCTCCCGCAATCCGATACCCTCCTGCGCCTGTTACTCGCGCGCGACGGCACACTGACTACGGAAACACACCCGTACGACGAACTCAAATCCACCCGCATCGAGATTGCCACGGCGCGGACAACGAGTTTTGATCCCATGCTACGTCACAAGACCACCTATCGTCCCTGGTACACCGCGACCCTGCAAAAAATCAAGCAAGGCCTTCTCTTTGACGAAATTTATGTGAATGAGCATGGGATGCTCACCGAAGGCGCACGGAGCAATCTCTTCGTGCAAATAAATGGAGTTCTCTATACACCACCCCTGGCGTGTGGACTGCTCAACGGCATCCTGCGCCAGAAGATGCTTGATGAAGGAACGTGTGTCGAAAGAAATCTTTTTCTCGATGACCTCCAAAGCGCCGAGCACATCTTCTGCGGCAACTCTGTCCGAGGACTCGTCGAAGTCCAACAGAGCTAGCACGTACAGAATGACCCCCGCCCTCATTTATTCTGTGTCTAAAACAGGGCACGATTAAGTCAAAATAATTTCTGCTTTGCCCCTTGACAGGATTATACCGCCGTGCTATCCTATTTCCATGTAGTGAAGTTGGTTTTGCTTATTAAACCAATGATAGGCAGTAAGAGAACAAACGAATGACCACAAAGAAACCGAAGTACGACGTGCCGAGTTTGAAGACCGGCTTCCAGATTCTTGAGCATCTCTCGCGTCACCCGCGCGGGCAGGTGCTGACCGACATCACGGCAGCGCTGGACTGCCCGATCTCAAGCGCCTATCGCATCGCCATGGCACTGGAGGACATGGGGCTGGTCTCGCGCGATCCAGAGACGAAGCAGATCCGCCTGACCACCAAGTTGCTACTCATCGGCCAACTCGCCATCACTGAGGCGAATCTGGTCGAGCACGCGCTGGACATTATGCGCGAATTGCGAGACCGCGTACAGGACACCGTGCTCATTGGCGTGCGCGAAGGTAAGGAAGTGATCGTGCTCGATGAGGCCATCGGTACGCGCATGTTCTGTTTCATCTCCAAACTCGGTTACCGCATCAGCGTCTCCTGTTCCGCGCCGGGTAAGGCGATTCTCGCCTTCCTGCCCGTGAAAGAGCGCGATGAGCTCATTGCCACGATGAAGTTTGTCCGCTACAACGAACGGACGATTACATCAAAAGAACATCTGCGTCGCGAACTGGGGACTGTGGCCGAGAAGGGCTATTCGTTCGATGATAGCGAGCAGTTCGAGGGCATCTACTGTATCGGTGCGCCGATCTTCGACCGTAGCGGCTATCCAGTCGCGGCGGTGTGGACGACTGGACTGATGATGAATATCGACCGGAAGCACATCCCAGAGATCGGCTCAGTTGTCAAGAGCCATGCTGACCGTATCTCGGCGCGACTGGGGTATAACAAGGGATTCAACACGTAAAGCAGTTAACAATATCAAAGGGGGGATGTTCAAATGAATGAAGGACTCTGGATGGAAAAAAAGTTGTGGTCGGTCGCGGTGGCGTTGGGGATGCTGGCTGTGATGGACTTCGCACTCGCAGGGCCACGCGTGCGTGTCGAGGATGAAACGCGTAAGGCGTTAATGGCAACAGTGACGGCGGATCCCGTCTGTACAAATTCTGTCACGTCTATCACCTTCCCATCGCAGCAAGCCAAGGTTGTCCGGCTGGTGATTCGCACCACCCACGGCAGCTCGGCGTGTCTGGACGAATTGGAGCTCTTCGCGCCTGGCGGACAAGAGAACCTTGCGCTTGCCTCGCGTGGCGCAGTGGCACGAGCCTCCTCCGTGATTTCCGGGTATGCGGTTCATTCCATCGCGCATCTGAATGACGGCAAGTTCGGAAACGACCATAGCTGGATCCCCGCGACAACCAATGAGGAATGGGCGGAGATTGAACTGCCACAGGCGACAATGATCACGCGGGTTGCCTTCTCCCGCGATCGCACGGGTAAATTGACCGACCGCCTTCCGCGGGATATTGAGATCAAGGTGTCCCTGGATGGGAAGTCATGGACAACGGTCTCCAAAGCCTCATGCGCTAACAATAAAAAGCCTTCCTTTTTAACGCTGCCGGCTTCAGCACTGACCGAACCGACGTGGAAGGGTGTTGTAGAATATGCCTTCCGGTGTGAACGCGACACGTGGGGACGGATGGACGCAACAGATGAACTTTCGCCCTTGCTCAAAGATCGTCCAGCGGTTCCTGGTGGTGCGCCGTATTGGGGACGCATCGCGCGGCTGGCGGCTGTCGAACGCGTTCTCGTTCAGTTCGAGGAGATGATCGTACGCCTCGCCTCGCAGGGTGTGGTGGTCACAAAAGAGAAAGGCGAACTGGTAGCGCTACGCGCCCGCGCAAAGACGGAAGGGAATTCCGACGCACTCTATCTCGCGGCGCGCTACGCTAAGCGGCAGCTCTTCTTTCGCGATCCACGGCTGGCGCCTGTCGAACGGGTGCTCTTCGCCAAGCAGAACCCGCTTGAGCCCTCGCACAACTACAGTGACATCATGGATTCGCACTTTGTTAGCGGCGGCGGTGTCTATGTGTTGTATGTCCCTCGCGATGCGGAAGGTCGCCTTGCCCCTGCCTCTGCAGCAGTGGAAATGCTGTTCGATGGTTCAAATGGAATCGTGCGTCATCCTGTTTCCGACGTTGACGGACAGACCCTCTTTTTTGCCTACCGGCCGGAAAAACCCGAGGTGGATGGGTGGCAGACCTACTGGCACCTATGGACAATGCGCGCGGATGGCAGCGGGGCACGTAAGCTCACTGAAGGACCTTTTAACGATTTCGATCCTGTACCGCTTCCTGACGGCGGGCTGGGCTTCATCTCCACGCGCTGTGTCTCGCGCTTCCTCTGCTGGCAGCCGCAGGCTTACGTGCTTTTCCGCATGACTCGCGACGGCACAGACATCAAGCGTCTTTCCCATGCCAACCTCAGCGAGTGGGACCCCGTCATGACCCGCGACGGCCGCATTTTATGGACGCGCTCAGAATACTTGGACAAGGGTGCGGACTTCGGGCACACGCTGTGGTCGATCCGCCCCGACGGGACCCACCCAGAGCTTGTTTTCGGCAACGACACGCCTTATGGCTATGGTCATGCGCGTGAAGTGCCAGACAGCCAGGAGCTCGTCTGCACGCTGATTTCCCATGGCGACCATCAGGGGCCAATTGCACTAATCGACCGGTCAAAGGGACTGTATGAAACTGGAGCCATTACCAGCATCACGCCCGACACCCGACCGCAATACCAGATGGGCCGCTCACATCAAGAAACCTTTCGTTATCCCGAACCTATCTCGCGCGACCACTTCCTCGTCAGCCACAGCCCAGGCCCGCGTTCTCACTGGGGACTTTATGTCATCGACCGCTATGGCAACCGCGAGCTCCTCTACCTCGACCCATCCATCAGCAGCAAGAAGCCTTCGCTCTTGCGCGAGCGTGTTCGTCCGCCTGTGCTACAGGACGTGACGGATGCAAAACTGGCAGCGCAGGGCTTAGGCCAGTTCACCGTACAGGATGTTTACGAAGGGCTTGGGAGCAGCGTTCCCCGCGGGCTCGCGAAGTACCTGCAGGTTTCGCACGAGGTTCCGCCGATGCTCGAAAAACTGGCGTGCGGCGAATACCGAAGCACGCATCCTCCCTTCACAGATTTCTACGCGACGCCAATCCACAAAGTCAAAGGGCCCGCACATGAGATCGTGACGCGCACGCAGAACGCGCTGGGCGCCCACGCGTTCCGGCTGGGCAGCGCAGTCTCTGGATCGAACGGCCTCATTACGGTGACCGAGCGCGGCGGCTGGCCGAGCTATGTCGCCAAAGCCGTGATCGGCACGGCGCCCATTTCAGATGACGGCTCTGTGAACTTTACGGCCCCTGCTGGCAAAGTGCTCTACTTCCAGTTGCTCGATAAGAACTATAACGAGATCCAGCGCATGCGCAGTGTGGTCCAACTCCAGCCGGGCGAGCGCCGCAGCTGCGTGGGCTGCCATGACGACCGCCTTCAGGTGCCACAGATGAAACAGACCACCCAAGCGCTGGTTCAGCCCGTTCGCGCGCTTGAGCCGCCACCGTGGGGCTCGAAGCCCTTTGGATACGAGCGTGTCGTCCAACCCGTGCTGGATAAGCGATGCATCTCCTGCCACGACGGCTCAAAAAAGGAGCGACTTGACCTGCGCGGTAATCTGGATGCGGCTCTCGTTCCCGCGTCCTACCGCTCGTTGGTGTCCGGCGGCTGGGTCCATTACTTCGACTGGGCTTACGGCGCGCGCCATTTCAAGGCTGAGCCGCTCACGTTCGGCACGCTGCGCAGCCGGCTGTTTGAGGCGCTAAATAAGAAACAACATTGTGACGTTAAGCTGAGTACGAATGAGATGCGTGCCTTGAAGACATGGGTGGATCTTAACTGCCCGCTATGGCCCGATTACATCTTCCGCCCCGAGCGGCTCACTGTCCGTTCGCAGGACACGGGCCGCTGGAAACCAGATTAGATAAAAAGCAATACCCCATTCGATCCGGCAGCCGCCGGATTCTAACGTACAGACACTTCTTCACGCGCGCTGCGAATTTTAATACGCGCGCTGATTGATTTTGTCACAGTAGTTGACAAGTGCTCGGTTGACGACGCGGTTACCACCGGGGGTGGGATAGTTGCCGGAAAAATACCAGTCGCCTGTATGATCAGGGCAGCAGAGGCGCAAGTTCCCCAGTCGCTGAAAAACTACTGTGACCTTAGCTTTCAATCCTTCTGGGGTCAAGAGGAGGCCAATTTCATGACAGAGTTCATCAAAGGTGAAGGCTGCATAAAGTGGAGCCACACGATTTCGCATAGCGGCGTCTGGCTTGAGCAGGTCTTCGCGGGCACATCCAACACATTCGTGCAACAACGACTCCTGCCCTGTTTTTCTTAATAAGGAAATAACGGCTTGAAAGGCAACTAACTCACCCATGCTGGCCATATCAATCCCATAGCAGTCGGGATAACAGATGGGGGGCGCGGCAGAGACCATCACAATCTTTTTGGGTTCGAGACGATCCACAATTTTAAGAATCAGATTCTTAAGTGTTGTCCCGCGCACGATAGAGTCATCCAACAGGACAAGGTTATCTTTTTGCGGACGGATGAGACCATAGACAATGTCGTAGATATGCATGTCCAAAGCCTTGCGACGGTTTGCATCCGCGATAAAGGTCCGGAACTTCGCATCCTTGAGGACGACCTGGCCGAAGCGGAAATTTCGCTTGTGTAGTAACTCATCCAGAACCCCGTGGAAGCTGATTTGCGCCGTGTTCGGAATGTAGGAGAAAAAGGTATTGTCGTAGTCTTGGTCAATCGCATCCAAGATTTGAGGCACCAGATGCTTACCCATCAGGCGACGTTCCTGCTGGATATCGCAATCATTTCCGCGTGAAAAATAAATTCGTTCGAAGACACAGCGTCGCGTCTCACGTGGAATGAGGCAAGGCCGTTCCTCCACCGTTTTTCCATCGTGAGAGATCAGGAGCAATGATCCAGGAGGAATCTCCTTAACATCATGACTCTTCACGTTAAAGCCTGTCTGAATAGCTGGGCGCTCGGAGGCAACGACGGCAACCGCATCATCAACATAGTAAAACCCAGGACGAATACCCGACGGGTCACGAAGCGCAAAGGCGGTACCGTCACCCAAGATACCGCAAATTAAGAAACCCCCATCCCACGCGATTGCAGCCCTGGACAAAAGCACGGAAAGATCAGATTCAAACGGATTGCCAGCATCCAGCGCCTTTTCCAATTCGTGTCCGATCTGGTGGAGCAGAATAGTCGTATCCTGACGATTGGGTAAGTGATGTCCCATGCGCGTCAAGTGATCAAAGAGAGCGGAACTATTCGTCAGGTTAAAATTACCGGCCAGAAGCAAAGTCCGATTTCGACAGACACTGTATTTGAGTAAAGGATGACAGGCGTCCACTGACTGATTGCCAAACGTGCCGTAGCGCAGATGCCCGAGGAACACATCGCCCAAGAAAGGTCTCTCCCACACGCGCTCCAAGACATTCGCCAACGGATTACGGTCGGCTGATTTTTCAATATGATAGTACGGTTCACCGGGACAGGCATCAATCTTTAACGCCGCGATCCCCGCGCCATCTTGTCCACGATTATGCTGCTTCTCCAGAAGCAACGCCATCTGCTGCAAGCCGTAGTGTTCAGGATAGGCATTTGACGGCTGACGAAGCCGTAACAAGGCGACTCCGCATTCATGTTTCAATTCATCAGACATCGTTCAGCATTTTCTTTGTCACAAGATTGATTAACACATACACCATCGTGCTGATACCGGCTATCCATGTCCAGACATTAACCAGCACGAAAGAACCGTTGGCCACGGCATCACAGGTCGTTCCCAATACAGAAAAAATGATCATCATCACAAACAACCCATGACATTCCTTCCGGATCATAAACTTCAGGGAATAGGACAAGACTGTTTTTTTCCAGAGTGACAGCTTCGGAACGAACGCTGGCGTGAGACGCGTGTAAGCCTCATACGCTTCACCAAATTTCTGCTTCAAGAAACTCTCTTCTGCCATAATGATTCGCTCGTAATAGAGCCAGAAGCTTAAAACATAGACCAAAACACACCACATGGAACGCAGAAGCAAGACTTGGCCCAGCATGATCATAAAATTTCCAAGATAGAGCGGATTACGAACAATTGAGTAGATGCCAGTCGTATTGAGCGTCTCGGCGATCTGACCCTCCTTCGTGTTCCGTCCGGAGGTCCCTTTGGCAGCATACCCGACGGTATACGCCCGCAGAACGACCCCGATCAAGGAGATACCAACACAGATACTCCATAGCACCAAATACTCTGTGCGGGAATTATGAGGATACCGAAAACCATGAAACGCGGGGACAAGAATAGCTATAAAACAAAGAGGAATAAAACCTCTCCAACGAAACAATAGATTTCCAGTAACAATAGACTGATCAGCTAACGTCATAATGATAGTTCCCTTTATGAATTGATAAAACTATAGTTTATCACTCCCATACTGGGAGGGCAATCTCCGCTTATGCTCACTCACACGATTGAAGCGATCAAGAATGGCCATGTCGTGTTCGGTCACCGTGCCATCCAACAAAAACGCATCAATCGCCTGATAGGTGATCCCCATCTCCTGCTCGTCCGTCTGACCGTCAAACAACCCGGCAGAAGGTGCTTTGGTCAGAATCGCCTCAGGTGCGCCAAGATCGCGCAGAAACTCATAAATCTCCGTAACCGTCAAATCCGCGATCGGATTAAAGTCACATGCGCCATCCCCCCACTTGGTGAAATAGCCCATGTAGCACTCACTCCGATTACCCGTGCCTGCGACCAGCCGATTCTCGCTCGCGGCAATCGCGTAGAGTGTCATCATACGGATACGCGGCGCTAGATTTTTCATCGCCAGCGAGGTCAGTTCCGTTTGCGAGCCTAAAATATCCACGTAGCGATTCTTGAGCTCACTCAAGTCAACAATGCGCGTTGAAATATCAAACAGACGCGCAACCTCTTGCGCGTCTGTTTTGTCCTCATTATAATTTCTACGCGAACCGCACGGCATAATAAGCCCCACTGTATTCGCGCACGCCATCTTGCAGAGAATACCCACGAGCGCACTGTCCTTACCACCGCTATTCCCGTAAACAACGCCGGCTGCTCCGGCATTGTTGAGGGTCTCGCGGATATACGCAACACGCTTCTGCGCTTCCTGCTGATAGTTCCGTCTCATAGTTTCCTAATAGATAAACAACATTTCGCGGTATTTGGGCAACGGCCATGCTGCATCGTCGATAATGCCTTCGAGCTTGTCAACGACCTGACGCAAGGCACGTGTCGCCTCAATAATCTTTCCATGTTCAACACCCAGAGCCTTCTCGAGCACATCACTAGCTTCGAGGAGTGCATCAAGCTGCCCCCCCACGGTTTCAGCATAACTCTGAAGGGAGGACATTCCTGCTTTCACTTGACCAGATTTTACCTGGTTGAGCGCGTGTGCTGCCTTATCGAAGGCTGAGATAACCACTGGAAGAATCACACTCTTTGCAATTTCCAAGGCGATCTGCCCTTCAATACGAACCTTGCGATGATAGTCCTCCAGAAAGATCTCATACCGTGAATCGAGTTCAACCTTACTCAAGACACCATACTTTTGGAAGAGCGCCACATTCTCCTTTTTAATCAAGGGCTTGATGCCATCCAACGTTGTCTTGAAATTTGGAAGACCACGACGCTCTGCTTCGATAGCCCACTTGGCGCTATAGTTGTCGCCGTTGAAAATAATGGCCTTGTGTTCTGCAATAACCTTTTTCAAAAGCTTCTGCAACTTCACATTGAAATCATTCTTACCAAACTTCTCAATCTGCTCGGCCATATAATCCATGGACTCTGCAACGATCGTGTTAAGCACCACGTTCACCCCTGCGCAGGACTGACTAGAGCCCGGCGCACGGAATTCGAACTTGTTGCCCGTAAAAGCAAAGGGGCTTGTGCGATTACGGTCTGTCGCATCCCGAGGGAGCGAAGGCAGAGCGTCTACTCCAATGCGCATCGTGCCCGCTTGCTTACTCGAAGTTGCGCCTCCTTTTTCGATCTGTGCAATGACATCCGCAAGCTGGTCGCCCAAGAAGATCGACACAATGGCCGGTGGTGCTTCGTTCGCGCCCAATCGATGGTCGTTGCCTGCATACGAAGTGCTGGAGCGCAATACATCGCTGTGCAGATGCACCCCGCGAATAATCGAACTCAGCACGGTAAGGAAGATTGCGTTCTGGTGCGGATCCGCGCCTGGCTCGAGCAAGTTCTGCTTGCCATACGCAACCGACCAGTTGTTGTGTTTGCCCGAACCGTTGATGCCTGCAAAGGGCTTCTCGTGCAACAGGCAAACAAGCCCATGCCGTTCAGCCGTCTGACGCAACACTTCCATGACAACCATGTTGTGATCCACTGCAAGATTGAGTTCTTCGAACATCGGTGCTAGTTCGAATTGAGCAGGAGCCACTTCGTTATGACGCGTCTTGGCCGGGATACCCAGCTTCCACAACTCTGTCTCGACATCATTCATAAAGGCGAGGATTCGAGGCCGAATAGAACCGAAATAGTGGTCTTCCAGTTGCTGATGTTTCGGCGGCGGTGCACCGAATAGCGTGCGCCCCGTCTGTACCAAGTCTGGACGGTTCAGATAGAAACTCTTGTCTATCAGGAAGTACTCCTGTTCCGGACCGAGCGTCACCATCACGCGCGCCTTAGGTAGATCAAAGCAATTCATCAGCCGGGTCACCGACTTCTTCAGCGCTTGGATGGAACGCAGGAGCGGCGTCTTTTTATCCAGTGCCTCGCCCGTATATGAGCAGAATGCCGTCGGTATGCACAGGGTCGCTCCATTCGGATGACGTTTGATGAAGGCCGGACTGGTCGGATCCCAAGCTGTGTAGCCACGCGCCTCAAAGGTTGAGCGCAATCCGCCAGAGGGGAAGCTGGAGGCATCCGGCTCGCCCACGATCAGATTTTTACCTGAAAAGGCCATGATCGCTTCGCCCGTCCCAGTAGGTTCAAGGAAGGCGTCATGCTTCTCTGCAGTTCCTCCCGTAAGCGGCTGAAACCAATGTGTAAAATGTGTCACACCGCGTTCCAAGGCCCAGGTCTTCATGGCATGAGCCACATCCCCGGCAATTGCAGGATCCAACGGCGTACCGTCATTGAGCGTGGAGAGCAACTTCTCGGCAGTCGACTTGGAAAGATACTTACGCATCACCTTCGTCGTAAAAACATCCTCTCCGTAGAAATCGAGTTCAAAGGGTGCTGCTTTAGCGGGTGTCTGAACTTCGAGTTGAGCAATCTTCTTGAGCGCTTCTGTTCGATTATTCATAATACAATTCCTTTTTTGCTTGTTCGAGCTATCCTAATGCAACTACCGTGCCAAACATTGCTGAATGGCAAATTGATTCATAATCTGTTTGAAAAAATGTGAAATAATTATTAAAACGAAGATTTTATCAATTTTCTCCCCTATATGCCAATCTATTTTTACGTTTCAGTAAAGCAAATCGTCTTTTATTTTACCAATTCCGTAAAATTAGGAGTCACAAAGAAAGGGTTCAGGGTTCAGGATTTAATAAAGCATCATCTTCCTGAACCCTGTCTTCCTATACCCTGACCCCACTCCTAGAGGGTAGCGCCTAGATTGATACCCCCCCAGAGGAGGTTGTCTTCTTGATAGACTCCTTTAAGATCGTTATCCATCACACTGATCCAAGCCAAGCGGGCCCCAACATAGAAATTTGCGGATATATTGTACTTCACATAGACCGCGGCTGTTCCGTCTGTAAACCACGCATTATTCTCCGCGCCATTAAAGTAAAACTGTGTGTACGTATGCGTCGCACCGTCCAGAGCCACTTCCGCGCCTGCAGTGAGCTTGTCAATCAGCTCCACTTCCTTCCGGAGTCCAATCGTCAGGTAAGCCCCATCTGCACGTGCATAATCATAATACCCCTTGACAAAAGGTGTCACTATATTGTTATTGTAAGCAGCGCTCACAAAGAATTCGCGGGTGCTGGGAGAGTACTCTCCCGAGGAGATCGACGGGAACGTATACCAGATATGTCCGGCACCCAACGCAAGGTTACCCACATTGACAGAGTACTGCAAGGTATAGTCGATCTCATTGAGTCCCGAAAATTGACGTCTGTCATTGTTGTCCGTCGCGTCAAAGTTCATCCAGGCATCAGCAGCTAACGTCCCATAATCGCCAAGGGAATAGCTGATTGCCGCATCCGGCTGCCAAACGGGTTCGTCATTTAGAACCATACCATGCCACACGTAGGCCGAATAAAGATCTAATGTGGCTCCAACCGTTACGGGGCAAACCGCTTCCTTTTTGACCGCCTCCGGCGTGGCCGCAGGAGTATTCGTTGACACTGTTTCTGCCGCACTCGCCATCATCGCACTCGCCATGACAAAACTGAAACCTATTAAACCTCTCATGATTATTCCTCTCTTTCTACTTTTGGTGTTAGTGATGCACACCCTATTGCACATCGCGTGCCAACTTAAAAAAAACTGAAAATTCTCTTAAAAATCAGCATTATTAACCATAAATTCATTATTTTACTCGCTAATTATTACCTTTTGGTAAAGAAAATCATCCGAAAAGTACATTTTTTTCATCATGGCTTAAAAAGCCACGGCTTATTCTTTTGCACCTGTTTTGGCAATACAGATACAGATACGCCTTGTTATGCCCACAAAACACACGGAATAACACATAAGTGACAATTCGGACAAATTTCCGTGAAAATCCATGTGTTCCGTGGGGAAAATATGGGTAGCAATGCCTTGCTTAACTTGATTTGGTAAAATACTTCAAAACGATTCTAAAAGAAAAAGCCGTGCTTAAGAAGCATGCCTTGCGAAAGGAATACATTCTTGGTAATGTAATTGAAAAGTAGTGATGATTCTTGTTGTATAATACGTGATTTTGCATTTAGGAGGATAAAATGGATTACAACGCTAAACTAGCCGTACTCATCGACGCCGACAATGCACAGGCCTCCATCATTCACGAACTTCTTGCTGAAGTATCAAGATACGGCACTGCAAGCGTGAAGCGGATCTATGGTGACTGGACAACGGATCGACTGAAGGGATGGAAAGCGGTCCTCAATAAGATGGCTATTCAGCCTATTCAACAATTTGCCTACACCAGCGGGAAAAATGCAACCGATTCTTCCTTGATCATCGATGCGATGGACTTGTTGCACACAGGGCATCTAAACGGCTTCTGCTTGGTTTCGTCTGATAGTGATTTTACCCGTCTTGCAACCCGTATCCGGGAAGCGGGTCTGGTAGTCTATGGGTTTGGCGAGAAAAAAACGCCTCAACCTTTTGTGGCAGCCTGTGACAAGTTTGTTTATACCGAGATTTTGCAGGCTCACCAGGAGCCGGCTTCTGCCCGTATTATGCCCAAAACACAAGAGCCCGCAGGACTTAAGAAAGATGATGGCAAAAGCGCTGCCAAAATTTCGGAAAACGTCAAACTAGAACAGATGATTCGGACAGCCGTTATGGCAACTGCCTCTGACGATGGATGGGTCACACTTGGACAAGTGGGGACGATGCTCTTAAAAAACAATCCCTCTTTCGACCCCCGCAACTATGGTTATCAAAAACTTGGTGAACTGGCCCATAATCAAAAATACCTTGAGCTCAAGAAAATCCCGTCCGGAAAAGGGACTCCAAGCGTTCACATCCATGTCAGACTCAAAAGTACCATGCCGTCGCAGAGTAGAAACCTCAAAACATAAAATCACACCTTGAGAAGTGTGCCTCAAAACGGTATGCTATACTCTCTTTTTAATTCGTAAAGGATTTGGATCACCATGAGACCTGTCGTATTGATTATTCGTGATGGCTGGGGACTTAATCCCCGTGAAGTAGGAAATGCTGTGTTTGCTGCAAAGACTCCGACGATTGATCGTCTGAAAGAACGTTATCCGTGGTCACGTCTGGCGTGTAGCGGAGAAGCTGTCGGATTACCGGCGGGGTATCAGGGCTCCAGCGAAGTCGGACATCTCAATATGGGGGCCGGACGTATCGTCATTCAAGAGCTGAAGCGTATTGACGATGGCCTCAGCACTGGCGAACTCTTCACTTCTCCTAAATGGGCAGAGCTCATCGCCAATTGGAAGAAGAACAACAGCGCGCTCCATTTCATGGGTCTCTTGCAGGACGAAGGCGTCCATGCGCATCAGGAGCATCTCTTCAAGCTCATGAAACGAGCTCGCACTGAATTTGCAGAAGGAAGGATCATTATCCATCCCTTTCTGGACGGTCGTGACACACCCCCACGAAGTACTCTGGAATATATCGCACGCCTGGAGACCGAGATGAAGACGGTCGGGCACTGCACCATCGGCACAGTGATGGGGCGCTACTATTCCATGGATCGCTCAAAAAATTATAAACTCACGGACGTGGCTTTTTCCTGTTTGGTGGAAGCCAAGGGACGCCAGGTCAACAGTGCGGTCGAAGCCGTCAAAGACGCTTATGCCAAGGACATCACACCCGACAACACACAAATGACGGACGAATACATTCCGGCATGCGTCATCAAGGGCTATGCGGGCATGAAAGATGGCGATTCGATCATGCACTTCAACTATCGTCAAGACCGTGCCATCCAACTTACACAGGCTTTTGTCTGCGACAGTTACAAGGGGACGCGCGCCACGCGTCCTCAGATCGTCTATCTCGGCTTCACGCGTTATTGGGATGAATTCACACAATACCTGCTCGGCGCCATGGGCGGTGAAGGCGGGATGCCGAACCTCTTGGGCGAAGTCATCTCCAAGGCAGGCCTAAAGCAACTCCGTATTGCGGAAACGCAGAAGTTCCGTCATGTGACCAGTTTCTTCAACGGTAAATCCACACAGCCTTATGCCGGCGAAGAACAAGTGGATATTCCGGGACGCTTTGATCCGGCCACCTTCGCAAGTCATCCTGAAATGGAGGCCCAATTTGTAACAGAGGCGTTGCTCAAAAAACTCGAGAACAATCCGTATGCTTTTGTAGCTGTCAACTATGCCAATTGCGACATGGTCGGTCACACGGGCGACGCAGATGCCGCGCGTAAGGCCGTCGAAGTCGTCGACGCCTGCATCAGCAAGCTCCTGCCCCGCTTGATGGAACTAGATGCGCACGTACTGATCACAGCAGACCATGGCAACGCAGAACAGATGGTAGACTATATCACGGGTATGACCAAAACCAGCCACACACTGAATGATGTCGAGTGTGTTTACATGGCCAAGGACGCCGTCGGCGTGAAGCTGGCCCCAGCGGGAAAACTGAGCGATATCGCTCCAACTGTTCTTACGCTGATGGGCTTGACTATTCCAGCAGACATGACCGCAAACACCTTGATCATCGGCAAAGAAGACTGGGCACAATAAAAACATTCAACTATGTTGCGTTTCGGCATAAAACAGATATCGGTTGCGACAAGCCTCTGGCTTCTCGCAACCTCTGCTTTTGGTCAATTAAGCATCAGTAACGCCTACTACAGCCCGCGCAACAAGGAACGAGATATCCGTTCCAAAACCACATTGCTCATCCTGCACACGACCGAAGCGGTGTCGGGAAGCGCCTTGCATAAGCTCAGCGAGATGGGTGAATGTCACTTCTGTATTGACGAAGCAGGGCGTATCTTTCGTATCATCGACCCTCGCCGCGTGGCCTTTCATGCCGGTCGCAGTATGTGGAATGGCAAGCAGGAGGTCGATAATTTTTCAATTGGCATTGAGGTCTGTGGCAGCCACAATAAGCCTCTCAACCCAGCACAGACAAAATCCCTCACCGCGCTAATTGCGGAAATCAAGCGCATTTACAAGTTGTCCGATTCTCAAGTGATACCCCATTCACAAATCGCTTATGGCGCGCCGAACAAATGGCAACCTCGGAATCACCGAGGACGAAAACGTTGCGGCATGCAATTCGGAATGCCAACCGTCCGTTCCAAACTCGGACTGACAAGCCGCCCCTCAAAAGATCCCGACGTGGTTGCCCGGCGGCTTCTCATTGCAGATCCTGCTTTGAACGAGGTCCTCTACGGAAAGATGAATGCCTTCACAGCGCCATCGCCACAAGACTATGATCAAAAACAGGTCGTCTCCGCCAAAAAAGCTTCTCCTCCACGCCCTCCCGCGTCTGGATATTCAGTGATTGGAATGAATGGTCACGTTCAAGATATCGCGGGCACGGCCGTGCGCATGACTTCCACGATTTACGTCTATCCACATGGTCGCTATGTCCAAGGGAGCCAGCTCACACCTGAAGCCATCCTCAAACTACCCTACGGAACAAAGGTTCTCCTGGACTATACCATTGCGGGATCTGTTTCCGCACAACGACCGCCACTCACCCTTTGCGGCAGCAAATGGAAGCTCGCAACGACCTACTACCTCATCAACGGCGCACTGATCCCCGGCAATATGGTGAATGACGGGAAAATACCTGCCGGGACAACAATTTTTACCCGAAATGACTAACACCTCCTTGATAAAAAAAATTGCTCTTCTCGTCATTTCCGCTTTATTCTTCGCTGGCTGTACAACGATGATCGAGGGGCAGCACCTGCATGCCTTTCGGAAAACGTTCAACTACAAGACCTATCGGTTCGCGTCCGAAAAGGCTATAAAACGTACCGTAGCCGAGTACAATAAAACCGTGAGCGAACCTGTTGATAAAACAATGGCTCATGCGCTATTAGGGATCGTGTGGTTCATCGCAGACAAGAGCGACTACTCTTTTATCGAAGCGGACATGATAAGAGAAACAAGCACAAACGAAACTAAAATTCTTGCCATGGGGTTGCAATCCATTGCGCTCTCGAAGATGGAATGCCCGAGACTGGCACGCGTATATTTTAACGAGCTGAAGACCTCTTTCACCAGCCAGCAAAAGAGCAATCCTCATTTTAATGACGTGGAGCATAAGATGATGCTCATCAGTTTAATCGCCGCCAGTCTTTACCAAGATGATCTGGACATGGCGAAATGGACTGCGGACACCCTCGGCACAGGAAGTCAGCTCGATTATCTTCCCCCATTAGTCGGAGCCATCGTTGAAACGAAGAAGGGCAGCCCCCTCAAGGCCATGAAGCAACTACAGGAGCTGAGCAAGAACCAAAAATTCTCAGCCCCTCATAGGACG
Organism: bacterium; assembly: GCA_037133395.1. Classification (GTDB taxonomy): domain Bacteria; phylum Verrucomicrobiota; class Kiritimatiellia; order RFP12; family UBA1067; genus CAIZQW01. The sequence goes on along the minus strand of JBAXOG010000065.1, from coordinate 1,055 downwards.
CTTTTTTCTGAATCCGCCGATATTATAAAGAGCTGTCCCGAACAGGAACAGCTCGGGCAAGAGCTCGCGGATAAACTTATCCTGCAAGTAGTCAAAGGTGCCCTTGACGATGTGTTCTCCAATGAAAATCAGCAAGCTTTTTTGAAGAATGTCATGACCTTTTCCGATCAGTTCACCAAGGGAAAATAATCCGTAAAATAATCCTGCAATTAAATTGCTTTTCGATTGATTCTTGGTATAAATTTAGGCTATCATAGATGGGCTTTTTTAACACACAAGGAGATTATCATGGCTTATCAAATTACTGACAAGTGCGTTGCGTGCGGTCTGTGCAAAGATTCCTGCCCGGTCGAGGCAATCAGCGAAGGAACCCCCTACAAAATTAACGCTGACACATGCGTGGATTGTGGTGCCTGCGCAAGCGAGTGCCCGAGCGAAGCAATCATTGCTGGCTAATGCAATTTTGTTTCATCAAACGGTAGGGACCCCTACCGTTTTTTTCGTTTACCGCTGTTGGCGCATGTTCAGTGCGCCTCTTTCTTTTTTTGGTATCGGGTAACCTGCTTATAAAAAATGTTTACTGAGCATTTATGCGTTACGCGATTATTTCGGATATCCATGCCAATGCCTCAGCGTTAAAAACCGCGCTGACGGATATTGCCGACATGAAGGTCGATAGAATTATCTGCCTTGGTGATTGCGTCGGCTATGGCCTCGAGCCTATTGAAACATTAGAGTTATTATACCGCAAGGCCCATGTTGTCCTGATGGGAAACCATGATGCCGCTGTTTGCGGAAAATTAAGTACGCGCTTCTTTTCAGAACGTGCAGCTCACGCAGTCGAACGCCACCGCCAGCAGCTTTCCGAAACGGGCATACGTTGGCTGGAACGCTTGCCTCTCATGGCAGAAGGAAAAAATTTCCGTTGCACCCATGGTGATTTTTCAAAGCCAGAATCATTTCGCTATGTGTGTTCCCCAGAGGAAGCCATGCTCTCCTGGGAGGCCACGACTGAAGCTGTCCTTTTTGTCGGCCATACCCATCATCCCCTCGTG
>JBAXOG010000064.1:0-26344 GCA_037133395.1 bacterium | reverse complement strand
ATGGCCCCTGGGGGTCGGGCCCTAAAAATAGTGCGGCTGGCGGGGTTGCGCCGGATTTGCTGCTCAGTGCCTTGAACCTGAAAATCCTTGCGTGGGGCATCAATCAGCCGATCAAAATGATGTGGCTCGACAGCCACCGAGTGCCCGTCATTCGCGGGTGGCGCGCACTGTGTTGGCGAGTAGGCCCGGATGGTCATCTGAAAGCGGAGGGCATGAACCCCGAAACAGAACGGCTGGCGGCATTGGCGTTCCAACTCGCGGGTCAGGAGGTGGAACAGTTGGCAACAGCGATGCTCAAGCCAATGCCGTTCGTGCAGACCGCCGAATACCAGCAGGACCTCGCTGACCAGAAACGGCTGCTGGCAGAGGCGCCGCCAGTGACGGAGGCCCGGTCGCGTGAGCTGATGCGCCGCGCCTGCGCCTGGCAGCAGGAGCACCTGTTTGCGGGACGCAGCAGCGATTGCCACGATTCCGACACCTGCTGGTTCAGAGGGACCCTTTTTGCTGGGGTGGTTGCCACCTATCGCGCAACAAAGGATGACTACTACCGGACGCTGGCGGTAAAGCTTGGCGAAAAGAATCAATGGAGACCCGGGCCGAACGCCCTACGTGACGGGAACGATTTCGCCATCACACAAAGCTATCTGGACCTTTTCCTCATAGATAAGAAGCCAGAGCGGATTGCTCCGACCCGGACGGTGATGGATCAGTTGCTCGCCGAGAAGGAGCGCCAGCGCTGGGGCTGGTGCGACGCCTTATTCATGGCGCCAGCGGCTTTCGCTCGCATGAGTACTGCTACAGGGGATGCGCGCTACCGGGACTGGATGCACCAGCAGTGGTGGCAAACGGTCGGGCTGCTTTATGATCAGGACGAACATCTGTTTGTACGTGACCGCACCTACCTGCCTTTCCCTGACGGACTCCAGATTCGTGAGCGTAATGGAAAGAAGGTCTTCTGGGGACGGGGCAACGGGTGGGTGATGGGCGGACTTTGCCGGGTGTTGGAAACATTGCCTGCCGACGATCCTCAGCGGACACGCTACGAGCAGTTGCTGCGCGAAATGGCCGCAGTGTTGATCGCTGCGCAGGATAAAGACGGGTTATGGCGTGCCAGCCTGCATGATCCGGAATCCTATCCACTTGGAGAGACGAGCGGCTCGACCTTCTTTTGCTATGGTTTAGCCTGGGGCATCAATCACGGGGTTCTAGACAAGTCAACATACCAGCCGTTTGTTTTGAACGCTTGGCGAGCACTGTTGGCCTGTATCGAGTCTGACGGTAAGCTGGGGTTTGTACAGCAGCCTGCTGACAGTCCCCGGTCAGCAACGTATCGCCGTACGAATTCGGAGTATGCCACAGGGGCACTGCTTCTTGCTGGCAGCGAGGTGCTACGTTTATTATGATCACTAAAATAGCACGTTCGTGCGATAGTCAGGACAAAAGAACTTTGCTAATCTGATGAACGCAGATGAACATGGATTAAATGGAGAGGGAGCGTTTACCACGAAGAGCGCGAAGGTTGGAAGGATGAATCAACAACCCCTCCGTGGGGAAGATTTTTAGTATCCGAAAAGTGCCATGCTTTCGTGTGTTTGGTGTATTTCGTGGTAAAGAACTTGAAGTAGGTTAAGGGGAAAATAGTTGAACCTGAAAATTTTAAAATTGAAATGCGCGGCATTACTGGCGATCAGCTTTTATAGTTTGAGCTGTTTAGGTGAGACGCGCGCTTATGACTACGGCGCAGACCCGATGCGTTATCTGTCGAACAGCCGTCTGCGGCTGGGCGTGGATCTGAGTCTGGGCGGCGCAGTTACTGTCCTGGAGGACAAGGCGAACGGCGACGCGAACATGATCAACAGTCATGACTGGGGCCGCCAGATCCAGCTTTCGTATTACAGCGGACCGACTCCCTACATCGGTCCCAATGGTGAGAAGCCCCACGAGGAATGGGCGAAGCTAGGATGGAATCCCATCCAATCTGGCAGCGTCGGCAAGGTGAAGTCCAAAACTATCGCATTCGAACAGCCTGACCCGACAACGTTCCGTGTGCGTTGCATTCCCATGCAGTGGCCGCATCTCAATGTGCCCGGCGAATGTATCTTCGAGGTGACCTACCGCTTGGTCGGTGTGAACGCTGTGGAAATGACAGCCCGCATCATCAATAGCCGTTCCGATAAAACCCATTATCCCGCCAGGCATCAGGAGATGCCTGCACTTTACACCAACGGTCCTTGGTACAAGCTCGTCACGTATACAGGCGATGAGCCCTTCTCCAATCAGCCCGTGACCACGCTGGTCAACAAAGGAGACAACAAGGGCTGGCCGTGGCTCTCCTTCTCTTCTTCCGAACGCTGGGCTGCCCTGGTAAATGAACAGGGGAAAGGGGTCGGCGTTTATCAGCCGGATGTGACGCGCTTCACGGCAGGTTTTGCAGGCGGCGATACGACCAAAGGCGCGGGCGGTCCGAAAGAGAGTCCAACCGGTTACATCGCGCCCATCGGGTTCTGCATTCTTGACGCAAACATCGACTGGACCTACAAAGCCTATCTGATTGTCGGAAGCGTGGATGAGATCCGAGGCTTTGTATCTAAGCGGCACACCCGTGCAACAGGGTTATCGTGGATCTTTGAAAAAGACCGCTTGTGCTGGTATTATCAGGGTGAGGCGATTGATACGGGCTGGCCCATCAAAGGTGCTTTGAATATCACCTACAAGAACGACCCGCACGCCCTACTAGTGGGACCGGAAACATTCTGGCACGCAACAGAGGCTCCTGTCGCCGAGATTGAAGCCGCCTTTTCAGGAAGCGTATCAAATCAGACCTGCATAGCACAACTCGTTATTCGCTCGACGGGAGAGCACGCCTCACTCATCTATCCGCTCGACGTCACATCCGATGGCATCATGCGAACCTACCGTGTAAAGCTGAACACGAAGCCAGCATATATAGGCGCGATGAAACAGCTCCTGCTACGCTTTCCCGAAACAGATGGCTCCGTCCGCGTCCGCAGAATTTCGCTGGGGAGATAACCTTCAACGATCGCAACAGCCCCTGAAGTATCGCGCTGTGAGTATAACTTGAGCGTTAAGCGTTGGGCGTTGAGCGTTAAGCGTTTTAACTTTTAACTCTCAACGTTTAATTTTTAACTCTTAATTTGAGAAATTTCTCCTTCGTTTGTTCCCGCATAGCGAGCGGGGCGCTTGTCGGGTAGCACGGATAGCGCGAATAGCGCGCCATCAATCCCAACTCACTGACACTTGTTGGTGGGAAGTGGCGGTTGCAGTTGTGAGTTGTTGGCAATCCCACCACTCGGGGCCACGGGAATAAACTGGCAGGTAATTTTACTTGGAGGGCACGGGTTACACCTGTGCCACGGTCGTGGTGTAACCCGACCCTCCAATATATCCAATTCGCTTTTTTCGTGTTTTTAGTGTCTTTCGTGGAAAAAATGATTGAAGTCACAAACAACTCACAACTGCGCCCGGAGTGGCGGCGTGTTCTTGACAGAAAGGTCATGGTCGTGCTAAGGTCAGAAAAATGAAAAGGCATTACCTCTTGCTGGCCGCGACGCTTTGTTCGCTCTTTTGTTATGCAGAAGAGAAACGTCTTGCATTGCCCCGTGTGATCAGTCTCGAAGTTGACAGCCATAACATTCCAGTTACGCCCTCCGAAGAGGGAAAGCCCGCGGCCGTCACGATTCCTTCAGGCCGCGTGTGGCTCCGCTTCGGGCCTGATGCGCGTGACAAGGGTTCTTCTGTGCGGCGCTTCCGCTATAAGCTGGAGGGCCGTGATGACGGTTGGCGCGAGAGGACGGAGCAGATGCGCCTGGTCTTTTTCTTCTATGATGAGAAAGGCGATTGGGTTGCCGATGCAGCCTTCCTTGTGTCGGGCGAGAGTCCCGGGTGGACCGGTTCGGCGGGCACGGCACCTCTGATGGCGCGGAGTGAAGTCATTCGGGTTCCGGAGCGGGCCGTAAGGTTCTCCGTCATTTTGACCTCGGCCGGCCCGCCGGAAGCGGTTGGCACACTGGCCCTCGGCACGTTGAAGGTTTCAACTGCAGACTCAAAGCCTGTCTTGGAACTGACGTTCCCGCAGCCCACAACGGTTTCCTCAAAGTTGGCGTTGCCGAAAGGATGGGGACGGGCCGGTACGCGCCAGAGCATGGCCCAGATTGTTGACTCAGAGACGGCTCCCGCCGGTCGCCTGCTGGCTGTGATTGATGAGGATAACAAGAGCCACGCCGAATGGCAAAGCCCGCGACTGCCTGTCGGCGTTGAACCCGGTGGGGCTCTGCAGGTGGAGTGGCAGTGCTGCTTTAGCATCGGTCTTTCATTGGCGACGGTGTCTGTCGCCTATGACCGTCTGCAACCTGGGCGCTATATTTTCCAGATGAATGAGGTGAGCCTCTCGGGGCAACCGACCGAAGCGGTGACAGCGCTGTCCTTGATCGTAACCCCACCGTTCTGGCAGAAAGCGTGGTTTCTGGTGGTGTGCGGAATGCTGGCTGCAGGGCTGGTTTTAAGCACGTACCGCTATTTCGACTGGCGGCGTACCCGGCGCGAGCTCGCGGCCATGCGGCAACAACAGACACTGGATCGGGAGCGGATGCGAATTGCTCGTGATCTGCACGATGACCTCGGTTCGTCGCTGACCCAGATCCTGATGTTGGCCCAATCCCTTGAGGCTGACGTGCCTGCCGCGCAGGAGGAAGTTCAGGCGCTCCTGAAGCAGATCTACGGCTCCGCGTTGGAGATGACGGTCTCGATGGACGAGATCGTCTGGGCGTTGAATCCGAAAAACGACCGGCTTGATCAACTGGTCGCCTACCTGAATGCTTATGCGCAGAGTTTCTTGTCGAACGCGAGGGTGGGTTTCCGATCATCGCGCTCGGAAGGTCTGACAGACACCCGCATCTTTTCGCCAGTGCGACATCATCTGTTCCTTTCGTTCAAAGAGGCGCTGGCAAATGCGGTGCGTCATGCGAAGTGTCGCACGGTCTTCGTCTCCTTTGTGCGGGAGGCGAAGGAGTTGCTGTTGACGGTGAAGGATGACGGGGTTGGCTTTGATCCCTCTGCTGTGGCGGAGCCCGGAAACGGTTTGGAGAACATGCGGCAGCGGATGGCGGAGGTCGGCGGCGAGTGCCGGCTTGACAGCCGCCTCGGGGAGGGAACGACCCTGCTCTTCCGCATTCCGCTGTCAGAGTCAAACACATAGGAATCTTATGGCCATACGTGTTGCGATTGTTGAAGACAATGCCCCGATCCGGCAACTGTTGTCGGGGTGGATCAAAAAAGCACCAGACATGACGCTGGCCAGCATCTATCCGGATGCGGAGAGCATTCTCCGGGAACACAAAGCGCTTTCCGCTGACGTGATCCTGATGGACATCAACATGCCCGGCATGAACGGTGTCGAGTGCGTGCGTGCGCTGAAGCCGCTGCTGCCGGATGCCAACTTCGTGATGCTGACCGTCTATCATGACGCGCAAATGATCTTCGATGCGCTTTCCGCAGGCGCCAGCGGATACTTACTCAAGCGCGCGCCGCGGGAGGAACTCTTGACCGCGATACGCAATGTCGCGGCAGGCGGTTCGCCGATGAGCGCGGCGATCGCCGCGATCGTGGTGGAGGCCTTCAAAAAGAAGGGGCCCGAACCTTCGGCGGAGGACGATCTGGACAAATTGACGGCGCGTGAATATGAGGTGCTCTCGCTGCTGGCCCAAGGGCTCTTGTACAAGGAGATCGCCGATCAACTGTCGGTCAGCTTCAATACCGTGAACACGCTTGCGCGCCGCATCTACGACAAACTCCGCGTGCACACGCGCAGACAGGCCATCCAGAAATTCAACCGCAATGAGGGTTGAGCGTGCAGGTTGCTTGTCACATGTTTGTCACATGTTTCACCTTTTGCTTTTCGTCCCCTGCCAGCGATATACTTGAAAGAAAATCAAGAAGCGGGTTGTTTTCAATAACCGAAGTGGGACTCAAGCGTTCGATGAAGGACGTGTGGAAAGGGAAAGCGAATGGACAAGAGAACAAAGACAATCAAATACGCAACAGGGCTTTTCGCGGTGGTGGCGTGGCTCTGTGCGGGCGATGCTCAGGCGGCGAATGCCTATCTGGATGTCAACGGCACTGAGAATGGTCTAGGTCTTGTGAATGGTGGAACGTATTCGTGGGATCTCGTTACGACGAATTGGACCACAAACATCGCCGGCACTACCGTGCCCACCGTGTTTTCAAATGACGGTACCATGAGCGCTTACTTTGGTTTACCACCTGTCAGCAACTTCACCGTGAATGTCGCCAATACGACGCTGACAAACAGCGGTGCGATGTATATTAAGCTTGGCTGCACGATTTCTCTGATTGGTGCGGGAACAGCGAGTAAAATAGTCGCTCCGAGCGCCAATTCTCTAACATTGAACCTCCAACAGGATTCAACGCTTCTGCTGGGTGGAATCCTGAGGTTTAACCCGAGTGGCAATTTGATTCTGGGCACCCCCTTGACCGTTGACAACGGTTCGAAAATATATGTCAATGGGGGTGCTATCACGTTTGATTCCGATTCCGGTGCTGTGCAAATCCGCAATCGGTTCGTAATCGATGCCGGAACAGTCAGCGTGACGCGTGCGGCCTGGATGATTAAGGGCTATGAGACGTGGGTGAATGGAGGAAGTCTGAGCTTTTCGAACGACCTTTGCATGGGCTACCAAAGTTCCAACTCACTTCCCTCTGCTTCTCTCCTGAATGTCAATGGTTGTTCGGTCAACATTGCCGGTTCTGCGTATGTTGGCTACGCGGACTACACCTATCCAAGTGAAATCAACGTTTCGAGCGGGCAACTCGCCGTTGCTGGCAGTGTCCTGTTGGGCAACGACGCTAATGTAAGCGGTACGCTCAATGTTTCCGGCGGTTCCGTGAGGGTCGACGACACGGCTTATGGAATCAGTGTGGGCAGAGTGAATACCGCTAGTTCTGTTACTACGAATACAACCTATATGCTCTCGATCTCGGGAACTGGTTCGGTGAAGAGCGGTGCGCTCTGTTTCGGCACCGCGACGGCCGTCACCTTCGGGGACAATACAACCGGCCGGTTGAATATGACCGGCGGCACGTTGGGCATCGGTACCGGCGGTATCAATTTGAAGGCCAATCGTCCCGCTACGCTCGACCTCACGATGTCAAGCGGGACGTTGATGGCGTGGGATAACTTTTCGGTCGATAGCGGGTTGGCGTTTAACATCGGCACGGCAGGACAGGGTCTTACCATTCAGGCGGCGGATGACAGCAGTATCGCCAAGAACATTACGTTCAACGGCACACTGACAGGCGCCGGATCGCTGACCAAGACCGGCGCCGGCACACTGACCCTGGCGGGAGCGAACACCTACTCGGGAGTGACGACGATCAGCAACGGCATCCTGCGATTGGGCGTGGCCAATGCGATCACCAACAACGGCCCAGTCCATGTAGCGGGTGGTGTCTATGATCTCAACTGGTTCACGGTAACCAATGGCGCTGTGTTGTTAAGTTCCGGGGCGATCGCGCATGGTACCCTCCAAGCCAGTTCGCTTGAGGTTTCAAGCAATAACATCCTTGCAGTCAGCCTGAAGAACAGCCCCTTGTTACATGTCTCAGGGGGTACCTTGACATTGGCGGAGCCAACCACCGATGCCCTCATCCGCTACGATTTCGATAGCGCCTCGATCAGTGGCACGAATGTCGTCAACCTCGGCACGGGCGGGGCAATTTATGATGGTTTGATCATGGGTGCAGGTTTTGCGACGAATATGAGCGGGAGATTCGGGCAAGCGATACAAAGGACTAATGCCAATGTTGCCGCTGGCGTGATCACTCGTAACAGCGTGCCGCTTCCGAACGCCTTTACGTTCGCGGCGTGGGTCAAGTCAAGCGGTACTTTTGCTGGTTCGTCGGCTCCGCGAATCATCAATAATTCCTATGCTAACGGCGGTTATCTTGGAGCGTCATCAGGGCAGGCCAATTTCCAGACGTACATAAAAAATAACAACATGGTTTCTTCGCAGGCAGCCACCGACACCACGGGCTGGCACCACCTTGCAATGACGTGGAATGGATCGAGCGTAATGATGTACTACGATGGTGTGGTGATTACGAGTAAGACATATGCAGTAAATGCGGCGTACACCAATAAGCTCGGTTTCGGCTGCGATCCTAATGATTTTTTGGCGACTAAATGCTGGTATGGTTCTCTGGATGAGGCGAATGTCTTTACCCGGGCTCTGTCAAGCAACGAGGTTGTGAGTTTGATGGGCAAGACGTACGGCACGGCCCTGATTCCCGTAACCGCGTCTTTGCAAATCGACAGCGGCGCGACATTGGATCTCGGGGGGACTGCACAGCAGGTTGCCGGACTGAGCGGTGGCGGCGCGGTGACGAATGGGCCACTCACGGTCACCGGTTCGATTAGCCTGACGAACGGGGTGGCGGAAAATCTGCTGATCTATTCCAACCTGACGGTGTCGGCAGGGACGGCGCTCAATTATGACTATACGGCGACGACGTCCGATGTCGTGAACGTGACTGGCACGTTGACGCTGCAGGGTACGGCCAATGCCGTCTCGTTGAGCGCCATCGGGTCGGCGAATCCTCCGCCGAGCCGGATCACGCTGTTCACGTTCGGCACACTAATCGGCGACCCGACTGCTTGGACTGTGCAAGGGGCTCTCCAGCCCGGCTACGCCTACCGTGTCCGGAAGGACGCTAACAGCGTCTATATCAGCATCGCACGAATGGGTACGATGATCCGGGTGTTATAATACCAGAGCCTTCTTCTCCTGGCGGTTTGCCCTGCGTAGGCACATCGCGGATAACAGCAATGCTCATTATGGCAAGTTGGCTTTGAAAGACAATATGAAACAAACTCTCGTTATTATCGCATTTTGTATCGTTGTCGTTGCCGCACGCGCTGCGAACCATCCTTCTGATTTTGTCAAGCCAAACCCTTCCGAAGTTGTGCCACTTTGGCCTGAAAATCCGCCAGGACTGGTGACGAATGCAAGGCCGGAAGCATTTCACAATGAACGTTTTGGCAACGTTTCCGTTCCTCAATTGTTTGTTTATCTTCCGCCGAAGGAGAAAAACAGCGGGACTTCCTTGATCATTTGTGCGGGTGGCGTATATAACTACTTGGCCATGTGTATCCACGTGGAAAATGTCGTGCGCATGCTGAACGAACAGGGCATTGCCGTGTTCGGCCTGAAGTATCGTACCCGCTACGGCACGAATGATGTGGTGGCGGATGCGTTGGCCGATGGAAAGCGGGCCGTCAGACTTGTGCGTAGCCGAGCCGCGCAATGGAACATCGATCCGAACCGGGTGGGAGTTCAAGGGTATTCCGCTGGGGCAAACCTTTGTCTGAACCTGATAAGCCACTTCGATGGTGGCGATACGAAAGCTGCGGACAAGGTTGAGCGATTCAGCAGCCGTCCCGATTTTTGCGTACTGATGTGCTGCTGGCCTAAGGGCAAAACCATTGATAAATTCCCCCTGGAACGAAACACACCGCCCACCTGGATTGCTATTGCCCGCGATGACACCACGGCACCTATTGCCTTTTCTCAGGCAATAGGTGACAGACTCAAAGCCCTCGGCGTTGCACATGAATTTTTTATAGTGGAATCCGGTGGTCACTGCGCGTTCCATTATGGCATGGTAAAAGGACCGGGAGGCCAGTGGCCCGAGCCGCTCTTTGCCTGGATGAAAATAATCGGGATGACCAGAACGCCCTTCCGGACGGAACGAGAAATGAACGAGAAAGCAAACCACGCTCAGCCAACAAGCAAATCCACCGTACCATGAGGCCCCAGGCGGCCTCACGTCCGGTGATTTAATACGATGAAATACACCATTATCCTCACCGCCCTGCTGCTGGCACCGCCGGCCATGCTGCACGCCGCCGATGCGGCAGAGGTCAAGGCGCCTGCTTTGTTTCCCGGGAAATGGAGGCAGTTTGGGCGAGGCGTAGTAGAGCAAACGCCAAAGACACTTATTCTCAAGGAGGTCTTTGTTGCTTCTCAAGACTCGTTTGGCGACTGCGAATTCAAACTGCGAGCCCGAGCCCCTGAGGGCGAAGAGCAGGGGGCAACTGAGGGACGGCAACTGAGGGACAGACAATGCTTTCACCCGCGGAAGGGGCGAGTGTCTGCTCGTCCTAAGCACGCAGACATGTGACCTTCCCCCACAGAGGGACAGACAATGCTTTCACTCGGGGCCACGGGGATATACTGGCAGGTAATTTTACTTGGAGGGCACGGTTACACCCGTGCCGCGGTCGTGGTGTAACCCGACCCTCCAATATATCCAATTCGCTTTTTTCGTTTTTTTGTGTCTTTCGTGGAAAAAATGATTGAAGTCACAAACGACCACTCACATGTTTTTCTCATGGTGTTCTGGTGTTGAAAGGATCAAGGGAAATCTGTTATGCTATACACATGAACGCGAAGACTATCGCTAAAATTAGACATAACGTTTTTTTATTTCTTGAAAAATGGAGCATCATTCTGCTTGTCGTTGCGGGGGCATCGTTGTCGCAGGCGCAGAATCATAAAGGGTTCGTTCAAGTGACCTGTGAGCCGGGCGTGACGGTCTTCTTTGATGGCAAGAAACAGGGCGTATCCACGCTTGATGCGGGCGGATATATTATTGAGAACGTGTCAGAAGGGCAGCATGCGCTTCGTCTGCTGAAGGACGGATTTTTTCCGCAGGAGGACACGATCATCGTGAAAACGGGGAAGGTGGCCGAGTACCGCATCCAGCCATTCAAACCGCGTATCGAGGTCAATCCACAGGAAACCAACGTCCAGCAGATGGCGGTCCAGACGACCGGGACACTGCTTGTGCAATCGCTCCCCTTGCAGTGCGATGTGGTCATCCGGGAATTGGGCATCGACACCCGGAAAGAGGAAGACGAATGGATGAAGGACAAGATCCCGGTCGGGACATACGAATGTCTTTTCATGCGGACGGAAAAGACGCTCGGTAGTAGCGTCGTGATCAATGGAGGACGCAAGGCGCATCTGTTTGCCAATTTCACGACAGGGCAGGTTACGATGTTGGCGGAGGAGAAGGAAAAGCCACCCTTTGAGCCCTTCCAGATCGTCGAGATCGGGAAAGACGTAAAGATTGAACTGGTCTGGTGTCCGCCCGGCACCTTCATGATGGGGAGTCCGGATGACGAAGCGAATCGTGATCCCGACGAAGGCCTGCATCGCGTGACGCTGACCCAAGGGTTCTGGATGGGGAAGACCGAGGTGACCCAGCGGCAATGGGAGTCGGTGATGGAAGCCAACCCCAGCCGATCAAAGGATCCCGATCTGCCGGTAGAGATGGTCAGTTGGGAAGAGTGCCGGACATTTATCCGGAAATTGAACAAGAAGGTGAAGGATGGCGGATTCCGGTTGCCGACCGAAGCGGAATGGGAATATGCCTGCCGGGCAGGCACGAATGGCCTCTATCACGGTACACTCCAGTCCGTGGCCTGGTATGTGGATAACAACGGCGGCACGACGCATCCCGTCGGACAAAAGCAAGCCAATGCGTGGGGTCTGTTTGACATGCATGGCAATGTCTGGGAGTGGTGTCAGGATTGGTACGGCAATTATCCGACGAACAGCGTCAGTGATTTTACGGGTCCGCGTTCAGGAACGGCGCGTGTCAATCGGGGTGGCAGTTGGCGGGGGCGCGACTTCTTCTGCCGCGCGGCTAATCGCGGATGGATTGATCCGGAATTTCGCGGCGACCTCCTGGGGCTGCGTCTCGCGAAAACGCATGTTGAGCCTTGATGGATCAGAACTGGCTCGGATACAAGCCGTTCCTTGGGCAACAGAGGGACAGACAATGCTTTCACTACAAGAATCGGAAAAACGATCCAGGCATTGCCACCAGGTAACCCTCCTCATTGATGATCACATGCCGGCCGTTGATGGTGATGTTCGACAACTGGGTGTAGGTCAGACCGCTTGCGCTTGTCCCGAACCGAAGTGTCTTCGCAAGGAGCGTACCTGTCAGGGCCAGCTTCTTGGCCGCTGTCCAGGTGACGGCTGAACAGTCAGCGAAACTCAGTTCGCCTGCACCGAGCGCGAGCGTCGAGTCGCTTGTGACAGTCAGTGTCCCCAGCGTGTTGGTGAAGCTCCCCATGCTCAGCGCACCACCTGCAAGCACCACGTTATTGGTCGTGGTCAGCGCGTTGTTCGCGCCGAGCGCCAGGGTGCCGGCATTGAGCGTTGTCGCACCGGTACAGGCGTTGGTAGTGGCCAGCGTCACGGCGGCGGCACCTTGCAGCGTCAGCCCGCCTGCGCCGGCGATGGTGCCGCTTCCGGTTATGGTATAGTCCTTGGTGGCGTTGAAAGTCACGCCGTCCGGGATGACGCCCGTGTCCAACGTCACAGTGAACGGCCCGCTGCCGGCCGGGGTGTCGTCAAACACAACGGGCAAGGCGTCCGCATAAACCAGGGTTCCGGCCACGGCGTTGGTCCAGTTGGCGCTCGCGCCGATGTCCCATGCGCCAATGCTTGCAGCCCAGGTCAGGCTGCCATACACAAGCAAGTTCCCGTTGACAGGGCTGAACGTGTAGTTCGCCGCGCTCATGGGGCTTGTGTCGCACGTGATGGTGTAAACACCCTCAGGCGACAAGGTGACCGCATCCGTGGTCAAGGTCGGTGCGCCGGTCACGACGGATGCGTTTTCGCTGTTCTTGTAGCCGGTGATCGTGGCAGTGAAGGCCGGGGCAGACGCGCCAACAGCCCGTATTTTGTTGTCCGCCGTCACGGTCAGCGTCGCCGGGCTAACGGTGCTGGAAGCCGTGGCAATGGTCTCAGAGTCGCCCCCGCCGGAGACCGTGATATTGCCGGAGTAATTACCCACAACTGTAGTAGCCGCTAGACGCACATACACATTCGTGCTGTCGAGCGTCCCGCTGCTATAGGGTATGCTCAAGCTGGTGGTATAGCCCGAACCACTGCTCAAGGATACTTCATAACCGGAGGGCGGCGCGACGGTGAGAGTGCCCGGCGCATTGGTCAGACTAGCTCCTGAAACCGTAAAGCTCGTCGGCGAAGCCGAAGGCGTCCCATACGTGGTATTCACCTCACCGAGAGAGCCGCCCAGGCTAATGGTGCTGACAGCATCCACAACCAACACCACATGGTTGGCGATCGTCTTAAGATGCCCTGTAATGTTTGATGGAAGACTTAGCGTCAAGCCCGTGTAAGTATCCGCCACGGCCGGGCCGGTTCTAGTGAAATTAATCAAGGGGTAATCCCCTGTTGCGCTGATGGCACCCACGCCAAGCACTTTCAACTTGCCGCCCCCGTTCACCATCAGATCAAGGACCTTGATCGGGTCTTGCGAGGTGCTTGATGTCGGGATGGTCGAGGCATAATCAATGTCGATCTCACTATTCGCACCGTTCACTGTCAAATTGCTCGAGCTGGTCCATTGACCGTTGGCCGCCGCGAGCTGAACGCCGAAGATGCATCCCACCGTGTTCGAAATTGTGATGGCACTGGCGTGTCGGGTTCCAGCGCCAGTTGGAACCCATATTGCACCACCGTTGATTGCCGTTGCGCCGGTGTAGGTGTTCACGCCGTCCAGCGTCCAGATGCCGGAGCCGGATTTGGCAACGGGAAGGCCCGTATACAAATTAGTTATCCCAGCGCCGACTTCTCCAAGGCCGGTGCCAGTAAGACCAAGGACTGCAGAGCTACCGCTTCCTGTAAAAGCACGGGTGAACTTCAGCAGTCCGCTGCCCGAGGCGTCTATGCTGTTCGTTCTGGCATTAGAACCGTTGAACGTGAAGTTGAGGACGCGGTCAGTCGTTTCACCAGGACCCGTATATTTCAAGGTCGTGCTTGCTGAAGAGGTCTGACCGATCTGGATGGTGCCGTTAGCTATGGTCGTCGGGGCGCCAAGGGAGCTGCCAAGGCCGTGGTTGGCATAGGTGCCACTCGTGATGTAGTCAAACGAAGAGACGATCAGCGTGGCGATGCCGCCGCTGGCGACCGCGGCGACGGTTGTCGTACCGGTGTAGGTGTTGTTGCCGGAGAGCGTGAGCGTTCCGCTCGTTGCCCGAGTGGCATTGAGGGAACCGCTGCCGCTGATGTTGCCGCTGAGCGTCTGGGCTGCGGAGGTGGTGAAGCTGAGCACACCATTATTGATAATGTCCCCTGCGTAGGTGCCGTTACCCAAGCTACCGCTACCGCCGATTGTCAACGTGCCTGCATTGATGACCGTGTTGCCTGTGTAGGTGTTAACGCCGGAAAGGGTCAACGTGCCACCGCCAGCCTTGGTAAGGCTATTGGCGGTGGTTCCGTTGGTGATGGCGCCGCCAAGGGTCAAGTTAGTGGCGCTAACAGTGATCGTGCGGCTGCTACCAGCCGCTGTGCCCAACGTGGTGGCACCCGTGCCAAGGTTCAAGGCTCCCGTACCAGCAAATGTGAAATCGGCATTGACGGTGATGGGGTTCACATTAGCATTCACATTACCAGCCGCGACGGTGTCAACCGCGCCACCGTTGATGGTGAAGGTGCCGCCGTTACCCAGTGCACCTGATATGCCCGCAACGCCCGCGTTGTTAATGACCAACGTGCCGTTGTTCAAGGTTACACCGCCAGTGAAGGTGTTCGTGGTGGATAGGGTCAGTGTTCCACTGCCCGACTTGGTCAGTCCGGTGGTGCCGCTAATGGCGCCAGACCCGCTGATCGTGTAGTTGTAGATCGAATTAGTAACCTCAACGCTAACCGGCTTGACCGTGGTGTTGAGCGTTACAGTCGTGTGGGCAGACACAGAGGTGTCCTCAAACAGAACCGAGTCACCCGAAGCAGAATAGTTTTCTTCCAGGTAATTGACCAAGGCGGCAAGGCCATCCTTCCAGTTGGCCGTGGTATTAATGTCCCAGATGCCACTGATGCTGGTCGCCCATTTAAGCGGCAGCGTGCTGGTGCCGCTCACATTCAGATAGAGAGTATTGCCAGTCCAACTCGTTGTTCCCGTCAAACCACGCCCAATCGTTACCGCTGGCGTTCCACTCGGTGGGGTGCCGCCACAGGCCAGCAAGGGATATGATTGCCCGGAGACCAGATTCGCCGGATCCACGGTGATGTCCGGAACGCCGGTGAACGTCAGGGTGCCGGTCACATTGAGCGGTGCTACCGTAGGGTTAGGCGTTGTGGCAAAGCCAAACGCCAGCGTGGCACTTGTGCCAGCGCTGGTGAGGGAGGCACAGGTCCACTGCTTGCTGTTGTCGGAAACGCGAATTTCGAGGGTAGCGCCGACCACATCGCCCACTGTCACCGCACTGTTGGCACAACCAACACCCGCCAGGCTGAGCAAGGTGCCACCACTGATCGTCGTAGCACCACTGGAGGTGTTGTTGGCCGTCAGGATGAGTCTGCCATTGCCGATCTTGTCGAGAGATCCGGTGCCGCTGATCGCACCGGTTGCGGGGGTCGTGCCACCCGCAATGATGATTTCACCAGCGCCGCCGATAGAACTATCGCTTTGCAAGACGATACTTCCCGTGCCTAGGGTCAGCATGGAGGTTGTCGCCGCAACACTGTTGATCAGCGCGCCTCCGCTGCCGATGCCCGTACCGTTAAGGTTCACGTTGCCGGCCAAAGCATTGAAGTTTTGATTCATTCCAGCAAGGTCAAACACGCCGCCACTGTTCACGGTCAAACTGTTGCCCCCAGAGAATTGGTATGCGCCCGAGCCGGCCAACTGAATCATGGCGCCGCTCCCAACGGAGGAAGCGTTGCCGAGTGCATGAACATTCGTCGTGCTCGCCTTACCGAGAACCGCGATGCCGCCATTGACGGTGAGTCCAAAGAGACTGTTATCCGCTGTGCCGCCGAGGGTCAGCGTACCCGTACCGACCTTGGTGAGGGCCTGCGAAGAGGCAAATATCGAGAGTGCCATGTTGCCCGTACCCCCGACGGAGTATGTACCGCTGGCGATCAAGCCAGTGACTGCTGCCGGGGTGCCGCTGTTGTTGATCAAGGCGCCGATGCCACCGATACCGGTGCCGGTAATGGTGAACGGTTCGGCAATGTTCTGGCCGTTGAGATCGACGGTCGCGCCGCTAGCAATGGTCGTACTGCCGGCCGTGGTGCCCAGCGCGGTAGCATTACCAAGCTGCAGCGTGCCGGTGCTGATGGTCGTCGCGCCGCCATAGGTGTTTGCCGTAGAGAGCGTCAGGATGCCCGCACCCGATTTGGTCAAGCCGGAGGCGCCGCTGATTCCACCGGTACCGCTGATGGTGTATTTACGGGTTGCATTGTTGATCGTGACTGAGGCAGGATTGACAAGGGTATCAAGCGTTACCGTCGTGTCCTCTGTCACATAGGTTTCGTCAAAGACTACGGAATCGCCTGCAACAACACCATCCGCGTAAGTCACCGTGTTGGGCGTGGGCGTCGCACTGTCTTTCCAATTTGACGTGGAGGTGTCCCAAGTGCCGGCGCTGTTAGTCAACCATTTGAGTGGCGACACCTTGGTGGCGGTGCCAGCCACGGTCAACGTCAGGGTCTTGTTACCCGTGCCCCCCCAAGCCACTATTCCCGTGAGACCATTGCCGATGGTGACGGTTGGCACCCCTGTCGGAGCGGTGCCAGTCGTCACGACAATCAAGGGGTAGATCCCGCCGCTGACCAGATTAGCGGGATCCACCGTAATGGCAGGAATACCCGTGAAGGTGAGGTTGCCGGTTCCAACCTTCAGCGGGGCCAGCGTAGTGCTGGGCGTAGTGGTGAAGGCGAACGCCAGCGTGGCGCTGGTGCCTGCGAAAGTTAAGGATGAGCAGGTCCATTGCTTGGTTTTATCGTTGACGAATACACCGAGGGTGCACCCGACGGTGTTGCTGACCGTCACCGCACTGTTCGAACAACTGCCCCCCACCACACCCACCAACTTGCCAGCGATGACAGTAGTCGGGCCGGTATAAAGATTGACTTGGCTGAGAATCAACGTCCCTGTGCCCAGCTTTTTCAGACCAACAACATTACCGGTGCCAAACAACGGAATGACCGTACCAAGAGCAAAGGAACCGCCAGCATTGCTCGTATCCAATCCAAGGTATGACCCCGTCTTGAAGCCAGTGGTCGTGATGCTGCCCCCCATGTGACTGCTGTTCAGGAACGTGGTCATATCCGTATTCCCAAATTCATCCGAGCCCCCCACATTCAGGGCCAACGTTGCCCCGCTGGCGACTGGAAGATTGGCCGGAATCCAGCTTGCTGCCATATTATTATAAAGCGACACAAGTTTGGCAATTTGCAAAGTTCCACCGCTAACCGTGGTCACGCCGCTGTAGGTGTTGGTTCCCGATAGCGTCCAGGTTCCAGCGTCAGCCTTTGCGAGGCTGACCGCCAAAGCCCCGTTGTTGGTGATGTTGCCGTGGAAGTCGTTTGCACCTGTGTTGCTGCCGCCGAGCGTCAGCGTTCTGGTGCCCGCGCCGTTGAAGGTCAGGTCGGTATTGATGGTGAGCGTCCTGGCCGCATTGCTCGCATTGTTGTTGACTGTCCCGTTAGCCCCAAGCTCGATCACTCGGGCACTGAAGACGACTGGCGCTGGCGTGGTGGAATCCAGGCTGAATGTGGTCACGGCCAACATTTGGATCTTGCCACCGTCTCCAAGGCTGGCGACGTTGAATCCTGCAACGTAATTAGCCGCAGGATTTTGTAGCGTTCCCGTGAAGGTGTTACCCGTATTCAGGAAGTTTATCGTCACGCCAGTCGTCGATGTGCCGCTGCCAACAAAAGTGCCGCTGCCGTCGAGCACACCACTGGAATTAAATCCCCATGAGCTAGATGCAATAGATGTCGTGAGGGTGGCCCCCAAATTGATTGTGATTCCCCCCGTCATCGTGGTAAAGCCCGATGAATTTATGAAGCCTCTTACCGTGCTGTTGCTGCTGGACACGGTTATGGTGTTACCACCATACATACGAGCGTCAGTGCTTGTGGTATCCGGTGAATTAAGAGCAGCTCCACCGCTGAGTGTGATGCCGCCGGTAAACGAGTTGGCCGTATTGTTCAGTTGGAGAACGCCACCGCTGGCACTAATTCCGCCCGTGTTGCTGAGGATTCCCGTAATAGTGAGTGTGTTTGTACCGTTTTTGGTCATGCTGCGTGCGCCGCCTGATTCACTTATTGCGCCCATGATCAAGTTGCCCGTCGTGGGGTTGAAAATCGCATTGCCACTCAGCGTGGTGGCCCCGAAGGAAAGTCCGTAGGTGTTGGTTCCGGTGACGTTAAGGGTGTTCGCGCCCATGCTGAGGGTGCCCAAGGCGATGGTTTTGGTGGTCGAGGTTGCGCCAGGCCGGTTCACGTCAATTGTCAGATTACCGGCGACTACGGTATTATTTCCAAAAGAGATGGTCTCGGCGGTGGTACTCAACGCACCGGAAGCGCGAAGTTGGAGCGTGCCTGCGTTGAGCGTTAGACTGCCAGCGCCTAAGGGACTGGTCACAGGGCCAATGCTCGTGCCAACATAGGATCCTTGCAAGGTCCCAGATGTCAGGATTACGCCGCCGCCAAAGATGTTCGAACCCGAGAGAATCACAGTGCCGCCGCCGAGTTTCCAGACCGGCGTGTTCGCGCCACCGATGATAGCCGAGACAGTGTAGGAGTTGGTGACGTTGTTGAAAGTCACCGAGTTTGGAGAGACCGTCCCCGCGCTCGTGATCGTTGACGCCGCCGCACCGGTGTCGTCAAACGTCACGTCATCGCCATCTGCAAACACTTGTGAAGCAACGCCGTTCTTCGTCCAGTTAGCATCGCCCCCATCCCAAACGTACGACACAGCCCCTTTCCAAAAAACCTGCGTGGTAAGACCGCCTGCGCCGACCGTCACGGTCACGGTGTCACTGTTGACCGTCAGCGTGGCGTTCCACATGCTGGTGGTCCCGTTCGGGAAGACGATGGAGCCTGAACCGGTCTTGGCGGCATAGCTCATCAACGTGTAGGTTCCTTCCGCGATACCGTTGGGCGCATTAAGGTAGACCATGTTCACCCCGTTCAATACCAGGTTGCCAGTAATCGCAATGAGGTCGCACGCGCCGCTGGACGGCATATCATAATTCAGACTAGTGCCGTTCAGAGTCAGAGCGTTGGCGCTGTTGTTGGTCAGCGTAAGCGTTCCAATGGTACCGGAGGAAGTTCCTGGCGACAAAATAGCGCCAGCGGAAGCAGTCACAGTCCCGTTGATAATTCCATTGCCACCCAGCGTAGCCCCATTGGCCACAGTCACATCGCTACCAGAAGCCAATGAACCGGGGCTATTGACCAGCAGCGTGCCAGCATTTACCGTCGTGGGTCCGTCATAGGTGTTCACGCCTGCGAGCGCCAGTCTTCCGGCACCCGCTTTGGTCAGCCCCACGCTGGTTCCTGAAATCACAGCGTCAATGAGCACGTCCTGATTCGCGCCAGTGCCAGAGCCCACGGTAAACGTCCGGGTTGCCACGCCCAAATCAAGATTGCCGCTGATCTGCGCCTGGCCCGTGGTCGCTGCAGTGAAGGTCACGTTGCCACCGAGGGTGAGGGTGCCGCCATTAAGGCTGATCTGGCTCAAGTTGCCAGCAAAAGCCGTGAGGCCGAGCGAGCCGACGGTAACATTGGCAGCCCCTGCCGTACTCAAAACCGGCGTCGTTGTGCCCGCTGTGGTGGCCGTGATCGTCACATTGCCAATCGTGTCGTTGACACCATTAAAATTTAATATGCCCGTGCCTGTGATGGTCACTGGTGCGGCGTCAGCAATCATGTCGGTGCTGGTGCCAACGTATTTGACCGTGGTGCCTGTGCCGACACTGAGTCCGCCCACGCCGATCGCGTTGGCCGTGCCGCTCTTGTTCAGCAACAGGCTGCCGGTGCCGCCGGTGGTGGTGATGGTGCCGTATGTGTTGGAACCAGACCCACTGAACTGCAACTTGCCGGCACCAGCGGTCGTCACCCCGCCGCTGGAGATCACGCCGTTGATGTCCAAGTCTGGATTTCCACTGGTTCCGGAAGCAACCGTAAATGTGCGCGTGGTTCCCCCTAACGAAAGCACACCGCCGTTGATCTGCGCCTGGCCGGTGGTCGCGGCAGTGAAGGTCACAGTGCCGCCTAAAGTCAACGTGCCACCATTCAGGTTGATCTTGCTTGTGAATCCGGCCACCGGCGTGATCCCCAATGTGCCGATGGTCAGGGAACCTCCACCCGCCGTACTGATAATCGGGGTCGGATCAATGGTGGTTGCCCCCGTGGAGACGATCGCCACGTTACCGATTGTATCTGTTTTGCCATTGAAATCGAAAATGCCGCGCCCGTTGATTGTCAGCGTTCCCGTGCCAATCATGTCCGTGCTGTCGCCGGTGTATTGCACGGTGGCCGGAGTGTTGTTGCCCGAGCCGATCGTCAGAGCACCACCCGCAATGGCGTTGCCGCTGCTCTTGGCCAGTAACAACGTACCGCTGCCACCAGCAACCGTCGTCACCCCAGCGTACGTGTTAGCGCTGCTGCCACTGAGGGTGAATGTTCCAACACCAATTTTTGTCAGGGCGCCCAGTCCACTAAGGCTGCCAGAGTACTCGGTCGCATCACCATTATTACCAACGCTCAAAGTCACTGCAGCCGAGGAACCGTTCTGCAGCGATAGATTGCGGGATCCCTTCAGTCCGCCTAAAGTCGCGGCTGTGAGGGCACCAAAACTCAGTGTGCCCACGTCAGAGGCATTGAGGTCTAAGGTACTGTTCTGAAGCCCTGTGGCCACGGTGGCCAGCGTCAGCGTGCCAGCCATGATGCGTGTGTCGCCTCGGAATGTATTGGCTCCCTGAAGGGTCAATCCCGATGAACTGCTGTTCTGGATAAGGCTGGTCACACTGGGGCCGATGATGCCGCTGATGGTGGTCATGGCGTTGCCGCTACCCGTGTTGCTGACCGTCCCGGCGTTGTTGATATTGCCGGAGGCGGTGATGGTGCCCGGGGTACCGGAGGTGGCGGTGGATTGGAATGTGAGATTGCCCGCGAAACTCGGGATGGCCGTGACCGTGACATTGCCGCCCGTGGTGCTACTATCAATCACGGTCACATTGCCGCTGCCATTGATCGTGGCCGCGCCCAGCGTGAGCAACCCGGTGCCGCTCTGGGTGACAGTCAAACCGCCCGGGTTGATATTGACCGCGCCGCTGATCGTCAGCGGGGAGGTGGCTGTGTTATTGATGGCGGTGACGTTGCTGCCAAGGACACCACTGATGGTCGTCGTGCCACTGCTGGAGCCACTGTTCGAAATAGTGCCTCCAGCAGGATTTAGGATTGGAGCGCTAACAGTAATCGCTTGAATGTTATTGGCGTTGAAGGTCACGTTGCCACCGTTCAGCACAGTGCCAGAGACGGTCAGTGCGCCAATGCCGTTGCCAGTGAAGGTGAGATTACCTGCATTCAAATAGGTTCCGCTCAACGCGGCAGCGGCGTTCGTCAACGTGAAACTTCCAGAGAGATTGCCATCGAGATTGCCGGTACTTGCGGCCACATTGCTGGCGGTGAATGTGGAAGGAGTGCCACTGCTGTTGGTGATCTTCGCCGGTGCCGTCAATGTCAATGTGCCAACCGTCTGATTCTGACCGTTGAGATCGAAAGCTCCGGCAGTCATCGTCAAACCAGAGGCGCTGGGAAGATTGCCGCCGGTCCCGGCAAGTTTCACGATCCCTGCGCCGCTGATGGTGGTCAAGCCGCCGTAGGTGGCGGTGCCCCCGATGGTCAATGCGCCGGTGCCGCTATAGGTGAACGGCGTGCTGGCTGCGGTAGCTTTGATCAACGTTGTAATGTTCACATTGGCATTGCCACTGATAATGGAGGCTGCCCCCGCTGTGCCCGTGTTCAAGTCAAGCGTGCCGATGTTGAGCGACGGTGAGGTTCCCTGGGCGTTGACCGTTAAGATCTGCGCGGCGGCTGTGATATTCCACGTACCAAACGTGAGAGGTGCCGTACCGCCGAGGGTCAGCGTACGGGATGCGGATTCCGAAACAACACTGGCCGTACCAAAATCTAGACCGTAACTGCCGCCGAAGGTGAGGTTGTTGCCAAGCGTGATGGTGGTGATACCCGCGACACTTCCGTTGAAACTGGCGTCGGTGTTGTCGATGGCATCCGTTCCGGTAGTTACTGCAGTACCACCAAACGACAGAGGGCCAGTGCCGAGGGCGTTCGCGCTATTGATATTCAATACTACTTTGGCACTGTTAGCCGAGGGATTAAGAGCCACTCCCCCGGTGAAGGTGTTGTTCCCACTCAAAGTCAGCGCGCCAGAGGTGACTGTCAGCGCCAGGTTGTTCTGTTCGGGGCCAGCAGATCCTCCCAACGTCCCAGCAAATGTCGAGGGCGTCAACAGACTACCGGTAAAGGTCAGGGTGGAGTTGGCGGTATTGCCGCCAACCACGGCGTTGCCCGTGCCACTGCCGGAGGTGAACAACCCCGCAACTGTCTGGGCGAATGTCGCTCCGGACGTTCCCAAAGTCAAAACGCCAGAATTACTTCCGATCCCCAAAACGACCATTGTGGTGGTCGGAAGGGCATTCGCTACGCCAACCTGCAAAGCACCGTTCTGAATATACGTGAATCCGCCACTGTAGGTACTGGCCGCAGTGGTCAGGAGTAGAGTGCCTGTCCCCTTTTTGGTCAGGCTGCCAGTGCCTGGGTTTGCTGCTGTCAGCGTAAGCGTCCCCGCCGCGACATCTATCGTTCCACCACCGGCTCCCAGCGTAATGGGTCGTGCCGATGAGAACGTTGCAGTAGTCTGCAAAGTGCCGTTATTGAGCGTCAGTCCTGCGGTCGCCGTACCACCAAGTCCAACATTGGCGCCAATACTGACCACCGAACCGCCGCTAGCCAAGGTCACGCCCGTGTAGGTATTCACGCCAGAGAGTGTCGTCGTACCAGGGCCATCTACTGTAAGGACCGACGTCCCCGTACCGTTGGCGATAACGGCACCGATCTCAAGGGCACCGCCGAAATTGTGGACAATCAAATCAGAAGCGGTCCCTGTGGCGCTCTTCAGGGTGCCGGGGCCGGCAATCTTAAACGCAGATGTACTCGTATTGAGAAGACCGCCGCTTGTGAGGGTAAGCGTCTTGCTACTATTGATTGTCAAAGTCTGCAAAGAACCGGATGTGTTATCGAGTTGCAGGGCATTGCACTGCTCCGAGGTGTTTACTGCCGGAATAGAGTTGTCGAAAAGGTAGTTTGCTGTCGTTGTTGCACCAGAAGCGGGCAAACTGGTTGATATTGCAAGACCTGAAATCGCATTATTTGCGCCACTGGTAGTAAGCGTCGCAAACTTCGTGACGCCCCCGCTGGTAAAGGTGATCGCGCCGCGCGCACCCATCAATCCATTGACCAGCCCCGAAGCCAAACTAGTCGTGGTAACAACTGGGCTAGTTCCGCTAACGCTAATATCAAGTACCCCATTGTTGGAAGTGCTCGCAGGCGCACTGAGTGTGCCCAAAGTCAACGTGGTGCCGCTGGCGCCGCCGACAACTTGCATGGATGACGCGCCGGCATTCAACGTGACATTACCAAGCGTCTGTCCAGTACCGGAGCCGTTGCCTTTGAAAAAGAATGTTCCGCCGGCAAACGTCGGGGCGGTGGTGGCTTGTAACGTCGCTGCGCCTCCAGTGGCATCGAGAATAACAGTGCCGCTGTTGAATGTGGTAGCACCGGTATAGGTGCTCGCGCCAGAGAGGGTCAACGTACCGGCGCTGGAATAGGTAAAGGGGGTTGCTGCAGCCGTAGGCTGAATGCCTCCGGTGACAATCGTGTTCCCGTTTCCTTGCAGCGTGGAGGCGGTTCCCGAGGAGGAAACAAATTTACCCAAGTTCACTTTGGACGTCGAACCTGGCATGAGGTTGATTGTTGTCACAGCGCTTGCGACGTTGTTAGCCCAAGATCCGAAAGTTAGGATTTTACTGTTAGCACCCATAAGGTTCAGGGTTTTCGGCGTGGCGGCATTGGCGAGTATGCCACTACCGAAACTCAAATCCCCTGAACCACCGAAGGAAAAGTTGCCCCCTAACGTAACGGGGGTATTGGCTGTCAGCATAACAGCGTCACCGCTGGTGTTGTCAATGATGCCGTTGGTAAGGGTCAACGCCGCGGCCAGGGCGCTGGTACCCAGGGCGCCATTGTTATTGATGTTCAACTGACCGGCCGTCAGAGTCGTGATACCCGAGTAAGGATTATTGCCGCTGAGTGTCAAGGCGCCGACACCGTTCACCGTAACCGCTATCGCCGTGGGGCCGGTGCCGATGGGCCCGGCAAAACTGGAGGTCGAGTTGGCCAAGGGGTTGACGGTCAGCGTAGCCGCGCCCGAACTGTTGATCGCACTGCTGGAATTGCCGGAGAGCGCCAAGAGCGTAGAGCCTACCGCGGCAAGATTCAGAGTCCCGCCTGTCATAGTCAACATGGCTGTACCCGTGGCACCCAGCCCGGCGACGTTGCCCAGCGTGACGGTGCCGCTACTGATGGTGTTCGGCCCTGTATAGGTGTTTGCAACCGTGAGGGTCAACGTGCCAGAACCGGACATGTTCATCCCTCCGCCACCACTGATAATGCCTGTGACTGTGGCATTGCCGTCACCAGTGAAAGTGGGCGTATACCCGCCATTGCCCAAGGTGGTATTGAGCGTCAACTTGGACCCGGTACCGACCGAGAACGTAGTGTCGGCATTGATGGTCGTTGCGCCAAAGGCGACAACAGCCGCACTATCATTGACGTTGGCACCCTTGCCAACTGTCAATGTGTTCGCGCCCAGACTGGTCAGGGTGCCCAAGGTGTGCGTGATGCCACCGCTGGGGTTGGTTGCCTTGTCGGAGAGGATGGTCGCGCTCCCAAGCAAGGTTGATGGATGAGCCAAAACGCTGAGATCACTGGCAAGATCAAGCGTCCCGCTGCTCAGGACCAAAGTTGCTCCGGCGGTTCCCAAAGCGTCAGAAGTGCCTACGGTTCCACCAAGCACTGCGGTACCCGCGTTCAAATACATCGCCCCGCTAGTCCTCGCCGTAGAACCGGCTGAGGCAAAGGTTAGTTTACCGTTGCCTTGCTTCCAGAAATTGAAGGCGGGACCTGTCAATGTATTTAGCGTCAGGATGGCGCCACTCCCGACATCGAATGTCGTGCCGCTAACCGACAGCGTGGTCGTGCCGAAGGTCACGCCCGCGGCACTGTCGTTGACATTGCCGCCCTTGACAATGTTCAGTCGTTGGGCGCCGATGGCCAACGTGCCCAGAGTGTACGTGTTACCGGCCCCCGAATCCGTGACATCGCTGGTGATCGTGCTGGAGACGGTCACCGTCGTGTTCCTGGCAAAATTCAAAGGAGACGCTGAAGGATTGGTCAACTGCAGCGCGCCGCCGCCCAGGGTGAAGGTGCCCGCTCCAAGCGCAGAGGTGCTGGTCGTCGCGGTGACGGTACCTGCGGCATTCATGAATGTACCCGCAAAAGTATTGCCCCCACTAAGCGTAAGCGTTCCGGCACCATACTTACCCAGGCTCGTCGCCGCGCCTGCGAGGATCGACTCGATTGCCAAGCTGCGTCCGCTGTTCACGGTGATTATACCCGCAGCACCCACCGTAAGCGTGCCGCTGGTGATCGTAGGCGTACCCTCCTCAACAGTAATGACCTGGGCGCTGGGAGAACCACTGAGCGTGAGTGTATAGGAACCACTTGCATCCGAGCCGGCGGCAAGAATCAGATTGTCACTGGTGGTGGGCGAGGCGTTCAGCGAGCCAATGCCGCCAGCCGAGTCTGTATTCCAGAATGTGTTCGCTCCATCCCAGATGCCGCTGGGCGTGGCCCCGCCCGCGCCAGACGTGGTGCCATTGATGTCCCAGTAGTAACTCGCCGCCTGCACGTTTCCCGTAATGATCACTGCCATCGAGCTGATGATAGCTAAAACGTTTCTTGTATTCAATAACATCCCTGACTCTCCACTTTTCAATGGCGACTTTAACTCACGTAAGAGCCCACACTTTTATTTATAGCCATGCGTCTTAATGAAGCGACTCAATCCACATTTTTTAATTATAATGTCGGGCTGATAAATAGTCAATGCCGCTCACTACTGTCCGGTAAAAAACCCGGTACATAGGGCTCTCCGAAAACACTTGAAAAATGGGGGGACAACAGAGGGACAGACAATGCTTTCACCCGCGGAAGGGGCGAGCGTCTGCTCGTCCTAGGCACGCAGACGCGTGCCCTTCCCCAACAGAGGGACAGACAAGAATGGCGCTAAGATAAGGCTAATACTTTCTTCGACAATGGTTTACGCCTCTTCG
>JBAXOG010000063.1:0-26430 GCA_037133395.1 bacterium | reverse complement strand
CTCCCTCCTCCTTGTTACCTGGTGTGATTCATTTCAACTAAAATGAATCGCACCCAAACTGCATCATTACCTTTGTTTGAACTTGCAATAACCCTACCAAGTAAGACATACTACTTTCTCATAAAACCTTATGAGAAAACATGTTCACGTTTTGATCGGTTGGCATAACCCACGAATTATTCAAGGGTTTTGTCGTTATGCGCATGAAGCCAACTGGCATCTTGACACCCTCTCGCTCATGGCGGGCATTATTCCGCGAGACCGACGGGGTGATGGTGTGTTGATCACCAATCCCCATACGCCAGAAATGAAGCGGTTGATGCTTGATCTGGTGGCATCCAAGATTCCGTGCGTCCTGCATGGGCCCAATGAGTTGGGCGTTGACATTCCGACCTCGGAGACCGACGAGGAGATGATCGGTCAATTGGCGGCCGAGCATCTTTTAGAGCACGGACACAAAAACTTTGCAATTTTGATGAACGGTAACAGTGCACACGCGCGAAGCAGATTCAATGGATTTTCTCGCACGATTAAAGCAAAGGGCTACAAGGTTCACGCCCTGCATTGTCGCTCGGCCCGTTTACATTCCCTTGTGGCATGGCTGATGGCTGAATTAGCGAGTCTTCCAAGACCTCTCGGGCTTTTTGCGATTGATGACATTCTTGCTGCCGAGGCGATTGAAGCGGCACACGAAAGCGGATGGCGCGTACCCGAAGATCTGGCGGTTGTGGGAGTTGGCAACATACCGGTGGCTTGTCAATATAGCCGAATTCCTATTTCGAGTGTTGCCATGCCGACAGAGGAACAGGCTTATCAGGCAGCTCGCCTATTGGATGACCTGATGCATCACCGCCGTCTTGCGTGCCTTCATCATGTGTTACCGCCGACCGAGGTGATCATCCGTGCGAGTTCTGATTATTTGGCCATCACGCACCCGCAGGTCAAAAAAGCGGTAGACTACATCAAGCTGCATGCTCTGCATCGCGAGGTGTCCCTCTCTGGCATTGCAGATATGGCAGGAGCTTCACTCAGTAATTTATATAACTTGTTCAGAAAAGAACTCGATGCCACTCCGGCTGAAATCATCATGCGCTTTCGATTAGAGGAGGCTCAGCACTTAGTGCTTTCGACCGAGCAGAAAATTGGCACAATCTCTAAAGCGTGCGGTTTCGCATGTCTTCGAACTTTCCAGCGCTGTTATTACAATAAATATGGTATGTATCCAACCCAGCGGCGCTCAATTCAACAGCCGGTGGAGCTCGTGTAAAACAGCTTGCGGTCGCGGTACTCTCTTTAACACCCCATAAGTTTAGTTTCTGATCGCCCAACGCACAGGGTTTTATTTATTATGTACACACGTCTTGGTGTGATCGCGGTTTAGATAGAAGTTCTGCCAGGCAGAGGTATTCGCGAGGCGGGCATCGACGAAGACTGTCGGCTGGTCATACGGCACGCGTTCCTTACTATGCGGTTTGAGCCGGTTATATGCCGTGAGCCAGATGCAGGGACGATCCAGCACTTCGCAGATTCCTCCGTGCGAACCGCCGCAAGGGCCGTTTCGCTGTCCTTTTGAACACGTGTACTCCGGACACAGATAGGCGATTTCGGGCAATGAGCAATCGCCACAATCTTGGCATCCATAGAGCACAACTTTGGCTGTATGTTCAAAAACGTGGAAACATTTTTCGAAGATTTTCTTACCATCGATCAACTTGTAGAATCCCTTCATGATATGATAGATGGGAGATGCCTTGGTGAACAGCAACAGGTGGACGATCTGGCTAAGTCTGTAGACGGGCGCTTCGCAGAAGACGATCTTGCAACAACGGTTTACTGTTTGTTTGGATTGCAGATAGGCATCCACATATTCGCCCGTGGGTTGCTGGTTGGCATCGGTCTTGTACAAATAAAACTCTCCCTGTGCGGGATAGGAGATGTCATTGTAAAAGAGCTTCCAGTCGTCCGGACTGAAGGTGCTTACCGTGTCCGTGATTTTTTGGACATCCTCCAGGGTATGCGTCCCACCGATATAGGCGCCTTGGAATCCTAGCCCTTTTGCGATGGCCCATTGCTTAGCCGCGAACTCAAGAAAGAAAGATTTACCCTTGTCGGGCGATTGCGCTGCCTTGTTGATGGCTTGTAACAGGGTTGGAGACACGACGCAGCCAGCGATCTTTTCATCGTGGAAAACTTTTGCCACGCCTTTATTCAGCACATAGATATTGGCCATCATGGGCGTTGTAATTGCATTCTTTTTACAATACACCAGCAGCTCAGCCCATTTGCGGGAGTCATAGCCGAGTTGGAGAATGAAGAAGTGCGCACCCGCGCGGACTTTCTTTTCCATCTTAAAATATTGCGGCAGGTATTCGGCTTCATATTTCTTGAACGGACTGACTGCGGCAGAGAGAAAGGAATTGGTCTTGGACAAGCGAGTAGGGGGCGAATCCTTCTTGTTCGATGGAACGAGTAGCCCCTCGTTCATTTCTGTATAGGTTTGAATCAGGCCTACGGCATCGATGTCAAAGGAGGGACGCGGGATGCCATGATGACCGCTTGCGGGATAGTCGCCGGTGAGTGCAAGAATATTGGAGAAGCCGTCGCTGGCCAATTGCCAGGCACGTGTTTCAAGCGCATTGCGGTTCCGATCCTTGCACGAGATATGGATGTTGACGTTGTGTCCTTTGGACATCAGTAATTTGCCAAGACTCTCCGGTGCCATCATGGGGTTACCACCGGGATTGTCGGTGATGCTGATGAAATCAAAAATATGGGCATCCATCAGTTCTTGAGCAAAGCGGCTGGTCTTCTCGCCTTCAACCTGTAATAACCCGCGCGTGGTCACGAGTTCGATGCCGTGTATGAAATCGCCGCTGGTAACAATTTCTTTTAGCGTCTTACCCATAGTTATCTCCGACTTGCGTTAGGATTTTTTTGAGGTACGATAAATGCCAAAGTAGATCATTCCGACGAAGAGAGCGCCACCGACGATGTTTCCGAGCGTCACAGGGATGGCGTTGTTGATCAGGAATGTCTTCCAGCTCAACGCGTGCGTTGCGACACTGACCGAACCCTTTAAGAAGAGGCCGAGGGGCACAAAGTACATATTTGCGACACAGTGTTCAAGTCCGAGCGCGACAAAGGTCATGACCGGGAAGAAGCAGGCCATGATACGTCCTGCGACGTCACCCGTTGCGATGACCATCCAGACCCCTAAGCAGACCAGCCAGTTGGCGCCAACCCCGCGGACAAAGGCCTCTACGAAATCAAGCGAACATTTGCGATCTGCAACTGCGACGATCTTTGCACCTAGCGCCGCATCACCAAATTTCCAGACGTTGCCGTAATAGATGATGCCTACCACGATCAACGCCCCTATGAAGTTGGCAAAATAGACGATGAACATGTTGATGATATATTGACGGGATGTAATCCGATTGTCGAGGCGTGCGACTATCCCGGTCATGACGTTCCCCGTAAACAGATCCGCGCCTGCGATCATGACGTAAACGAGGCCGGATGCAAAGACTGCTCCAGCAAAGAATTGGCCCGCTCCTGTGGCGGGGCCAGAACCGCAGTTGACCATTTGTGAAATCGCACCGGCGAAGGCGATGTAGGCTCCGCCGAGAATACCGCTGAGTAAAATGGCTATAAAAGGTTTGAATGTCTTTTTTTCGCCGAGAACAGCGGTCCGATCAACAATTTGATCAGGACTGAGGGATACAGGATCGGGAAGTTGAGCCACGGTGTCTCCTATGCTAACTGTTATAAAAATCTTGGACACGCATAATGACATCGAAACCGTCTAATTGCATAATGTCGCTCAGGGTCAGCATGGCGGGATGATTAGCATCGAGAAACTCATATTTTTTCTTGGTACTGCCGACGCAAAAATCAAGTCCACGCGGGACGGTGAGCGTCAGGAAGGCGTTTTCCAATGGAGTTTTTACGAAGGCGCCCGACTGGGTCTTACTCGGAATCTGAACCGTGAAATTGGAGAGTCCGACCGACATGTGGCAACCCTTGAAAGTTTCATATTTTCCGATGAGCCCGATGCCATCCACGGTCATGCGGGTGAGTCCTTGAAAATCGCTCCCTATGGGTGCAATGGTAGGATCGAAGATGATGTCATCGTTTATGATGCCATGTTTTTTCGCATGCTCGTAGATTTGGCATGCGGCATCTAATACGTCCTGCGCCTGGGTGTTTTGCACGGTTTCATGGTTCTGGATTCGCTCACTGGCCATGAGGAGGGTTTTAAACGGCTGAATCTTGAGGAGATCAAACATTTCGAGGCGACCCAAGCTGATGGAATTGAGAAGGGGCTTTTGGCCATTTGCCTTGGCAGGGTCATATACTTTCAGAGCGCGTTCGGCGATTTCCGGCGAAGGTGTGTCGATGGAGAGGGGAAGGGACACTTCCGCTTGAATACTTTTAATCAGTTCAACCATCAAAGCAGGATCGTTCATGCCGATATTGACATCGATGTACGTGGCGCCTTCCGCCTGTTCGCGAGCGAGGTTGATAATGGCCGGTATGTCACCCTTTTCAAAGAGCTCATGGGTTGAGGGAACCGAGTCGTTTATTTTTTCTGCTATGATATTCAATTTACCATTTATCGCCATATTACACTCCTTTTTAGTAACAAATACTATACAGCCAACGTGCTATATTTGTCAAATAATGAAAATGCGTAATAAGGGTCATTTTTCTGAATTGTAGGAGTCCCCGTTTTTTAGTACTCTAAGAAGCGAATTTTACTAAAAAGCGCCCCGCTCGGGGAGTGCCGGGAATTAACGAGGGAGTAACTTTTAAATTAAGAGTTAAAAGTTAGACGTTAAGAGTTAAAAGTTTAAAACGCTTAACGCTCAACGCCCAACTCTTAACGTTAAAGTTATGGACAAGGGAGAACGACGATGCATAGAGAGATTGTTCCAGGGGTTGACTGGGTGGGATATATTGATTGGACGGTTCGGGATTTTCATGGATATAAGACCGAATCGGGGTCAACCTATAATGCGTACCTCATTCGCGATGAAAAGGTTGCTCTGATGGATACCGTCAAGCATCCGTTCGCTCGGCAGTTGCTTGCAAACGTGGCAGAATTGGTGGCGCTTGACAAGGTCGATTATGTTGTCTGTCAGCATGCGGAACCGGATCATTCAAGCTCATTGCCGGTCGTGATGTCCGCTTGTAAGCATGCCCAGCTTGTATGTACGGCCAAGTGCAAGGATGTGCTTGCGATGCATTTCGATAGTACTTCATGGTCATTTAAGATTGTCAAAGACGCGGAAGTGCTGAGCCTTGGCAAGCGTTCGCTCCAATTCTTTGAAACACCCATGGTTCACTGGCCTGAATCCACGGCGACCTTTATGAAAGAGGATGGCATCCTTTTTTCGATGGACGCTTTCGGACAGCATTATGCCACTGCCGCGCGTTTTGACGATGAAGTGCCGTTGGCGCAACTTTTGCAGGAGACAAAGACATATTACGCGAATATCGTTATGCCTTATGGAATTCCAGTCGCAAAGACGATGGCCCGGTTAGGCGGATTGCCCATCCAGCAGATTTGTCCGAGTCATGGAGTGTGCTGGCGTAGTCATATTCCCGAGCTGTTGAAGGCTTATACGGGCTTTACGCAATGCGTGGCTGAAAAAAAGAAAGTCGTTGTGATGTTTGCCTCCATGTGGAACAGTACACGCAGTATGGCGGAGGCGATTGCTGAAGGGGTTGCAGAGGCGGGTGTTGAGTATAAACTGATTGATGTGTCTGTCACGCATGACACCGAGACGGTGACAGATGTTTTTGATTGTACGGCGCTTGCGGTGGGCACGGCAACACTGAATATGGGCATGATGCCCGCGATGGCGCGCGTGTTGACCTATTTAAAGGGGTTACGGCCTATCGGTAAAAGCGGACTGGCCTTTGGGTCGTATGGCTGGGCGCAGAAGGGTGCAAGTGAAGCGGAAGCACTGCTGACCGCCACGAACATCAAGCTGGTACAGCCTGTTATCACCTGCAAGTTTAAGCCAACAGCCGAGATTCTTGCCACGTGCCGCGAGGCGGGTAAGCGATTGGCCATGCTCTAAAAGGTTAGGATTTCTGGTACACCTGTTGGGCAGGAATATGAATATATGGCACTTTTTGCACATGGCGGCGATGTAAGGGCAATGGCTCGGAATCTCGGTTGCGAGGTCTCCGACTTGTTGGATTTCAGTGCAAATCTCAATCCATTGGGTCCACCGGAGTGTTTGCGTCAAGTCGTTTCACGTCATCTTTCTGAAGTGGTGCATTATCCAGATCCCCAGTGCTCAGCATTGTGTGCAGCAATAGCACGTGTGATGTCGGTGCCCCAGAGCCACATTGTCTGTGGCAATGGATCTACAGAGTTGCTCTTTGCCGTGCCGGCTGTTTTAGGCGTTAAGCGTGCGATCATTCCTGTGCCCAGTTACAGCGATTATGAAACGGCTGCACGGCGTTCGGGTCTGACTGTGGAACAGATCGCGTATCCAGTTGAGACAGGGATCGATTGGAAAAAGATTGAAGCAGAATTAACAGGCGATGACCTTGTCGTCATCGGCCAGCCCGGTAATCCAGTTGGAAATCTGTTTGATGTCGAGGCTCTTCGGGGTATTGCATGTCAGCATTCCAAAACCTTTTTTTTGATTGATGAGGCCTTTGCTGATTTCGTGGAAGGCTATGAGAGTGTCGCACGGTTCGATCTTCCCAATGTGCTCGTCATGCGCTCCATGACTAAGTTTTATGCGATGCCCGGTATTCGTTTGGGCTATTTGATTGCGGCTGAAGGTATCGTGCAGAATATGCGCGATTACTTGCCGCCTTGGTCTGTTGGTCATTTGGCTCAGGCCGTCGGTATTGCAGTCCTAAGTGAAACCGAATATGCTGCCCAGACGCTTCAAGCGGTCACGCACTTGCGTGAAAACTTACAAAAAAGCCTTGAGGCATTGGGGTGCTTCCGTGTCTTCTCATCCGTTGCCAATTATCTGCTCGTGCGTATTGAACAAGAGGGACTTGATGCGCAGCTGCTGGCGGATAAGCTTTTGCAGAATCATCGAATTCCGATTCGCGTTTGCACAAATTACGCAGGACTCGATGCGCGCTATTTCCGTGTCGCAGTTCGAACCGAAGAGGAAAACGCGAAACTCGTAGACGCCATGACAAAGGTATTTTTCACAGGAGGCGCCGCGTGCACGGGGAGGGCGGTCGGATCGACCGCCGGACGGCGATCCGCCGTCCCTCCCATATCCGGTATCCAGTCTACTCAACATTCCAGCATTCCCGTATTCCAACATTCCAGTGAAGGTATAGGCAAGCCTGTTCCGGCCATCATGTTTCAAGGGACATCGTCGAATGCGGGTAAGAGTGTATTGACGGCTGCGTTTTGCCGGATTCTTTTGCAGGATGGTTACCGAGTGGCGCCCTTTAAGGCGCAGAATATGTCTCTCAATTCTTATGTCACCCGCGAGGGTGGCGAGATGGGACGCGCTCAGGTTATGCAGGCACAGGCGTGCAGGCTTGATCCTGACGTGCGTATGAACCCCCTACTGCTAAAGCCCAATTCGGAGACAGGTTCGCAAGTGATCCTCAATGGTAAGCCTGTCGGCAATATGGATGTCGAGGCCTATATCCGCTATAAGCCGAAGGCCTTTGAGGTTGTTCAGCGCGCTTACGATTCGTTGGCCAGTGAAGTCGACGTGATGGTGCTGGAAGGCGCCGGGAGTCCTGGGGAGGTCAATCTTAAGCGGCACGATATTGTGAATATGGCCATGGCGGATTACGCAAAGGCACCGGTGCTGATCGTGGGCGATATTGACCGCGGCGGCGTTTTTGCTTCTTTCATAGGCACGCTTGAGGTGCTGTCTGAGAAAGAGCGTGCAAGGGTCGCCGGGTTTGTTGTGAATCGCTTCAGAGGCCGGCAGGAGCTGTTGGCGGATGCGCTTGCTTATGTCGAAAATCATACGGGACTGCCGACCTTTGGCGTTGTGCCCTATTTAAGAGATTTAGGGTTGCCTGAGGAGGACTCTGTCAGTTTCAAAGAAATTGCTGAGACGAAGGCGGGAACCTTGCACGACAAGCTCGATATTGCAGTCATTGACTTGCCGCACATTTCGAATTTCACGGATATTGATGCCTTGCGGATTGAACCGGATGTTGAGGTGCGTATCGTGCGCAAGCCAGAACTTCTCGGAACTCCAGATGCAGTGATCCTGCCAGGCAGCAAGAATGTGATTGGCGATCTTCAGGCTTTAAAGGATCGTGGTCTGGCTGAAGCAATACTGAAACTTGCGCAGGCGGGGCATACACGGATTGTGGGACTGTGTGGCGGATTTCAGATGCTGGGTAAGTTCATTGAAGATCCCACGGGTATTGAGTCCACGAACCGTATCCTGTCTGGCCTAGGTCTGTTGCCGGTGGAGACCGTGTTACTTCCAGACAAAACGCTGAAGGCCGTGCATGCACGGCATGTGAAATCTGGATTGCCATTGCATGGGTACGAAATACATCATGGTGCAACGGTTGAATGCGGAGGGGCGGTCATTGCATGTGGCAACGAAGTTGCTGTGGTGCGTGACGATGGCGAGCCCATCGGGTACGGCTCTGGGGATGGACGTATCATGGGGACTTACCTGCATGGATTTTTTGATGCAGACGCTTATCGTCGGTGGTTCATTGATGATTTGCGTCAGCAGCGCGGATGGCCTGTGCTGAACGCTGTTCAGGCGGTCTTCGATGTCGAACCCGCGTTAGACCGCCTCGCAACTGTTGTCCGTGCCAGCCTTGATGTAAAGGCAATCTACAAAAAAATGGGACTGCTGGGCTAATACATGAATGATAGTTTTACAATGGTCAATGGATTCATGCTCATCAGCAATCTGGTGACATGGATATTGGCTGCATTGGTATTGGATTTTATTTTAGGCGATCCGAGGTGGCTGCCACATCCAGTACGTCTGATTGGGCGTGCGGCGATGGCATTGGAAGCTCCCATGCGCAAGCGCTTTCTCAATCCGAAGACAGCCGGAAACGTCACCGCCGCCGTGATTATTGTGGGCACTGCTCTTGTGACTGCAGGATTGTTGTGGGGTGCACAAAAAATTCATCCGCTAGCAGATGATGTGCTCTCCGTGATTCTGCTCTATACGACGTTTGCTGCACGTGGACTTGCTTCGCATAGCTATGCCGTCTATAAGGCGTTGAAGGCTGGAGATATTCCGCTGGCACGTCAGCAAGTTGCAAAGATGGTCGGACGCGATACCGAACAGCTCGATGAAAAGGGCATTGTGCGCGCGGCGGTCGAGAGCGTTGCTGAGAATTCAGTCGACGGTGTTGTCGCACCGCTTTTCTTTGCCTTCCTGTTGGGCCCGGTAGGCGCTATGACGTATAAGGCGATCAGTACGCTCGATTCAACCTTTGGCTACAAGAATGAGAAATACATTGATTTTGGCTGGGCTTCTGCCAAGATTGATGATCTGGCAAACTACATTCCTGCACGTCTAAGTCTATTGCTGATCCCGCTTGCGTCTGTGTTTACGGACTCATCGCCGATTGGGGCATGGCGCATGTGTTGGCGTGATGCGAGAAAACATGCAAGTCCGAACTCCGGCTTTCCAGAGTCCGCCTTTGCTGGTGCATTAGGCGTGCAGTTGGGCGGACCGCTCATGCGGCATGGGCAGCCGACGGCTACGCCTTTTATCGGCGACTCCGTGCAGCCCTTGGAAGTGAAACATATTCTCAAGGCGAATGTGCTGCTGATCTCCTTTACACTGATTGCAACCATCGCCTTTGATGCTGTATACTTTTTTGCGCAGTTCTGTTTTTATCAACGCTTCTAAGTTGACATCAATCCTACAGGGGTGTAATATCTACATCATGACAAGAACACAAATACAATTGCCCGATTTGCTTTATAAACAAGCTAAGCAGTTAGCGGAAGTTCGGGAGATCAGTCTTGCTGAACTCGTCCGCAACGGACTAGAGTATATGTTACGGGTGAGTGCTCCCATTGTAGAGCCCCGTAAAGAGTGGCAACTCCCTACTCCAAGAAAGTTGGGTTCGCTCGATCCTTTTCAGGATGAACAGTGGAGGGCAGATCTCTACTGTGGACACGTTGCAGAAGAATCCACTGGTTATTCTGTTAAACGTAAAAAAGGATTGCGCAAATGATCTCGTGCGATACAAACATTCTTTATGCTGCGTACAACGAATCCTCGCATGAACATGCGTTAGCTTACAACTTTATAAGCGAGCATCGTGCAAATCCAGAATTTGTTTTGTGTGAACAGGTGCTGATGGAGTTCTATTGTTTATTGCGAAATCCTGCTTTAAAACATGCACTTACTGCGGAGGACGCAGTCAATGTTGTCCAGGCGTATCGAGTGAACCCGATGTGGAGAATTGTGGATCTCATATCGCATCATCGTGAGGGGATGAATAAGATTTGGCGGAAAGCATCTGAGCGGAATTTCGCCTTTCGGAAGATTTTTGATCTCCGACTCGCCGAGACACTTATCTCAAATGGCGTGGATGTGTTTGCAACTCGGAATATAAAAGATTTTGCTGAATGTGGTTTTAAGCGCGTATTTGATCCATGTATTTAACCAAAATGACAGTTTATTGAGTGTGTGATGGGATGATCGAATTGAACCAAATACCTCTAATAATGGTTTCAGGCGTGCACAGTGGCAGTGGAAAGACGACACTGACCCTAGGCCTTGTTGCTGCCCTGAAGCGTCGCGGATTGAAGGTGCAGACCTTCAAGGTGGGACCGGATTACTTGGACCCGAGTTGGCTAGCGCTTGCCTCGGGGCGTCCGTGCTATAATCTGGACGGTTGGATGTGCGATCGCGAATATGTTGAAGCGCTTTTTGATCGTGTGACTCAGGATGCGGACATCGCTGTGATTGAGGGTGTTATGGGACTCTTTGACGGAGCTCAGTCAGGAGGTCTATCTGGCAGCAGTGCTGAAATAGCCCATTGGCTGAATGCGCCCGTCATTTTGACGGTGAGCGCGCATGGCATGGGGCGCAGTATTGCTCCTCTGGTTTCTGGCTTCTCGCATTTTGCGACCGGCGTGCGCATCGCAGGTGTGATCGCGAATCACTGTGGAAGCGATACGCACCGCGCGTTACTTGCCGATGCGCTCACCTCTTCAAACTTACCGCCTCTTGTGGGGGCTGTACCGCGCATGGGCTTTCCAGAATTGCGTAGCAGGCATTTGGGACTTGTGACGGCCGACGCAGCAAATTGTAATCAAGAGACGCTGCAAGCTTTTGAACAAGCGGCTGAGACCTATCTGGATGTAAAAATGCTCTTGCATATTGCGGGAGAGGCAAGAAAGACCATTACGCATCTTCCGTGTTCTACCGTGTGTTCCGTGTGCAAAAATAATCCTTCCACTTTTACGCTTGCTGTTGCAAAAGACGAAGCCTTTCATTTTTATTATCCTGACCTCTTGGATGAGTTCAAAAGGCGCGGGGCGAACATCCTCTTTTTCTCGCCATTGCGTGATGTTGCATTGCCCTCAGGGGTTGATGCGATTTACTTGGGTGGCGGATATCCAGAAGTGTATGCGAAAACGCTTTCCGAAAATGTCGGGATGAGCGATTCGATTCGCGCCTTTGTAAAAGCGGATGGCGTTATTTATGCTGAATGTGGCGGGTTGATTTACTTGACGCAATCGCTTTTAACGCGGGCAGGGGAGGAGTATCCACTGGTGGGGCTGGTACCCTCGAAGACACGTATGACGGATAAGCGCATACGGCTTGGGTATGTAGAAATCAAGTTGAAGGCAGATTCCCTGTGGGGTAAAGCAGGCACAATTTTGCGGGGCCATGAATTTCATTATGGCGAATTAATTTCCAGCCCTGCCCAAGATGAATGTGTGGCGTGGTCAACCGTCTATGAACGTCGTCGGCAAAATGGGTTGCCTGAAACGGACGAGGGCTTTCAATCCGAAAATGGCCATGTCCTCGCGAGCTTTGTGCATCTGCATCTTGCGAGCCATCCTGAAGCCTTGGATCAATTTGTCCGCCTGTGTTGCAAAGCCAAATGCTAGTTTGAGTTCTTCTGCGATTTACTGCAAAAATCCTGGGCGCCTATTCGCCCAGCCTATCTGCCTCAGTCAACAGATCAATGCATCGGAAATGGGCACCTAGGCCGCGTGGAAACGCGTCTTGAATGTCGGGGTCAATAATGGTATATTAACACCTCTTATGCAAAAAGCACGAATACATGAATTGTTGAATCCACCATTGAATGGGGAGCGCATTGAGGAGATGTCTTTCGAGACGATTGACGCTAAGGTTCCTCCTCACACTTTTTCAGATGCGGAATGGGCGATTGTCCGTCGCATGATCCACACAACAGGTGATTTTGCAATCATGGACGTTGTGAAGTTCAGTCCGACGGCCATTGAATCAGGGATAGCCGCTTTGCGCAACGGGGCGATGATCTATGTGGATTCCAACATGATTCGTGCGGGGCTTTCTCAGATGCGCTTGCGATCCGCATGTGGGCAGTATGAGCCAAATAAAATTATTTGTCCAATAGCCGACAGTGATGTGGCTACAGAAGCGAAGGCGCTCAACCTGCCTCGGTCTGTGTTGGCGATTCGCAAGTCCAAGGCAATGTTGAATGGTGCTATTTGCGTTTTTGGTAATGCACCGACAGCCCTGCTCGAATTAAGCCGAATGATGATTGAGGAGGGGGTACGGCCTGCTTTAGTGATTGGTGCGCCAGTCGGTTTCGTGCATGTCCAAGAGAGCAAGAACGAACTGAAACAGTTGGATGTTCCCTACATGATCGTTGATGGAACGCGCGGCGGAAGTCCGTTGGCTGTCAGCATCATTCATGCGTTATGCGGACTGGCGAAGCAAACGGGTTGTGAATCTGTTTCGTCTTCCGAAGCATTTGATGCCATTATTCTGATTGGACATGGCAGTCGTGTGCCCGGCGCAGCGCAGTCGATGGAAAAAATTTCCCAAGCATTGCAGGCATCGGGACGTTATCCGCAGGTGACGACCTGTAATATGTCGCTGATGCGACCCAATTTTCTGGAGACCTTTAAACGTGTTGTGACGAATGGGGCTAAGACTGTTTTAGTGTTGCCGTACTTTTTGAATGAAGGCGTTCATATTAAACTGGATATTCCCGTCATGATGCAAGATATTGGTAAGGCCTACCCGTCGATCAGGCTTGTGATGGGCATGCCTCTTGGATTTGATCGCCTGCTGGTTGATTTGGTCGCAAAGCGTATTTCGGAATGCACTGACCTTCCCGATGTCCGATTTCTGAATGTGTCGGATGAAGGACTCGGATTGTCAGTGTAAGCTGCGGACAAAGGTGCTTTGACCCTCTTCGTGATAGGAGCTGCGCACCAGAGGTTCGCTGGCAACAAAGTTGAAGCCAATGGCGTAGGCTTTGTCGCGAATCTGTTCGAACTCTGCTGGTTCCAGATAACGTGCCACAGGCTCGTGGCGCGGACTGGGCTGGAGATATTGGCCGGCATAAAAAATATGGCATCCGGCCTGTCGCGCATCGCGCATGACCGCTTCGATCTCGTCCATAGTTTCCCCGAGGCCAAGCATAAGACTTGTCTTGGTGATCAGTCCTGCGTCTGAGGCTAGCTTCAGTACTGCAAGTGAACGCGCATAGTCTGCCTGTGCGCGGACGTGCGGGTAGAGGCGTGGCACGGTCTCCAGATTATGCCCAAAGACTTCCGGCTTGGCTTGGATGACAATGTCAATGGCTGCGGGGTCGCCGCCGAAATCAGGGACCAGTACTTCAACGAGCATACCGGGCACAGCCTCATGTATAGCGCGTACGGTCTCAGCCCAGAGCGTGGCACCGCCGTCCGGCAAATCATCGCGTGTCACCGAGGTGATGACCACCTCTTTCAATTGCGTGTCACGTACCGCGGCTGCTACTCGGGCTGGCTCTTGAAGATCAGGCGGCAGAACGGTTCGCTTATCGACGTTACAGAATCTACAACCGCGCGTACAGCGGTCGCCGAGGATCAGCAAGGTTGCACGTCCATGCGCCCAGCAACGTCCTTTGTTAGGACAGAGTGCTTCCTCGCAGACGGTATGAAGTCCATGTGCGCGCAGCCGCTCGTGCGTAGCCTGATAGAGGCCTGATTGCGTTCCGAGTCGTACCCGGATCCAAGGTGGTTTACAGCCTGTTTGTGGGGGTGAGTTCATGTGGCTTTTAAAGAGGGTATCAGTATGCATGATCATCTGGATGGAGTCAAACAAAGAACCTTTTTTTAACCATGTTCATGTGACCACTTTGTGGTCGCATAAAGAAAAAATCCCCGCCTGCGTAAAGGGCGAGGATTTTTTTCATGATTGCGCGATGCGCTTAGACTACATACGTGGAAGCGGCGGTGTTGCCTCCGCTTTCCGTCCAGATGTGGTGATGGAATTCGCCACGGGGCTTGTCCACACGCTCGAAGGTGTGTGCGCCGAAGTAGTCGCGCTGTGCCTGGAGCAGATTAGCCGGGAGGCGTTCGCTGCGGTAGGCGTCGAAATAATTCAGCGCCGTGCTCATGGCCGGAACCGGGATGCCGAGTTCGACAGCCGTCTTGATGACAGCGCGCCAGGCGTCCTGCGCCTTGATGACCACCTTCTTGAAGTAGGGGTCCAAGAGGAGGTTGGCGAGTTCAGGATTGGTGTCAAAGGCATCGCGGATGTTTCCGAGGAAACGTGCGCGGATGATGCAACCCTGACGCCAGACCAGTGCGATCTCGCCATAGTTCAACTTCCACTTGTATTCCTTGGCCGCGGCGCGCATGAGCTGATAGCCCTGTGCGTACGAGCAGATCTTGGAGGCATAGACAGCCTGTTCCAGTTGCTTGACCAGGAGGGCCTTGTCCACTTTAGCTTTGGAGCTATACTTGAGCACCTTAGAAGCTGCGACGCGCTCATCCTTGATCGCGGAGAGGCAGCGTGCAAAGACAGCCTCAGCTATCTGAGGGATGCCGACGCCGAGGTCGAGGCCTGCCGTGGAGGTCCACTTGCCTGTGCCCTTCTGCCCGGCGGTGTCGAGGATGACATCCACCAGCGGTTTGCCCGTCTCGTCATCTGACACCTTCAGGATCTCCTGGGTGATGTCAATCAGGTAGCTGTCCAGTACGCCCTTGTTCCACTTGGCGAATACCTTCTGCATCTCCTTGGCGCTCATGCCGAGGCCGCGAAACATCAGGTCGTACGCTTCGCAGATGAGCTGCATGTCGCCGTATTCAATGCCGTTGTGGACCATCTTGACGAAATGACCTGCGCCATCCGGACCGATCCATGCGCAGCAGGGTTCTTTCTTGTCAGTCTTTGCGGAGACGTCCTGGAAGATATCCTTCACATACGGCCATGCCTTGACATCGCCGCCAGGCATGATAGCCGGGCCTAAGAGAGCGCCCTCTTCGCCACCCGACACGCCGGTGCCGATGAAGCGCAGACCCTTTTCAGCCAAGTACTGGGTGCGGCGGATCGTGTCCGGGAAGTGGCTGTTGCCACCGTCGATAATGATGTCGCCCTTTTCGAGGACTGGCAGGAGGGATTCGATCGTTTGGTCGACCGCGGATCCCGCCTTGACCATGATCATGACGCGACGCGGTTTCTTGAGGCTGTCGGCCAATTCTTTTACGGAATGACAGCCGATGATTTTTTTCTTTGCGGCACGCCCTGTGACAAAGGCATCAACTTTTTCAACCGTTCGGTTGAAGCAAGCGACGGTATAGCCCTTGCTTTCCATATTCAAAATGAGGTTCTCGCCCATGACGGCAAGACCGATGAGTCCGATATCTGCTTTCTTAGCCATGATGTTCCTTTTCTGGCAAGCTCAGTTACTCGCCTTTGTCTACAACTTTAAATTTTTTCCCACGAAACACACAAAAAACACGAATATTTCTTATAAATCTTCTCTGTGCTCTCTGTGTCTCTGTGAGAAAAATTATAGTTTCGTTTGTTTACACACCGCTGTATGCGGAAAAACCACCGTCAACAGGCACGATGACGCCTGTGACGAAACCGGCTGCCTTGTCCGAGACCAACCAGAGCAATGCGCCGAGCAAATCGTCCGATTCGCCGAACTTGCCCATCGGGGTATGTGAG
The DNA here is from genome assembly GCA_037133395.1 of bacterium. Classification (GTDB taxonomy): domain Bacteria; phylum Verrucomicrobiota; class Kiritimatiellia; order RFP12; family UBA1067; genus CAIZQW01. The sequence continues at coordinate 10,303 of JBAXOG010000063.1, read as the reverse complement.
AGAATCTTGTCGGAACGTGGTGTGAGCGAACCATCCGGATTGGTTAGCAACGCACGGTTCTGATCCGTCAGGAAGAAGCCGGGCGCAATCGCGTTGACGCGGATACCGGCCTTAGCCATATGGACGGCCATCCATTGCGTGAAGTTGCTGACTGCTGCTTTGGCGCCGCTGTAAGCAGGAATCTTTGTCAGCGGACAGAAGGCGTTCATGGAGGAGATATTGATAATCACGCCTGAACGGTTCAGAGCCATCTTCTTGGTGAAGGCCTGAGAGGGCATGAGCGTGCCAAGGAAGTTGAGGTTGAAGACGAACTCAATGCCTTTGGGGTCGAGGTCATAGAAGGTGATGAAGTCGCGGTTCTCCTTGAGCAGATCATCCGGATTGAGATATTCCATCGATGTCGTGCCCTTAGGATGATTGCCGCCAGCTCCGTTAATGAGAATGGAGACAGGCCCGAGCTTGGCTTCGACTTCCGCGTTGGCGGCTTCGAGGCTTGCCTTATCAAGGGCATTACACGCAACAGCAATCGCTTTGCCGCCGGATGCTGTGATTTCATTCGCTACGCGCTGGGCAGCTTCCAACTTGAGGTCTGCAACCGCCACGGCTGCTCCGCATTCAGCAAGCGCTTTAGCGAACGCGCTGCATAAAACACCGCCACCGCCTGTGACAACGGCAACTTTACCAGTAAGATCAACTTTGAATGGAATGTTCATAAGATATAGTCCTTTTTTATGTTTTCTGATTACTTCGGCATGACCCAGAGGGTTGCGTTCGCAATGATTTTGCGGACGTTCACGTCAAAGTAAATAGGATTGGTTTCGTGGCCGAGTTGGAAGTAGAAGAAGCGGCTCTTGGAGCCATTGACACTCTCCCAAGCATACCCCATCTTTGCGTTGTCGGTTTTGCCGTCCTTGAGCGTCGAGAGCCCATCGAACATGCTCGTATATCCTGCTGGCACGATGTAGGGGTCTCCGTAGCGCTCACTGTTAGCAACCGTGAACGTCTCGGCAACGCCTTCCGCAATCGGGTGCTTCTGGTCGGTAATCGTGACCTTGGTTGTTGTGCTATCGCCTTTGTAGCAGCTAAAGGAGCACGCAGTACCCATCAGAGCCTTGTTGGGCTTTGCAAAGTGAGCCGAGTGCAAGCCGATGAACCCCATCTTGCCATCCATCCAGCGCTGCTTGATTTTTGCAGGCAAGGCGTCAGAGACTTGCCCGTGCTTCTTGTGTCCCCACCAGAGGAGCACATCGGTCTTGGCGAGCAATTCATCGTTGATGCCCTGATCCGGATCGGTAATAGAGGCTGCAATGATCGTGTCGTTTGCAAAGCGCTTGTCTACCTTGAGACCTTCAACAATCACGGCATTAATATCGTTTGGATAGATATTCTTAGGCGCTGTTCCTTCCGACCAGACGACAATGGTGCGCGGTTTCTTTGGAGCATCAGTTGGGGTCGCTGCGTATGCGGTGAGCATCATGGATGCGCTGACGGTGGCTGCAAGTGCTACTAATTGTTTCATGTCTGTTCCTCCTCTTTCTGTTCTTCAGGTTGTTCCTGTTGTTCGGATGATTTTTTTAATCGACTCTTCCTTGGTTTTTTCTCAGCTTCGACTTCAACGGTCGGAATGTTTTCCTGAGGTGTGCCAAGGTCGAGTTCTTTATTTCCGATCTCGCGCAACCGCATGGAGACAATCTTTGAGATGCCCTTTTCCTGCTGGGTGACACCGTAAACAATGTCAGAGCCGGCAATGGTATGCTGGTTATGCGTGATAATCAGGAATTGCGAGTGTACCAAGAATTCTTTCAGAGCCAGCACGAAGCGACCGATGTTGCTGTCGTCAAGTGCGGCGTCCAGTTCGTCGAGCATACAGAATGGAGCAGGCTTGATCATGAAGATGGCGAAGAGCAAGCTGACCGCCGTCATCGTTCGCTCACCGCCAGAAAGCAAGGTTACGGATTGAGGCCGTTTTCCCGGAGGACGCGCAATAATCTCGATGCCACATTCGAGCGGATCTTCTGTGTTTTCAAGGAGCACGAGCTTGGCTTGTCCGCCATTAAAGAGCTTGGTGAACATGCTTTCAAAGTTTGCGTTTGCTTGCGCAAAGGTCGTTTGAAACAGTTCGCTCGACTTGGTGTTGATCATGCCGATGAGCTGGATGATCTGCTCCTTCGACTTAAGAAGATCATCTTCCTGTGCACGAAGGAACGTGTAACGCTCTTCAAGTTCCTTGTATTCTTCGATTGCCACAAGATTAACCGGACCGAGCGCTTGAATTTCGGAACTGAGTTCAGCCGCACGCGCTTCGATCTCCGGAACGGGGGGTTGTCCGCCCTTCCATGTGGGATCTGGATGCGCCATAAGTTCGTCCGGTAAAAGACCGTATTCGTTGTAAATGTGGTCGATCTGATTTTGCCGTTTCATGCGCGATTCCGCGACATCGACCTCGGCTTTGTTCTTGTTGTCGCGAAGCGTTTCGAGCGCACGCCGACGTTCAGAGAGAATCGCTTCGTTCTTTTCCAGGCTACGTTGATGACCGGCACGTTCGCGGCGAGTGTTTTCGATCGTGTGGTGTAGAACTTCCGCTTCCAGCTTCATGGGTTCGAGATTGGCTTCGAGCGTGTCGTTTTCCTTGTCCAGTCGGGCAATGCTTTCATCGTAGGACATCACGCCGCGTGCACGCCCTTGAATTGTGCGGTCGAGTTCGTCAATGCGCGTCTGGAATGCATCAGCCTGGGAGGCGGTGTGTTCCAGTTGTTGCGAGATGCTTGACATCTGGATACGGCATTCGGTCAAATGTTGCGAGAGGTCTCCATAGGTGATTTCCATCTCATGTAGACATGTAGACTGATCTGCCGTTTCTTCGATGAGCTGGTTTCGTGTGGCCGTGACCTCTTTGAGTTCCGCCATCAATTGATCGCTGGTTGCTTCATCTCCCGCGGTTTGCAACGTGAGACTGTCACGCTCAACAGAAACCTGCTGGAGGCGTGCTCGTGCGCGTTCGGCATCGCGACTGATGGTCTGGTGTTCGCCCTCTGTCTGGGCGGCTTTACGGCGATTCTCGTCAAGTTCCTGGCGTGTCTGATTGATCAGCGTTGTCAATTCGTTGGTTCGTGAACTCAAGGATTCCAAGCGTGTGCAATTCTTAGCAAGCACCTCTTCAAGGACCGTAAGCTGCGTCTCAGTATCCGCGACGAGAATGTGACGTGCGAGGGGGCTGGAGACTTGGCTATCTGGCATCCAAACTTCAACCGTACCGTCCGCATGGAAGATTGCGCCGTTACGCGTCACAACGCTGATGCCAGGAGGCAAGGGATTGGGAACGTCCGCAAGGCTTTCAGCCAAGAGAACGTGACCCAGCATACGGCGAGCAGCGGTGTCAAAGTCGTTGGCAACGGTGATATGCTTTAAAAGATATGACAAGCCGACAGACTCAGGAACGGCAAGGGGTGTGTTATCTGTGTGCGCTTCTTCGTTGGCGATAATCAGTTTTGCAGCGGCGCTCGTTCCTTTTGCCAGCAGCACGGCAACAACGGTACGTGCAGCTTCCGCATCACGGACGACGATAGCATCCAGCCATGCACGGAGTGCGGCTTCGAGGGCAAGGCGCATATCCTGCGCGGCATTAAATTTGTCTGCTAGGGTGCCCAGGATGCTTTGTGTATCCAAGGAGAGCGGATTCGACGGATCAAGAATCATCTTCGATCCCGCCGCATAATCTTCAGATGATTCGCGACGATCATTGAGCAGGTCGACTTGTGCGCGCTTTGCAGCAACTTCGGATTGAATGCGCGAGGTTTGTTCCTGCAACGTACGTAATTCAGCGGTGGTTTCGCTACGTTCCGAATCGAGTGTCTCAAAACGATCTTGCACCCGATCGACGGCATCACGGTAGGTCGCTAGACGCCCATTGACTTCTGTACAGATACCTTCCACGCGAGAAAGATTCTCTTCGAGCTGGCGGTGTTCCGATGAGAGGCGGTCGCGCTTCATCATCAGTTCACGTTGACGCAACTCCATTTCTGAAAGCGTTTGTTGGATCTGGGCGGTACGACGTTCGCACTCAAGAGACTTCTGTCGATTTTGTTGCAGCTGCCAGCGAGTCTGATCAATTTGCGTCTTGTGTACATCGAAGCGTGATTGCGTCTCTTCGAGTTTTAGCTTTCCAACTTCAGAAGCCTGCTGCATCAATTCGCGCTTCTGGGCAAGGGACTCGAGTTGAAGATGGATTTGCTCGATTTGCGTCTGGGTGTCCGTGATTTCGCGGTTGTCGCGTTCCGACCATGCGCGATACTCTTCCATGCGCTGTTCATTGACTTTGATCACTTCCTGAGCACGCACGTAACGATTGTCCGCTTGCGTCGCCTGTTCAGTCAACACCGCAATACGCGCTTCGATTTCATGGATGAGGCTATGAATGGTTGCGGATTCCATTTCAGATTCTGCAACATTCGTCTGGTGCTCGACGAGTAAATCGGAGAGGTCATGGATGGATGTCTCTAATTCGCGGACGCGAATATCCAAGGCGCCTAAACGCCGACGGGTCAGAAAAATATCAAGACCGCGCAACTCGTCGCGCAGTTCTTTATACTTTTGGGCCTTCCCGGCTTGACGTTGGAGCGTTCCAATTTGGCGCTTCACTTCACGGATGACGTCTGCGAGGCGGAGCAGGTTCGCTTCCGTTTGTTCGATCTTGCGTAGGGCTTCTTTTCGGTCTGCCTTAAACTTGGTAATGCCGGCGGCTTCTTCGAATACGGCGCGGCGGTCTTCCGGTCTTGAAGAAAGGATGGCATCGATCTGACCTTGCGCCATGACCGAGTAGGAGGTCGTGCCGATACCGGTGCCCATGAACAGACGATGAATGTCTCGGAGGCGGGCAGGGTTCTTGTTGATGAAATATTGGCCTTCGCCTGAACGGAAGACGCGACGTGTGATGGTGACCTCGTTGAATTCGCTTTCAAGGATGCCTTCGCAGTCGGCAAAGGTAATGGAGACTTCGGCCATGACGTGTGGTTTGCGAGTGTCTGTTCCGTTGAACACGACATCTGGCATCTTTGCACAACGCAAGGCCGTGGGCCGCTGCTCGCCCAACACCCAGCGAATCGCATCCGACACATTGCTTTTCCCGCAGCCGTTCGGACCGACAATGGCTATCATGCCAGGTTCAAACTGCAGGCGCGTTCTGTCCGCAAAGCTTTTAAAACCGGTTATTTCAATCTGTTTAAGGTACACGTAAAAATCCCTAGCGTGTGCAAACACCTATTGCACTATGAAAAGCCATTATTTTTACCATAAGCAGGGGTAAAAGAAAAGCTGAAAACAGGACAGAAAAGAAAGAAGGGCGCAGTTCCTGTTTTTTTTGTATGGGTTGCAAGTATCAACACACTATTATGGATTGAAGAATAGGGCTGATTAGCTATTTTTTGATGCCGAAGCGTAACACGGTCAGCGAGTTGCCAGGCAGGGTGTGCGTAAGGGTGTTGCCGGAACTGCGCAACGTCGTCTCGTTCGGCACGACCTTTGTGAGGTTGTCAATGGTGTTTTCCGCCATGGGATCATCTGAGGTCAAGACCCATGCTTTCGCCTTGCTGTTCACCTGGGTAACACCGTCGAGTACAATATTAACAGCCTGCGGATTCGGATCCACGTTGACGGCCTTCACAATGACTTCGTCGTTGTTTTTGGTGATCGTTGCAGAAGCATACAAAGACTTCATCGCAGGCGTCTTGACGGCGTGTATGACCTTTCCATCTAGTGAGCAAATTACAGATCCGCCCTTCACCTCGACTTTGATGTCATACCAGCGGCCTGTTTCGATGGAGCCATCAACCGACGCATCATCAATACCACCTGCTTCGAGCGCATGCCGCTTGTTTCCCCAGCCGCCAATGTTCCACCAGGATTTGTTTGTGCCGCGTCCTTGCACGCCAAAGAGGACTAGGAAACCTTCATGGCCGCTTAGTTTACGTGCCTTGAGCGTCAAGGTATAATTCTTCCACTGGGCATCCCCGATCACAGCACGCGCGCCATTGGTGTTGGATGTCTGTCGCAGCACACCGTCAGTCGCTGTCCACTCGCCACCTGTCGGGAACTTCCATCCCTTCTTCGCGTTCTTCGTGAAGTCAGAGGAGTAGAGCACCTTCCCGTCATTGCCTGTGACAACGATATCTTTGAACTCAGCTTGCGTGCTCCATGTTCCGACGCCCACTTGGCCGACAATCGATTCGCCCTCGGTGTTCGAGCAGGTCACATCGACTGGAACCGTTGCTGCCCCGGTATGTTCGCTGAACAGTTTCTGCACATAGTAAGAGGGAATGCCATAAACCTTTGAGCTATCGAAGTTGATCAGATTCGGATTCCATCTGCGATGATGAATGTTTACGAAGAGCGGCGCGTATGCGGCCATGCAGACCACATCTGAGTTGCGCTCCATACCGGTCATAAAAGCAGCCTCGCCAATGGCGCCACGCAAACTGCCCTGTCCCGTGTTACGCGTGACTGCATATTCGCCGACAAACACTTTGTGTCCTTGACGGTCGTAGGAGTCATATTTTTTGGCATTGTTCATGAAAAATTCAGGATTGTTGTAATAGTGCTCGTCGACTATTTCGATAGGACGATTCTTGGGGAAACCACCTGACCAATGGTTTGCGACGAGTTTAATTTCGGGATAGCGCGTCTTGATGGCATCATTGAACAGCGCAAAGCGCTCGTGGTAGGCTGGTCCGCCATTTTCGTTGCCAATTTCCAGGAACTTCAAGTTAAACGGCTTGGGATGCCCGGCCTTTGCACGCACGGCGCCCCACGTGCTGGTGACAGGCCCGTTTGCGTATTCAATGGCATCCAGCGCATCCTGTACATACTCACCCATCTTGTCCATAGGCACGTTCTCCTTGTGCGACATACCGACATTGATGCAAAACAGAGGCTCCGCATGCAAATCTTCGCTGAGTTGAAGGTATTCATGATATCCCAACGCATGTGTCGCGTGGTATTGCCACAGGTTAAATTGGGTGCGGCGCTCTGCAGGGTCACCGATGGTCTGTTTCCAGCGATAGGACTCGGCCATGGTGGTTCCTTCCACCCAGCAGCCGCCCGGGAAGCGCATGAAGGCCGGCTTAAGTCCTGCCAGCATCTCGCAGAGGTCCGGACGCAGGCCATGATCCTTCCATGTCGTCTCTGGCATAACGGAGACCATGTCGAGGCAGAATGTGCCCGAGCTGGTTGTGCTGATCACCAAACGTGCAACAGGATCTGTCTTTTTAGCGCAAAGCTCAAATGAATAGGGGGCCCAGACGTCTGTCAGCGTCTTGATCTCATTTTTAGCAATGACCATGCCGTTGGTGCTTTCGAGTGTGATCGTCAAAGGACCCTTAAATGGCGCAATTGCTCGCGCAAAGAACGAGACGAAATAATCTTCGCCCTTTTCAAAGGACATGCCATAATACCCTGAATTGGCTATGCCTGCTCGTTGGCTTCCGGTGTTAGCAATTGCCACTTTGAGTGAATGCGGATTTTTGGCACTGACGGGCAGATCACTCTCTATGCTCATGTCAACTTTTGCGCTGGCATCAGCAATCACAGACCAGGGGTCCACTTTGCCACCGTCTTCGAACGAGCGGTTCCGGACACGTTCAGGAACAATACCGCCGTCTGCGGAGAGGTTGATATCCTCAAAGAAGATGCCCCACAAATAAGGGCTCACCTCTGCGCCTGGTTTTCCCACATGAACAGCAATCTGATTGGAGGCTTTTACTGGTATGGAGTCGACCGCATGACCGTTTGTTACTGAAAAGAGCACAGTCGTGCTCACTGCGAATGCAATCAAGGTATTAGGTGTCATGGTATAATTCCTTATTTCTGTTTTTCGATTAGATCAGCAATTTCCTTCTCGGAAACTTTCATACGTTCCGTGAAGCCTGTGAATTTCTTATTATTTTCGTCATTCTGTTCTGGCTTTGTTTCAAGCCACGCTTTCAATTCCTTTTCAATAGCCTTTTGGCCTGCCTTGGCCTTGTCGTAAATCACCTTATCTTCGGGGATCAATTTAGCAATCTTTGCCGGCCACTCGGTATATTTTTTGATACCGCGAATGAAGTTAGCAGATGTGGCGTCGCGTGACGCACTGAGACGTCCGAGTTGTTTTTCGCCATCAGATGCTAACAAGATGTACGTGGGATAGCCCTGCACTTCAAATTTGTCACTGAGGGTCTTGTTGGCTTCAGCACGTTTTTCCGGGACTAATTTTTTGTCCTTGGGAAAATCAATAAAAACGAGGACGAGTTTGTCTTTTGCGTAATGCTTCCAGTCGTCAGTTGAAAAGACAGTCTTATCCATCAGCTTGCACCAGCCGCACCAGTCGCTTCCCGTGAAATTCATCAACATCGTCAGGTTTTTCTCTTTGGCAAGCGCTTTGGCTGCCTCAAAGTCCATGGTCCATTCCCCGACCTTCGCGCCTTCCGTAATTGGGCGTTCGGCCCGCACCTGTATCGTAAAATTCAAAGCAATAACCAGTGCAGCAGCCATTGACATATAACGCATAATCTCTCCTCTATAAACCTGTGTCGTAATTAGTTTTAATACTTTATGATTGGAATTAGTTTAACCGCACTCACCTAAAAGTCAAGGAGAAGAGCTCCGCCGGGTGCGATTCAACTTTGTTGGATAAATACCCGAGGGAGGAGGTAGGAATGAGGATGGAGGAGTGGTAACACCTTGATTTAAAATGTATTAGAGAGTAGTTCGCCGCTATTTTCTATTGTCTCTTGGATGAAGACACACTCGCAAGACTTGTTTAAAAGGGTGTTCTTTCTGAAAAAGCCTATTTTATAAAGCAGGGTTGTGTCCAGGCAGTTTCAAATTTTGGTTCATAACTCTCTGGAGGAAGAGCCTTCTTGGAGGATGTGATGGTTGCTCGCACATAAAGGTCTGTGTCTTTGAGGGTGTAGGATGCTTCTGTTCCCTCAACAGTCTGCAGCACGTGGCCTAAGCGTTTTTCATAGACCCGCACATAGCGCTTCTTCATGGCTTTCTTCAGTTGGACCTCTTCCTCGGTGTTCTGCGGAACAATGTTAACATCGCGAGGGGAACCGTTGAAGCGGATAGTGTAGGTCACGCCAGCCTCGGGTTTGACTTTGACAGCGAGTGTTTTTTTTGACGGGTTAAATTCAAGAGAGTCAAGCGTGACTCCTGTTGAGGCGTAAAAGTCTCCCTTCTGGAGGGCTTCAATCAGCGCCGTGTTGCTGAGTTCCTTTGCTCGGACCACGATCCATCCTTGACGAGGGTAGCATTTATTGACATCGGTTGGCTGACGGTCGGGGGCGTAGTTGTGTACGTCATCGGAGGCTGTCCCGTAGACAGGTTCCCAGCCTTTTTTTAGGCGGAGTGTTGTGAGAATATCGAAGAAACTCTCGCAGGTCCACATCCTTAGATTCAAGTCATGTTGGGCGGGTGCCGCAGAAGCATTGCACAGTTCAAAGAGGCGCAGACCTTTGATTTCTGCGAGCATTTCAGGATCAACGTCAAAAAAAGGCCAGGCTGGATGATTCACGATCAGCAGATTGGGGGTCTTGGAGGTTTCTGCAATTTTCTGTAACCCATCCAACTGTGCTTGAACAGCCTTCGATACAGTCTCTTTTTGGATGAAGGGTTGATTTGTCCGGATGTTGAGGGCATTGGAATGGAGTGTGCGACCTCCCACCACATTGTTGATCTCATGCCCAGGCATCAGTAGAAATTTTCCCGGTTCATTGAATTGCTTGGCGAGTTCGTCAAAGGGTACTAATTTGACATGGGTAATGACCTCTTTCTCAACGAACTTCATTTTGCCATCACTTAAGGTCACTTTTACTCGTTTTATTGCGCTTTTTGTGGTGACGGAATCTGCGCCAAACGTTTTTTTCATCAACTCGATATTGGTTGGAATAGTGCTCTTGCTGTCTTTGATTTCCTTCCATGTGTTTGTATCCATCTGGACGGCGTTGTGGTCAGAAAGACAGAGGAACTGATATCCATTCGCCTTGTATTCATACACAGCAAGTTCAGGAAATGTATTGCCGTCGCTCCAATAGGAATGCGCATGCAGATTGCCGCGATACCAGTTTTGTGCATTCGCAAAAATAGTTGTGCTTAACAGAATGCACGTGATCAAATGTGTTTGGTTCATTATATTCCCCTCTTGTTTGTTATTAGCGATATTAAACCACATCTGCGCCAGAAGAGCCAAATAGAATGTGCTTTGTTAGTGAATATAGGTCAATGGACAAAGTAAGTTAGACTTTGGCAGAGTAAGTTAGACAGGGGGCGC
>JBAXOG010000062.1:0-26529 GCA_037133395.1 bacterium | reverse complement strand
AATGGGGGAAAGGGGGCGGAGTGCCTGTTTTCATCCCCTATGGGATGCTAGTGAAATGATATCATGCCCTCCCGCATCTGTCTATGATGTTTTTCTGGTTATTTTCTTGGTTGACCCACGTGGGCGAGAAGCGTTCAAAAGCGGTCAGTAATTTATTTCTACGACATCAACAAAGATTGCCGGGTCGAGCCCATCCTCAAAGCACGGATCCCGTAATGCATCAGCGATGTTCGCTTACGGGCGTAGGAACGAGATGCGGTGGAGGGGGGATGACGGGCAGTGCGGCGTAAAGAGCCGCCCGGTCGATCAAGGGCGAGACTGAGCAGGGGCGGTTCAGGAAATCGAGTTGAGTGGGTTTATCTTTTCGTTGGAGATAGAGTGGCCACACAAGAGTGGCACCAGCGACAGCTACGGCTGCAGCCCATCTCAGGGGTTGATAGATTCTAGTCCGCATGTGTTCGGGGAGGCGGACGGCCTGACAGGTTTTTTTGAGCGAAGCAGGCTCTTGCTGTTCATAGAAAAATGCTACAGCCATGAGTGCTTTTGCTAAACGGTTTTCGGTCTGCTCTTGCTCTTCTTCTGACACTCGAGTGTTCATGGTTTTTCCTCCTTGGGCCAGTGATGCGCGGCAACCTTCAATGCATAGTGGATTCGTGACTTGACCGTGCCTTCAGGGATCTTCAGCAGATGGCTGATTTCGGAGACTGTGTAGAATTCCACATATCGAAGGATAAGTACCTCTCGGAGTGCAGTCGACAGCTCGCGAAGGATCAGTCGCACCGTTCGGATATCATCTGCCAAGCTACTCTCCTCGCAGGGAGCTGGCGTGATTGCTGGTGACTGGGCAAGGAGTGTTTCATAGGATTCTGTCTGCTGGCCGAAGATTCTCCACCAGTGTCGCCGACGATGACGGGCGCACGCTCTTCTCAGGATAGTATAAAGCCAGGTAAAGGGATCCGAACGTCCTTTGAATTGTGAGCCTCCTCGCCAGGCTTCCATGAATACCTGTTGCGTGATATCTTCAGCATCGTGCGGATTATCCAGAAGCAGGCAAGCAGCCCGATAAATCCGCGTCCGATACTGGTTGACCCATGCCTCAAAGGATGTGGTGTCCATGGACATGGCGCTACTTTGAGATAAATAACACAGTGTTTCCCTGGATACGGATGGAGGCTCCTGCGATGTTGGCGATTAATCGGACGGCATCGTAGAGGGTAACCTTGTTTAGGGAAAGGGTGATTAGATTCTCCTTGTTCGCGGCATCGCCTGCTGGTCGTATATAGGAAAAACTGATCGTTAAGGGTTCTGCTTGCTTGTTTAGAAGAACCATGGCCTCTGAAAGGGGGGCGTTTTTCAAACACGCGCTGAAGGTTTTTTTCTTGAGTTTAGCGATGAGCGCACTTTCTTCGGAGGCAACGACATTCGCCTTGAGCAGGATATATGTTTGTTTCGGAGGAACCGTTCCTTCATCGCTGTCGAGTCTTCCTAATACGATCGTTTTGCCGCTCTGAATATCAAAGGCTGCCGTCAAAGAGGTGGTTGAAATCGTCGGATTTTGCAAGATCAAGTTTTTTTCTGTTCCTTGGGGCGTGAAGGTTTGCTCCTGCATCTTGAGGAGCCGAGAATAGGAGATTTCTGCCGCGCCGTGTAGACGTTCAGGGTCATACGGGTAGGGTGTTGCCACGACGGTGACAAAAATCCCGAGATCCATCTTTTTATTCTCCAGTTCATAAAGACCGTTTGTTGCATTGAAACGAAAACCAGAAGCATACTGGATTTCATTGGCGATCTTGATTTGAGCAGTCTGTCCTTCTAGTGTACAGATGCGAGGCGCGGACAAAATATCCGCCTCCTTTGTTTCTAATAACGTCCGAAGCGTTGTCTCTGGCACTTCGCCTGAGAAGGTCTCCCCTTTTTTCTGTCCAAACACAGCGTCGAAAATTGTTTTAGGCGCTTCGATCAGACGAAACTCCAAATCGATCTGAGACGATGTAAAGCTTTCATGGCTGGGCGCAGGTCTGTCTGTAGCCACGGGTTCAACGGCTCTGCAGAGGCTCGCAGTAAAGCCGAGTAGTACAATTAAGGTTACTCGATTGCTGAATACGTTCATGAAACTCCTTGTTGGGTTTGATGTTATGAACCCATCCCTATTTTTCAATAGCTGAATGGTTTGTCTATCCAGTGAGTGTCAGCTCGACAGAAAAACGTTCGGTAATAATGTGAAAAACAAGGTTCTTTTATTCAATCTATGAAACACAAGCCAATCATACATCTCTGATTGGCTCAAAAAGAGATGTTGTTTGAGTCGATCAGTTTTACATCTTCTGGTCGAGGGATTTGCCGGTCTCGATGTGAGAGAAGTTGGGAAGGTAGTCTTTGAGGACCTCGACGATGTCTGTTTTGCTGACGTGAGGTTTGGCGAAGGAGGCACGCAGGGCGTTGAAGATTGTATCGATTTCAGCCAGCTTTCTGCGCGGCGCATTCTTGACCACGCCTAGATTGACAAAGGTCGTAGTGTCCAGGGTTTCCCCTGGCACAAAGAACTCCTCGAAGGTCTTCTCGCCGCTCGTGTCGGAGGCGAAGAAGTAGACGGGCCATTTTTGGGGCGAAGAGGATGTGGACAATGCTCGACATTTGGCACGCGCTTCCTCTTCGGATGAGCAGGGGTCCGGTTCCATGCCCCGCGCCTGGAGCAAGTCGATGGCCACTTGGTCAAAGGGGATCATGTCACGCGCTTCGTCTAGCTTAGGATAGACGATGTCGCCGCTTTGACCCATGATGGAGGCCATCAGGCAGAGTTCGCCGGATTCGATCGGCGAGACAAAGAAGCGCCGAATGCCCAGCGGACATGACCACGGCTGATGTTTGTTGAGGCGGTCGAGGAAGCCCACGGGTAAGCTTCCGTTTGAAAAGGCAACGTTTGCAAAACGCGCAGTCTTCACCGGCAACCGATCCGCATAGGCCATGATGAGCTCTTCCATAAGCTTCTTGCTCGCGCCCATGATGTTTACAGGGTTAGCGGCCTTGTCTGTTGAAACACAGAAGAAGTGCTGTGGCGGTTTTTCCATCAGCAGATCGAGCAGTCCGCGTGCGCGTAGGAGATTATTTTCCATCATGGCTTCAATGGAAAAAATATCTTTTTCGCTTCGCACATGCTTATGCGCAGCGAAGTTCGCAACGATGTCAAAGGGGCCTTGCGCACGGAAAAGTTTTTCAAATACGCGATCCCCAAAATTAACGGGGTAGGTGATAAAATCTTTTGGGATAGTGTAGCAACCTGCGCTGCGCAAGTCGCGCACCAGTTCCGTGAGTCCGTTTTCGTTGATATCGACGACGCAGAGCGAAGCAATGTTAAACCGCAGGAGCGCCTTGATATAGTGCGAGCCGATGGAACCTGCGCCACCGATGACAAGCACGCGCTTGTTGTCAATCCGATGATGAAGTTCAGCATCATAGCGCGCGAAATCCGCCGCTAGCAAACTTTTCTCGCGGCGTGTTACCTTCTGCTGGATGAAGCGGTTCAGATCAAAATCCATGTTCATGGCAACTCCTTTGGAATGTATCACAAGACACCAGAATAAAGAATGCGGTCTTTTTCCGCTTGCTGAAATTTTTCAGGATCGATGAGCCGTCTCTTTGCGCGGCGTTCAGCAAGCACCTTGTGCGGATCAGCGCCCAGCGATTCAAGCGCATCTTCCTTTGTGCGCGGTTGCGGGTTTTCAATGCTTCCGTTGAGCGTGGCATCTGCACAGAAAGGGAAGATGAGCGCGCCTGTCGGACAGAGACGTGAACACGCAGGACATCCGGTCTTGCAGTTTAAGGGTGCGCACACGCGAATGCGCTCAGGAGCTTCACGCTGAGGGTCTGTCGTGTAGACCGAAAAAAGGCAATAATCCGCACAAGTTCCACAACCCGTACAGCGCGAGCGGTCGATTACGGGAAACCACGGCACACCGTATTCGTCCTTTAGAGCCTGCTCGCTAGAGGACAAGGTCTCCCAGGTGATACGCTTTGCATAGATGTCAACCCTTGCGAAGGAGAGTAGAGCTTGCGCTGCGCGTGGACGAGAGGCGCCTGCGATGTATTCCATCGGTGCATCAAATAAAGACAAAAGCGACGGGTCATTTGAGACGGCACGTTCGGCAAGATTGTCCACGATCACGAGATCCGCAGTCGCAATGCCAGCAGCGGATGCCAGCTTCGCAGAACTTCCCTGTGTGAGCTGGTCGCGGGATCCAAGGATGAAGAGGTAGGCTTTCATGCGGGGGTTAACGAATCTTGATGAGGATCACGAAGAGTAGGGGGATCAAGAAGGCTTGTAAGAGCGCGAAACGCATGAGCACTTGAGCATTGCTCCAGCTCAAGTTTTTACGGCAGTGGTCATGAAGTGGAAACCGAATACTGTGTAACGCCTTGACAAGCACATGCTGTTGCGTGGCTTCGTCAGGATGTAGCGTGTGTGTGGGACGCACATCAAAGCCGATGCGACGTAGCGAACGCAGTAATCCGAGTTTAAAGAGTCCCGTTCCACCATTGACGAGCACGACGGGAGAGACCACGAAGATGAGGAACGGATTGCCAGCGACCAACACAGCCACGCCCACTAGCATACCCAGCAACCTGGAGCCGGCGTCGCCCATCAGTACACGGCTGGGCTCCGCGTTGAACCACAAATAGCCTGCTAATGCGCCAGCATGGATTGCAACAAGAATGGCCCAGCGCGCGCCTGCTGAATTGTGCGGAATCAGCAAATAATTTGCAACAGGATAGTAGCCCACAACTCCGTACAACAGGGCAACCAGGGCAAAGAGGGACAACAAGGTCAATGTGCCGGCCAAACCGTCTACACCGTCCGAACAATTGGTTGCGTTCATGGTAAACCAGAGTAACATCGCTGCGCCTGGCAGATAGAGCCATAAAGGGATGATGATTGCCTCCTTGACAAAAGGTAGCCAGAGGTGTGAGCCTTGCGCCCAATAGATGCAGGCAGAGGCGATCACAGCGACGAGCATATCGAGTAGGCCCTTTTTCATTTCGCCCCAGGGGAGCTGACTTCGATCGTCAAAATAACCAAAGGCCATGCAGAAATAGAGGCAGACGACGACACCCAGTTCAGGGAGGCGAAGTGGCGCAAATAACAGCGTCACCGGCAAAAGCACTAAGGAAATCGGCATACCCGCGCCGGTCGGTTTACCGATGGATTTTAAGCCGCCATCCGGTGCCAAGATTTTGCCCTTGTCTGTTGGGAGGAGTTTCCAAAGTTTGGGCAGCAATAGCCATGTTGCTGTTCCGGCAATCATCGTGCCTGCCGCCAGCAACATCATGTGAGAGGACATTAAACGGAAGGGTCCCCACACTTTTATCAGATACGGTGCGATCCAGTAGAGCATAAGATAAGAAAATTACTTTGTTTTTACGTGTGCTTTTGCTAAACGGAGGTTTAACAGTAAAGCACGGAACTCATCGCGCTTATCCGGCGGCAATATCTCATTGCATTCGCGCATGAGGTGTCCGGGTTGGACCGTGAGCATCAGATCGTCGACCTCTTCTACGGTCAACCCAGTTACCAGCCCGATTGAAACGCCAAAACGCAAGGCCGACAGCAATTCGATCGCTTCGCCGGAAGGCATCATTAAGACATACTGCAACAAGCAAAGCGAGCGCATAAAAAAATCTTGTACGATACGTGGTGAATCCTGGATGATGCGTGCCCGCGCATTACATTCTTGACGCACAACCTCTTCGCAGATTCGTTTCATGCGTGCGAGGATAGCCTGTTCATCCATGCCCAGAGTTTCCATGTTCGAAATCTGGTAAATATGGCCGGACGAATCAGAGCCTTCGCCGTAAAGGCCACGCACAAGGAGACGCATGCGTTCAAGGCCGCGGATAACCGCTTCGAGCTCCCCAGTCATGCGCAGCCCCATCAAATGAAGCATAATACTTGCGCGCATACCCGTGCCGAGATTGCTGGGACATGCGGTGAGGTAGCCGAGACGAGGTGTCCAGGCAAACGTGAGCTTCTCATCCAACAAAGAGTCCATAACATCCGCTTTGCGCCAGGCACTTTCAATGTCCATCCCCTTTGCAAAACCCTGGATGCGCAGATGGTCTTCTTCATTGACCATTACCACCATGGTCTTGTCGATGGAAATCGCGATACCTGCGGTTTCACGATCCGTCAGTTCCTTGCTGATGAGATGAGCTTCGAATAGATTTAACCGTTCCTGTTCGTTAAAATCTTTTATGGCCGCCAGCAAGGTTTTTTGATGGGTGTCGGCAATAACATTCATGATTTTATTAAGCACATCGGTTGCTTGACCCGGAGTTGCACGGTCGGGGAAAATATGCGATTGCACGTTTCGTGCGAGACGTACACGACATCCCATAGGAATATCTTCTGCGGGAATTCGCGTCACCTTTAATCGTTTCGAACGTTTCCGAATGATAGAGCCGAGGTTCGTCATCGTTATGTCATCTCCTCTGTGGGTTCGGGACCCCAGCCAAGCTGGCGAATGCGCACTTTCAATTCCTCTGCGTCGGTTTGTCGTTGCTCCTGCTCGGCGGTGCGTAATTGCTCCATGAGTAAGGATACGTGCTGAGAAGGTACGGGATGTTTGGGTGCTTTCCCGATGTGGCGCGGTATGCGATGCATATCATCCACGAGGCCATCCAGATCCTTTACAAATGCTTCATAGCACTGGGCACACCCTAGACGTGTCGCCTTTTTGTATTCGCTACGGGATAGACCGCATATAGGACAGACAGGATCTTTAATAGATTGGATGCGGCCACTGAATTCAACGGTTGCCCCAAGAATCATGCCCATAATTTCTGGCAATGTTTCCTTGATAACATCCATGACATCTACCGGGGGTTCCTCTGGCACAACCGGTTTCTTAGGCAAAAGCTGCGTTTTGGCGCAAGCATTGCAAACATAGAGTTCCTGCTCTTCGTTGTTTACAATCTTTCGAATAGCACGCTGAGCATCTACGTTATGGCAAATTTCACACTTCATCGACTACTTCCTAGTTAAAAATCAAGTATAACAAAATATTCCCCATCCATGCGAGACAAAGAGAAAAAAAAGAACCAATGATTTGAGTCGAAACTCAAATCATTGGTGATGAGATGGAGGCACGAAGCGGAATCGAACCGCTATACAAGCTTTTGCAGAGCTCTGCCTAACCATTCGGCCATCGCGCCTAAAAAATTATTTCTTCATGCCTGCACGTAGACGAGCTTGCACACGTTTATTGCGTGCATCGCGGCGTTGACGTTTCAGACGTTTGCGTAATTGTTGTCCCATAAGAGGCGCACACATTACCAAAAATAGGCTGGCCCTGTCAACGCCCAACTTTGAAAAAAGAGCGGAAAATTACACGTTTTTTGCTTTTGGCCGAAAGCGCTTGAAGGGGTAGGGGGAGGGCGTGTACACTATGGCCACCCAACAAGGAACAGGATGTACGTATGAATGAGCAGGCTGAGGATAGATCAGAAGCAAGTATGCAGAAGGCGCGACAGGCGATGGTGGACCAGGTCCAGCGCTATGGCGTGACGGATGAGCGGGTGCTCGCGGCCATGCGAAAAGTCAGACGCGAGGTTTTTTTTCCGGATACCGAGATGGCGTTGCCCATGGTCGCCTACGGTGACTTTCCGTTTCCGATTGGTTGGCGGGCAACGATCTCGCAACCTTACATTGTGGCCTACATGACGGCGCGGTTAACACTTCGTCCAGGGGAGCGCGTGCTGGAAATTGGCACGGGGTCTGGCTATCAGGCGGCTGTGCTGGCGGCTATGGGAGTAAAAGTCTGGTCTTTAGAGGTGGTTCCAGAACTGTCTGCGCATGCCCAGCGCGTTTGCGCGGCTGAGGGTTTTGATGGGGTGAATGTGAGGTGTGCAACGGGCGTTGAGGGCTGGAAAGACGCTGCGCCGTTTGATGCGATCTTGGTGACGTGTGCGGCTGAAATGGTGCCGGATGAATTGGTGAATCAGCTGGTGATCGGTGGACGCATGATCATTCCGGTCGGGCCTCTCATGGAAGCGCAGAAGCTGGTGATGGTCCGTCGGCAAGAAAAAAAGGTCACTTGCGAGGACGACCTGGCCGTGCGGTTTGTTTCAATGGTCTGCGGAGAAAGTTGAGTATGCAGTATACCGAGCGTCTGTTTCGTCCGCCGGCGGAGGCGGAGAGTCTGATCTTCCAAGTTGCGCTGGGGTGTCCGCACAACACCTGCCGCTTTTGCGCGATGTACAAGGGGGTGCCTTATCGGGTGGTCAGCGAGGATGAGGTCTTTTCGACCTTTGCACAGGCATCTCGCCGATATCCGGAGACACGGCGCATCTTTTTGGCGGATGGGGATGTGATGATGCTCTCGTTCGAGCGGATACGCCGAATGTTGGAGGAGATCAACCGACTTTTCCCAGCGTTGGCCCGGGTGAATCTCTATGCGAATGGCTCGTCGATCTTGGCGAAAACGCCTGAAGAGTTGATGCAGTTGAGACAGCTCAAGTTACAGACACTCTATATGGGACTTGAGAGTGGCGACGAGGCACTGTTGAAGCAGGTGGATAAGGGCGAGACAGCGGAAGGGATGTGCGAAGCGGTTCAGAGGGCGCAGGCTGTTGGGTTGAAGTGCTCAGTGATGATATTGCTGGGGCTTGGGGGTCGCGGAGGATCGGGACAACATGCCGAGGCTACGGCGCGGGTGCTCAACCGGATGCAACCCAAACTGCTCTCAGCCCTCCGCTTTGTCGAGGTTCCGGGGTGCTCGATGTTTCCAGGCTATCAGACGGTCACGGAATATGAGGCGATTAGCGAATTGATCGCGTTGTTGCGCGGCTTGAAGTTAGAGCAGACGGTTTTTAGAGCCAATCACTCCTCAAATCCAGTACCCTTGGAAGGACGTCTAACGAGGGATCGCGAGAGGCTGATCGCGGGGTTGGAGTCGATTCTGCCGAGGCTCGATCGGCGAGGACCGGGGCGTTTGCCGTTTGCGTTGTGATTTTTTTGTTATCGGCGAGCAAACTTCAGGCGTACTTTCCAGATGAGGATATCAGCTGCAACGGCCGAGCAAAGTACTATCCATAAAACGCATAGGATTTTACTCGAAACAAAGTCGAGTCCAAAGAAGATCTGATGAAAGAAGAGCATCGGAACCGCGACATACATGAGCCAATGAGTTCTTTTAAATGCGGGGAAAAGTATTTTTTTGTATAGAAAAAGGACGCTCATGGTCAGCGCGAACAGTAAAACCAAAATCCCGATTCCCGTCAGTGAGCCCCATTGTCCGTCCAGATAGAAATCGCGAAGCGTTGTGAGGGTCGAATCCTCATAAGCTAGACTTCTGCCGTATACGACAAGAGAAGCATGGAGGGGAATCAAGAATAAAATAGACCAAACGCCTTTGCGGTGGAGGTTAACAAGGCGTTGTTTGTTGACGAGCGTTTCAAGTGTTCGGCCCTTCCCCATGGACAGCATCTGGAAGATGATGATGAACATGGCAAAGAGCCCAACCCAACGAGCTATTGGTAACAGCAAATAACCATCCATAAGATTCTTAATTGAAGCTCTTGAACTTGGCCTTGGGTGCAGCGCAATAGGGGCATGCCTTTATACTGTCATCGTTGGTCGTAAAGCCGCAGACGCTGCAGACATAGAAGGTCTTGCCTGCCGCTTTCCAGGCTTCAAGGTTGGCCAGCGCTGTGTTGTAATACTCGGCATGGACGACCTCTGCCTTCATTGCCTGCGAGAAGGAGTGTACAGCCGCTGATATTTTTTTCTCTTCTGCCGTTTTGATAAATCCCGGATACATTTCCTTGGATTCATGCGTCTCGCCTTTGATCGCATCCGCCAATGCCGTCTTGATATCGACCCATTCTGGCAACTTGATTTCCGCCTTTGCCTCGACTTCAAACGACTTTAAGACCTTGGCATGTTTTCGCGCGTGAATGCCTTCTGCGAACGAGGCTGCTGAGAAAAGGGCGGCAACGCTTAAGTAGCCGGCTTCCTTCGACTTCTGGGCATACATCGTATATTTTGCTGAGGCATTGCTTTCACCATTGAAAGCGGAGAGAAGATCGGTGATGACAGCTTTTTCAACTTCCGCTTTGCTGACGCCTGCCATTAAGGCTGCGGTCGTGGCAGTCATTGTATACGTGAAGGAACGACGAGTCATGATCATGGTAGTTTTCCTTTGTGAGTGCAGCTAGCATTACTTGATTACTTGAGTATAATCAAGCTGATTTACATTTGGGGCAGAACCCTTTGTAATAGAGGTGCTTCTCTTGAATTTCAAACGATCCTCCCATTTTCGGGAAGGGGTGATTTTGGGCGTAGAAGAAATCAAAGACCTCTCCGCACTTGACACACTTAAAGTGTCCGTGGTCGGAAGTGTCTGCATCAAAGCGCATCTCGCCATCTTCGATTACGATCTTCTGTGCCAGCCCTGTCTCGTAGAGTTTTTCCAATGTCTGGTAGACGGTTGTCCGCGAGAGCGTCGGATAGTTCGGTGACAGGGCTGCATAGATGGTCTCTGCCGTGGGGTGTGTGTGATGGTCGAGCAAATACTTCATCACAGCCATACGCTGTTGCGACGGCCTCAGATTATGATCTTTAAAATGTTGTACAAGCTTTTCCATCGTGGCACCCCTACAGGCTTTATTTATGACTGGCCGCGTTTGCCGAGCTTCTTGTCCGCCATGTAGAGCGCTCCTTTAGAGCCTCCGCACATGTCGAGTGTCCAGAGGACATCGGTCAGGTTGGCTTCTTCTTCAACTTGCTCGTCGACGAACCACTTGAGCATATTTTGGGTTGCGTAGTCCTTTTCAGAGACTGCCACGTCAACAAGCTCATTGATCCATGCGGTGACCTTCTGCTCGTGTGCCTGTGCATCCTTGAACATGGCAACCACGTCAGCCCAGGTAGACGCGGGCTTTTCGATGGCAGCGAGTGTGACCTTAGCTCCCTGTTCCTGGAGATAGTTCGAGAACTTCAGGGCATGTGTCTGTTCTTCCTTGAACTGTACCGTGAACCAATTGGCCACTCCCTTGAAACCCTTGTCCGTGGCATCATTGGCCATTGCAAGATAGAGGTAGGCGGAATAGAATTCACGTGTAATTTGTGTATTGATGGCTGCGGCCATTTTGGGACTGATCATAGTTGCTCCTTTTTATTTTGAAAAATAGCGGTTTAAGAGACCTTGGAAAGCAGAACCGTGACGGGCTTCATCTTTACACATCTCATGTACCGTGTCGTGGATCGCGTCGTAGTTAAGCTCCTTCGCCTTCTTGGCTAAGGCCAGCTTGCCGGCTGTTGCGCCGTGTTCAGCCTGAACGCGCTTCTCGAGGTTCGTCTTGGTGCAAGGATCAACAACTTCACCAAGCAACTCTGCAAACTTCGATGCGTGTTCAGCTTCTTCAAAAGCGATGCGCTTGTAAGCTTCAGCAACTTCTGGATAACCTTCGCGGTCAGCCTGTCGGCTCATGGCCAGATACATGCCGACTTCTGTGCATTCACCCATAAAGTTTGCTCTAAGACCCTCAACTATTTCCTCGTTCACGCCTTTTGCGACACCTATCTTATGGGCGTCCGCCCAGACCAGTTCCGTTGCCTTGCTCTCAAAAAACTTCTCCGCTGGAACTTTGCACTGAGGGCAGAAAGCCGGAGGGGTGTCGCCTGTATGAACATAACCACATACGCTGCAAATAAACTTCTTCATTCTAATCCTTTCTTTGTTCGGTATTAACCTTAATTGGCTTGGTTGAGAATGAAATTACTACAAACCTGTAATGATTACAAGAATAACTTCCTATTTTCTCACACATTATAATGTGTGAGAAAATAGTACGTGATGTGTTTTTGCTAATAATGTCCGGTTTAGGGGGGAGTGTTACTGGAAGATATTTGATATGTTTTTTAATCAACATGTGTGGAGTGGTGCTAACATTGGGATTAAAAGATATAACGGGAAATTGACATATTATAAAATTATGATATGATGATATTAATTTTAAGAGACATTAGGACAAGGAGAGACTATGAGTAAGATTGTTATTGTTGGCGGTGTTGCGGCTGGAGCGAGTGCGGCGGCACGCTTGAGAAGACTGGATGAGCAGGTCGAGATTGTCTTACTTGAGCGCGGGCCCTATGTGTCATATGCGAATTGTGGGTTACCGTATCATCTGGGTCAGGTTATTCCTGAACGCGACAGTCTGTTGGTCATGACCCCGGAACGCTTGAAGGCTCGCTTTAACATGGATGTGCGCGTCCTTTCAGAGGTCACGGCGATTGATACGCTTTCAAAGGCGCTCACGGTCAGGACACACGATGGACAAACCTACACAGAGTCGTATGATAAGTTGCTGCTTGCGCCTGGCTCTTCCCCGATCATGATGAATCTGCCTGGGTCGGATGATCCCGCAATCCTTCGTCTCTGGACGATCCCGGATATGGATGCTGTGCTGAAGCGCGTGGATGCTGGCGCGAAACGAGCTGTTGTCGTCGGAGCCGGTTTCATTGGCCTTGAGGTGGCTGAAAATCTGCGCCTGCGCGGCTTGGATGTGACGATCGTGGAACTGGTCGATCAGGTGTTGCCCACTGTTGACAAAGAGATGAGTTCGTATCTCGCTCAGGAGTTGACCAGCCAGGGTATCCGTCTCGAATTAGGACGGAAGGTTACAGCGTTTAAACGTTCAGGCGATTTGAAAGCTGTCCTGGATGATGGTCGCGAATTGGCCGCTGACTTTGTGATCATGAGTGTCGGAGTGAAACCCAACTCCGAACTGGCGCAAGCCGCAGGGTTACAGGTCGGGCCGCGCAAGCACATCATTGTGAACGCGGAGTTGCAGACCTCGAACCCCGACATCTATGCTGCGGGCGATGCGATCGAGGTTGTTGATCCGATCACGGGCCTGGCTACGGCGATCCCGCTGGCTGGGCCGGCCAACAAACAGGGACGCATCGTTGCGGACAATCTGGCAGGCGGCCATTCAACCTATCGCGGAACATTTGGCTCTGCAATCTTGAAGGGAGGTAATCTGAGTGCGGCGAGTATTGGCTTGACCGAGCGTAGACTGAAGCAGTTAAAAATGGATTATCACAAGATCTATGCGCATCCCGGCTCGAACGCATCGTATTATCCCGGCGGCGCGCAGATGCATCTGAAACTGCTCTTTGGCTTGGACGGCACGATTCTGGGCGCGCAGGGCGTGGGCAGCAAGGGTGTCGACAAGCGAATCGATGTGATTGGCGTAGCCATGCAGTTCGGAAAGAAGGTGCGCGATTTGGCTGAATTGGAACTTGCTTATGCGCCACCCTTTAACTCCGCAAAAGATCCGGTCAATTTTCTGGGCATGATGGCCGCAAACATCCTAGATGGAAGAAGTACGGTTGTTCATGCGGATGACATACCATCTGCAGCAAAAATAATTGACGTTCGGGAACCGGCAGAGGTGGAAATGGGCAGTATTCCTGGTGCGACGAACATACCGCTGGGACAGCTTCGCATGCATATCAGTGAACTGGACAAGCAGAGCACGTATGTGGTCTCTTGCCAGGTAGGATTACGCGGGTATGTCGCAGAGCGGATCTTGAAGCAGAAGGGATTCAAGGTCGCGAATCTGTCCGGCGGATATTTGACGTGGAAAAGTTTTCACATGCAGGTGCCGGCTCCAGCAGGGAACGCATCCAGTTCAAATAAGAGCGTCAAGGATGCGGCTATGCAGGAGGCCATGAAGCAAGCTGGACCCGATGACGGATTGTCGATGACACCGAAGAAGATGTTGGATGTCCGTGCCTTGGCGTGTCCAGGTCCTGTGGTGCGGTTGAAACAGGAGATTGACGGTTTGGAGAATGGAGAGACCTTGCAGTTGACGGCGGCGACCTCCTTTGCGTCGGACTTGAATAGCTGGATAGCTGCGAGCGGACACGAATTGCTTTCGCAGTCGCTGACAGATCATCACCTGGTCGCGTTGATTCGGAAACAGACGGGGCAGACGTTTGCAACTCAGCAAGCCAAATCCGATAAGGGGGCCATCATTCTGTTCAGTAATGACCTCGACAAGGCCTTGGCGGCGTTGATCATTGCGTGTGGCATGGCTGCAGGAGGACAGAAGGTCGGGATCTTCTTCACCTTCTGGGGGTTGAGTGTGCTTCGCAAACGTCCTGCTCCATCCGTCAAGAAGTCCTTGCTATCCACGATGTTTGGATGGATGCTTCCCAAGGGTGCACAGAAACTGGCGCTCTCCAAGATGCACATGGCGGGCATGGGCACAGAGATGATGAAGGTCGTCATGCGCCAGCAGAAGGTGCCCACACTTCAGGAACTCCTCGTACAGGCAAAAAGTTTAGGCGTTAAGTTCATTGCGTGCGAGATGGCCATGAATGTGATGGGGCTCACACGTGAAGAACTGATCGATGTGGACGATGTCGCGGGCGTCGCAAGCTTTGTCGAAATGGCCAAGGGTGGTACGACGCTGTTCATTTAGAGAAATGCGCGAATGCGGGAATTCGAGAATGCGCGAATGATAGATAAAATACAAGAGATTGCGCTGGCGGTAGTAGGTGTCATCTTAATGATGGCGCCCTATCTGTTGCTGGGCTTTGCTATAGCAGGCGTACTCTCGCTCTTTTTCACCCCTGCTTGGGTGAGCCGTAATCTTGGACGTAGGGGGCTGTGGCAGGTTGTGAAGGCGGCTCTGATCGGCGTGCCGTTGCCTCTCTGTTCATGTGGCGTACTCCCCTTGGCCTTTGCCTTGCGCAAGTCTGGCGCGGGTAAAGGCGCGACTGTCAGTTTTTTGGCCTCGACACCTCAAACGGGTGTGGATAGCATCTTCCTGACCTATTCGTTACTGGGACCAGTGATTGCGTTCCTCCGGATTATTGCAGCCTTTGTGTCGGGGATTGTAGCTGGACTGTTGACCGACTGGGTCTGTCTCAATGAGTCAACCGATTCAGTTATGCCTGCTCCCCCTGTACCAGATTCGTGCTGTTGCGAAAAAGGGGTATGCACAGGTGATGAGACTTCGGAACGAATTGTGTGGTCGCGTGAATCATGGGAGTATGCCTTTCGGCAAGGTTTTGTCGTTCTTCCACGCGATATGGCGCGGCCATTACTGGCCGGTGTCCTTGTTGCAGGTCTCGTGTCAGCATTGGTTCCGGAAGGACTTCTTGCTACCTACATACCTCCCGGTCCGATGGGGTACCTACTTGCGCTTCTCATCGGAATTCCGATGTATGTCTGTTCGGCCTCCTCCGTACCCATTGCAGCTCTGCTGATTCAGGCAGGTGTCTCCCCAGGTGCGGCTATGGTCTTTATGATCGCTGGCCCCGCGACCAATTCTGCTGCCGTGATCACGCTCTGGCGCGAAATCGGCCACAGAGGTACGCTTGCCTATCTTGCCGCCATTAGCGGGGTCGCAATTTTGTTTGGTTTCATTCTGGATGGTTTTCTTACGGTCGTGATTACGAGTGCTCCCATCCTTCATCATCATGTGGCCAGCGAAGCAGCCCATGTACCCGTCTTGCAATGGGTTTCAGCCATTATCCTCTTAATCATCTTGATTCCAGGACTCTTTACACTGCAAGAAAAAACAACGCAACACATGGAGATTTAAACGTATGGTCATGAAAATAGTGCAGTTCTTTTTGAAAGGCCCTTTCTCTGCAATGCTTATCGTAACAGCGATGATCATGGGCGTTCTAGCGATGTTTTATACGCCACGCGAAGAGGATCCGCAGATTGTCGTCCCAACGGCCGATGTGGAGGTCGCGTTTCCGGGGCATTCGCCAAATGAAACCGAGGAATTGGTCACGCGTCCCCTCGAACGGTTGTTGTGGCAGCTCGACGGTGTCGAGCATGTATATTCAGCAAGCGCGCGCGATGGCGCACGAGTCACCATCCGTTTTCATGTCGGAGAAGATCGTGACCGGGCTATGGTTCGGCTGCGCGACAAGATGAGCGAGAACATGAACAGGGTGCCTGACGGGGTCACAGGTTGGAGGGTGATCCCTGTTAGCATCAACGATGTCCCGATTGTGACGATGGCTCTGACCGGCATAAAATACGACGGTGCACAGCTTCGTCGGATTGCAGAGGAACTGGGTGCACGACTTGACAGCATTGCAGATATTTCACGCACGGATGTAATAGGGGGATATCCCCGTGCGATTCGCATTGAACCTGTCTTGGAGAATCTCGCCGCGCGCCAGCTCGGTCTGAGCGATATTCAAAATGCCGTGCGCCGGCAGAATAGCTCCTCCATCGTCGGCAAACAGATTCAAGCTGGACAGGAAGTCCTCGTCATGACCGACACCGGGCTTACGAGTGCCGAGGAGGTTGCGCGCCTGATCGTCAAAGCGGAAGGGGATCGACTCGTGCGGTTGAGCGATGTGGCGACAGTGATTGACGCGCCACGTGTTCCGGAATCTTATGTGCGCTACAATGGACAGCAGGCCGTTACACTGGCTTTCAGTAAAAAAGCAGGGATCAACGCCGTTACGCTATCGGAGAAAATCATTGCACAGGCGCAGGCGGCCAAGGGGAGTATTATTCCTGCTGACGTGACGTTGAATATAACACGCAATGAAGGGGCCTCTGCTAATCAGCGCGTAGATGATCTGGTGATGGGAATGTTTTTTGCTATTGTGACGGTCGTGCTGTTGATCGCGCTGACCATGGGATGGCGAGAGAGTCTTGTGGTGGGCTTTTCGGTCCCAGTCAGTTTTGCGCTGGCACTGTTTACGAACTATCTGTTTGGCTATACGTTGAATCGCGTGACCCTCTTTGCGCTTATCCTCAGTCTGGGCCTAGTGGTGGATGATCCGATTATCAACGTGGACAACATTCAGCGTCACATCCGCATGGGCAAAAAGAAACCATTTGAAGCAACGCTTGATGCTGTTCAAGAAGTGTTGCCGCCCGTCATCATGTCGACCGTTGCCATTATTGTGTCCTTCGTCCCCATGTTTTTCATTTCGGGCATGATGGGTCCTTATATGGCACCTATGGCGATCAACGTACCGTTGACCGTAACCTTCTCAACTGTCTGCGCATTGACGTTCGTCCCCTTTATGGCGTATAAATTGATTGGTAAGAAAGCGAGCACGGAGACAGGTGGTTCC
Source organism: bacterium (assembly GCA_037133395.1). Lineage (GTDB taxonomy): Bacteria > Verrucomicrobiota > Kiritimatiellia > RFP12 > UBA1067 > CAIZQW01. Next base: position 9,410 of record JBAXOG010000062.1, on the reverse strand, counting down.
GTCGACGTGACACCCGTATGGGTTAGCAAGCTCTATGCCGCCATGATCCGCCCGTTCTTTTCGCGGCGGCGGGCCATCCTTCTTCTGGTTACCGTAGGCATCCTGGTTGTCGCGTCAACGGGTCTGATGCTGTTTAAGGTTCCACTCAAGATGCTCCCGTATGACAACCGTGATGAATTCCAGCTCGTTATCAAAACGCCTCCTGGCACATCGCTAGAAAAGACGACGCGCGCGGTTGCTGAGTTTGAAGGATATCTGATGAGGCAACGGGAGGTTGTGAGTGTGCAAAGTTATGTCGGCGTGGCTTCGCCGATTGATTTCAACGGACTGGTCCGGCATTACAGCCTTCGCAATCAGTCGAATCAGGCGGATATGCGTATCAATCTTCTGCCCAAGGCGCAACGCAAGATGCCGTCCCATGAGATCGCCCTGCGCCTGAGGGATGGAATAGGGACAATGGCCAAGACGCATGAGGCATTGGTCAATATTGTCGAAGTCCCAGCAGGGCCTCCAGTGCTCGCGACGATCACGGCGGAGGTGTACGGTTCGCCAGATATGAATTATGAAAAACTTCTGGAGGCCGCCAACGGGCTCGGCGCACGACTCGCGGCAACAGACAAGAGGCATGTCAAGGAGGTTGATCTCTTACAGGAGCCTTCGGCAGAGCGTTGGATATTCCGTGTGGATTCTGAAAAGGCTTCGGCCCACCAGATTAGTGTGCAGGACATAACAGGGTGTCTCGGCATGGCGCTGGGCGGTATGTCGCTGGGGAATCTGTCGATTCCGGATGAACGCCAGCCTTTGAGTCTCCATCTGCAACTCGCGTATGCAGACCGGAATAATGTTGAACGGTTAAAACAACTTTCTATTCGGGGCGCAAGCGGGTCGGTGGAACTGGCAGAGCTGGGACTGTTTGAACGTGCACCTCAGGAAACGCCGATCATGCATAAGAATTTGAAGCGTGTCGTGTTTGTAACCGCCGAGCCTGTTGGTCGAGCCCCGGGCGAAATCATCCTGAGTACGATTTCTGGCACGTTGAAGCGTGACCCTCTGCCAGCAGGGGTCACGGTCGAGTGGGCAGGTGAAGGCGAGTGGGAAATCACCTTGCGCGTGTTCCGTGATCTGGGTATTGCTTTTGGGGTCGCCTTGATGGGTATCCTCCTGTTACTCATTGTCCAGACGCGGAGTTTCAGGATATCGCTGATTATGATGTGCGCAATACCGCTAACCATTATCGGTATTGCTCCAGGCTTCTATTTGCTGAATGGTGTTTCGTCGTCGATGGTTGGCGGGTATCTCTCGCCAGTCTTTTTCACGGCGACGGGTATGATCGGCATGATCGCGCTGGGCGGCATTGTCATCCGCAACAGTATTGTCCTGTTGGAATTCATCAGCGAGAGCCGCGCAGCAGGCATGGGCCTGCACGAGGCGGTTTTGAAGTCGGGTGCTGTAAGGTTCCGTCCGATCATGCTGACGGCTATTACAACACTCATGGGCGCATGGCCCATTGCGCTTGATCCGATCTTCTCCGGACTTGCATGGGCCTTGGTGTTTGGCCTGATTGCCAGTACGGCGTTTACAATGATCGTCATCCCGACGATTTACATGCTTATGGAAAAAAAGGAAACAGTATGAGAATAAATAAGAAAAAAGTCGGTTATGGATTGTTTGTATTTGCCACCCTTTCGTTCATTCTCTGGGCTATGCTCTATCAGTCGGGTACCGTGGGAGGGCCCGTAAAGATCGCGCCAGGCGAGGCGAAGCCACCGGTTGTGAGCGTTGAGTGGACGGAACTACGTCCAACGCGCATCCCTATAGTTTATCGGGCGGTCGGCACGGTTCGCAGTCGCGAAATGGTAGAGATATTTTCGCGGCTTCCTGCTGCACGGATCACGCAGATTGCTGTAAACAGCGGCGATGCTGTCAAGAAGGGCGATGTGCTTGTCCGGCTGGAAGACAGCGAATGGCAGGCGGCTGTGGCCTCCGCTGAAGAAGGTCTTAAAGGTGCTGAAAGCCGCTTGCGTCTTGCGGAGTCTGATATCAAACGTTTGGAGAAAATTGTTGAAGCAGGCGGCATTTCGCGGCGCGACTTCGATACAGCGCAAAATGCTGCGACAGTGACGAAGGCTGATGCTTCTATGATGCGTCATGCGCTTGAGGCAGCAAAAATTAACCTTGCATATACGGAGATCCGTGCACCCTTTGATGGAATTATTTCCGGGCGTTTGCATGATCCGGGTGATCTTGCGACACCGCAACAGCCGATCTTGAAACTTTTTAATCCGGAACGACTCCTTGTTCGCGTGCCGGTGCGCGAAGGACTTGTGCGTACAGTTAAAGCGGGAACGTTTCTGGATGTCAATTTGGAATCACTCAATCGTTCCATTCGTGCTGAAGTCAGAGAAGTGATTCCGTCGATTGACGCGGGAAGTCGCACGGTCTCTGTGGATGCGTGCTTGATCGGAGATATCAAAGGCGTGATTCCCGGAATGTTTGCGCGCTGCGAGTTGGCCATCGGAACAGAGGATGCGCTGTTGGTGTCTCGGGAAGCGGTCAAAGAAATCGGTCAACTCGACTATCTGACGGTCAAGACTCCAAGCGGCGCGGTGGATCAACTGGTGACTACAACACCCTATTCAGATAAACAGGTGCGCATTATATCAGGTGTTCGCGCAGGAGACTCGTATCGGAATGGAGGCAAATGAAAGTAACAAAACTGCCCATCAGTTTTCTGATTCGTATGGCAGATGTCATCAAGATCATTGGCCATCCGCAACGCCTGCAGATTTTAGAGCATCTGGATCTCCATGACGAGTGCATGGTCACCGAGATTGTTGAAGCAGTCGGTGGTCAGCAAGGCGCGATCTCGCAACACTTGAACAAGATGCGCCGGGCCGGGATCATTGACTGCAGGCGCCATGGGAAGAAGGTCTATTACCGTATTGCCGCAGTCAACGCAGTCACCATCCTCAATTGCCTCCGCAAAAATTGCGCACAACAGTCCGCAGTTCTGTGAGGCGCGGAATAGAGCGTTGGCAGATAATATCAAAAATGATGACGGTGTATTTAAGAAAGATGTTTCTTTTTGAAGAAACGCATTGACTCTACATGTAGAAACAGTTATAGTGAGCGCTGTTTCTATTTGAAGTAACAAGGATTTGACATGACAACACAGATTATATTATCGCAGCAGGGACGTTACCTTGAGGGTGACACCGACACACCGATCAGCCTCTTTCTCCGCAATCCGCAGGGCATTCTGCTGGAGAGTGCGGAGGTTGACGGGCGTTGGGGCAAGTACAGCATCCTTGCGACAGGCTGCCTGCTGTCGGTCAATTGTCGTGCAGGACAGCTACACCTGGAGATCAAGGATGAACGGCTCTCGTCGTTGTCCGCTTTTGAGGGAATGCCTTTCCTAGAGGGCTTGCGCGCGGTATTGAAAGCGATCACCATTCAACCTGATCCGAAATTTGCAAACCAGCCGCCCATTACGCGGGGGCTCTATGGTTATTTGGGGTATGGGATTGCAGGGTTGACTTTGAAGCGCCTGGCCAAGGTGATTTCAGCGGAGGAGGCTGAAGGATGTCTCATATTGCCGAGTCGTGTCGTGATCTTCGATCATATCTATAATCGTGTGTCAGAGTTGATTCTGACGGACACACATGAAAAGCCTGCACCCGCACTCGAAGCAGAGACCTTTAAAGTAGGCTCGACCACGGAGAGCGTGACGCAGGAACAGTATATGGCGCAAGTTGAGAACATCAAGGAACAACTGAGACAGGGCGAAGCGATTCAGGTTGTGTTGTCAACGCATTTTGAGACCTCCTTTAAAGGCGAACCCTTTGCGCTCTATCGCCGGTTGAGGCGTATCAATCCTTCACCTTATCTCTTCTACATGGACTTTCCGGATATCACATTGATGGGCTCTTCTCCAGAGTTGTTGATCCGTTGCGCAGCGAACCAGCTTCAGCTCTCACCGATCGCGGGTACACGCAAGCGTGGGAAGACTGAGGAGGAGGACTCCATGCTCGCCACGGAACTGCTGCAAGACCCCAAAGAGCGCGCGGAACATCTCATGCTTGTGGATTTAGGACGCAATGATCTGGGACGTTTGGCGCGTTCGGGCACTGTGAATGTCGAACGCCTCATGGAGGTGGAACGCTTCTCGCACGTGATGCATCTGACCTCGCGTGTGACGGCGCAACTGAACCCCGGTCTCGACGCAGTCGATGTAATCGCTGCGACCTTCCCAGCCGGGACGGTGAGCGGCGCGCCGAAGGTGAGAGCTATGGAGATCATTGCGGAGACCGAGAAGCGTCCGCGCGGACCGTATGCGGGCAGCATTGGCTGGATAGGGCTGGACAAGGATGCGGTCAACCTGGATATGGGCATCACCATTCGAAGTCTCTGGATCAAGGATGGGAAACTCCACTGGCAGGCAGGCGCAGGCATTGTTTACGATTCAGTCCCTGCAAGCGAGTATGCCGAATGCCAAAACAAGGCTGCGATCATGAAACTCGTCATTGGCGGTTAATCACGAAACCATCGAAATCTCTTTTTGTTGTTCCTCAAAGGATTGGAATTAGACATGTTTTTACTCATTGATAATTATGATTCATTCACCTATAACCTCGTACAGGCCTTCAGTATGTTGGGTGAAACGCCGGTCGTGGTGTATAACGACGATCCACGGTTGCTGGAGTTGGCGACGGATCCCGCTCTCGAAAAAGTCTGTATCTCCCCGGGGCCGAGTCATCCCATTAACTCAGGTTACTGTTTGGAATTTCTGAAGCGGTTAGATCCCTCTGTCCCGGTGCTGGGTATTTGCTTGGGGCATCAGATACTCGGTCTCTTTGCAGGCGTGGAGGTGCTTCGCGCGCCCTCGATCATGCATGGCAAGACATCGGATATTGCCCATGACGGGCAAGGCCTATTCAAGGGTATTGCGAGCCCGATGTGTGTGGGACGATACCATTCGCTTGCTGTGCAACTGGATGTCGGGAAGAAGAGTTCTGTCTTCAACGTGACGGCGCGCGGGCCGGAAGGTGTTGTTATGGGATTGCAATACCTTGATCGTCCGTGGGCGGGCGTCCAGTTCCATCCTGAGTCTGTGTTGACGCCGGATGGCATGAAGTTGCTGGCTAATTTCCCTTCGGCAATTCTATCTGCGACGAGCAGTGAGATTCAGATGAAAAACGTGCTCAATACACTCGCGGAGGGACGCGACTTAAATTCGGCCATGGCCTCGTATGCCTTTGAAGCGTTGATGGATTCGAAGATGCCTCCTGTTCAGGCTGGCGCATTTTTGATGGGCTTGCGACTTAAGGGCGAAACGCCGATCGAGTTGGCGCAGGCTGCGCGGTCGGCACTCGCGCGGTCGATTCGCGTGGATGGGATAGATGGTGATTTCATTGATGTGGTTGGCACAGGGGGCGATGGACGGAATTCATTTAACTGTTCAACTGCTACGGCGTTGACCCTGGCAGGGATGGGGTATCAGGTCGTGAAGCATGGTAATCGCGCCATCACCTCCAAGTGCGGAAGTGCAGATGTTCTGGAACGACTGGGTATACCGATCAACGCGCTTGCTACGGATGTGCCAAAACGTCTGAAAGCGCGCAAGTTCGTATTCCTCTATGCTCCGCTCTATCATCCTGTCTTTAGCCAGATCGCTCCACTGCGGAAAGACTTGGGCACACGCTCAATCTTTAATCTGCTCGGGCCACTCCTTAATCCGGCTCGTCCGTCGCATATTCTCCTCGGTGTAGCACGACTTGAGCTACTCAAGTTGATGGCCGAGACATTACGAGCTTCGACCATCAAACGTGCAGCGGTTGTTTTTGGTGCTGGCGGATTTGACGAAGTGACGCCGTTAGGCATTTCGAAGATGATCCTCGTTCAGGAGGGGCGACTGGAGGAAGTAGATATCAATCCTTCGGACTATGACATTGCCCCGTGTACAGAAGAGGATCTGCGTGTTGAGTCCTTGGATCATGCGGAACGGGTGATGCGCGATATTTTGAGTGGTCGCGCGACACAGGCCGTGAAGGATGCAGTGGCGCTTAATGTAGGCGTCGCCCTCTATCTGTTGAATCCAAATATGCCGTTGACAATCTGCATGGCCAAAGCCCGCGAGGCAGTTGCAGGTGGCGTTGGAAAGAAGGTGCTTCATGCCTCTTGATCGCTTTAGGCAAGCCAAGGCGGATGAACTAGCGCATCTTCACAACCACCCGCCGACTGCGTTTTTTCAGGGTGTCCGCCCAGCATTCATTTGGGATGACAACACGAGTGGAGGAACAGGGGCTATTTCCATTATTGCGGAATACAAGCGCGCATCGCCCTCGCGCGGTGTCATCAACGCGCACATTACGCCCTCGGAAATTGCACGTCTCTACACCGAAGGCGGTGCTCAAGCCATCTCCGTGTTGACAGAACAAAAGTACTTTGGCGGCGAGTTGGCATTCCTGCATGAGATCGCTCAGTATACGCATCTGCCGCTCTTGCGAAAGGATTTTATTTTTGATGAACTGCAAGTCCGTGACACGGCGACTACGCCTGCCTCTGCGATGTTGCTGATTGTTGCATTGACACCGGACGCCAGTCAATTGCGAGATTTGAGGCAGTTGGCGGAATCATTTGGCATTGAAGCGGTCGTTGAGATCTTTAACGAAGCTGAACTTGAGACAGCAAGAGAAGCAGGGGCTCGTATTATCCAGGTGAACAATCGAAATCTGGAGACTCTGGCCATGGATATGTCCACGACCTTACGGTTGATCAGGCACCGCCTTCCAAACGAGCGGTGGATTGCTGCGAGCGGTATTGATTCCCATGAAGCGCTGACCCGTCTCTCGGGATATGACGCTGCGCTTATTGGAAGCGCGCTGATGTCAGATGAAAATCCGAAACAGGCATTAGCCTCCATTATCAAAAAAGGTGTTTTCAAAACCTTTGGTTTGTGAAACTGGAGGGTTCAGGGTTCGGGGTTCAGGGGATCCTTGCGATCCGAACCCTTGATTCCTGAACCCTGATCCCTGCTGCTTAATTATGCGCGTGCTGCGTTACGTGCGATCAGACTCTCCTTGAGCGCAGCCAGATCTGTGGCTGGGGCTACCCCTGATTCGACAGCCGCCTTCGCAACGGCATACGAGACCTCGACAAAGAGACGACGATCAAACGGCTTCGGAATGATGTAGCTGTTTCCAAAGACGAGCTTTTCGTTCGGGTACAAGGCCTGTACCTCCGCTGGAACCTCTTCGCGTGCGAGGCCAGCCAGAGCTTCCGAGGCAGCCACCTTCATTGCTGTGTTAATGGTCTTGGCCTTCACGTCTAGCGCACCGCGGAACAGGAAGGGGAAGCCCAGCACATTGTTCACCTGGTTCGGGTAGTCCGAGCGTCCAGTGGCCATCACGTAGGGCTTGTTACCGAGCACTTCCGCAACAATTTCAGGACGGATTTCGGGATCCGGGTTGGACATCGCGAAGATTGCGGGATAGTCGCCCATGCCGCGAATATCTTCACCGCTGACACAGTTTGCCACGGACACGCCAACGAACACATGCGCACCACGAAGGGCTTCAGAGAGTGTTCTGGCTGATGTGTTTGACGCGTGACGACGCTTATGGTCGGTCAGATCTGTGCGTCCGGAATGTATGACACCCTTGGTATCGCACATAATCAAATCGCGTACGCCAGCGGCCTTGCACATGTCTGCGATGCGGATGCCCGCAGCGCCAGCGCCATTCATGACGACGCGTATTTCGCCGAGTCCGCGGCCGCACAAACGGGAGTAGTTCATCAGACCAGCCAGAGTGATGACGGCTGTTCCCCACTGGTCATCATGAAACACGGGAATGTCGAGCATGGCGCTCAAGCGGTCTTCAATCTCAAAGCAGGCTGGCGCGGCGATATCCTCCAAGTTGATTCCTCCGTACATCGGCGCAATCGCCATCACGGTGTCAATCACGCGTTGAGGATCTGTTTTGCCAGTGTTCTTTCCTTCCATACGGCAATGATTGACGGGCATGGGCCAAGCGTCCACATCGCCAAAGGCCTTAAACAAAACAGCCTTGCCTTCCATCACGGGGATGGAAGCTTCAGCACCAAGATCGCCCAGTCCCAGAATAGCAGTGCCGTCAGAAACCACGGCGACGAGGCTCCGTTTGGCGGTGTAATCAAAGATCGTCTCGGGTTTTGCCGCGATCTCCTTCACGGCCAGAGCGACCCCTGGCGTGTAGGCCAAGCAGAGATCATTCTGTGTTTTTAGCGGCTTTGTCAGGCGCAGACCAATTTTTCCACCTTGATGGAAAGCCAATACTGATTCACGATTAACGGGTACAGTTGCCATAGTTGTGTTTCTCCTTTGTGTTTATAAAATAACTTCCTGAACCAAAGCACGCTCGCTTTCAAGTTCCTCCTGAGAAAGCAAAAGTTTGCTTCGTGCAAATGCATCATGTTCAAAATCGGTCACGATTTCATACGTTCCAGGTGAGACGGTACGCACAGGCATACCGGCCCAGAGATCCTTTCCGAATCCATACTCCCCCGATGATCTGACCGCCAAAGAGTGAATCGTCGGCCCGGGTGTGCACAAGGCCCGCACGTGGTCAATAATTGCGTTTGCGGCGGAGAGCGCACTGGAAACGCCTCGTGCTGCGATGATATCTGCTCCGCGTCTTCTCACGGTCTCAATAAAGGTTTCCTCCAACCATGCAATGTCTCCGATGACTTCAGACACGGGGATGCCAAAGATGGTCGCATTCGAAAAATCTGGGAACTGCGTGGGACTGTGGTTGCCAAAGATAGCCAACTGTTCGATAGCATCGACGGACACACAGGCCTTTTTCGCAAGTTGAGAGACGGCACGATTCTGGTCAAGCCGAACCATGGCTGTGAATCGTTCGCGAGGCAACCGACGAGCTTGAGATGCGGCGATCATGCAGTTTGTGTTACAGGGGTTGCCGACCACCACCACGCGGCATGTCTCCGCAGCAACGGCATCGATTGATTGTCCTTGTGTCACAAAAATGCGTGCATTGTCCTTCAGCAGGTCTGTGCGTTCCATGCCCGGACCCCGTGGCTTGGATCCCACGAGTAAACACCATTCTGCGTCCTTGAAGGCAACCTCAGGTTTGCTGGTACAAATAACATTGAGCAACAGTGGAAAGGCGCAATCTTCAAGTTCCATAGCCACTCCAAGGAGCGCATTCTGAACTTTTTCATTTGGGACTTCCAATAACTGCAGAATGACGGGGGTCTGCTTCCCGAACATCTCTCCGGCTGCGATACGTTTCAAAAGACTGTAGCAGATCTGACCTGCTGCGCCTGTCACAGCAACGCGAATAGGCGGTGTTTTGGTTGCCTGCGAAACAGATGCCCTTGCTGCGTGCTCCACGCTCTGCTTCATAGTTGAT
>JBAXOG010000061.1:0-26640 GCA_037133395.1 bacterium | reverse complement strand
CTTTCACCCTCCGCAAGGTTTACTTTGTGGACAACGTAATCACGTCAGGCGCGACAATCCAAGCTTGCCATAATGCACTTGGATTCGGCACAGGCCTTGTATATGCCGAAGCCATGAGGAGGAAATAACGCCATGAGAAGCCTAGCAACAGACCCTTTTTTCATCGCCCTAATGACAGGCGGAAACGCTCACATCATAAGCCAACCGCCGAGACCACGACCAGAACCGACAACCACGCGCCGAGCTTGGCAGACAGGCACACGCGCAGACATCGACTGGGAGAAGACGCTACCCCCGAGCAGTGGCGACTATCGCAACCCACTCGACAAAGACACCACGGCGGAAGCACTGGAAGAAATCCAACGCGAGAACTATGGCGACATGATAACGCCCCAACGCCCCCGAGCTTGTAGCCAGCAATTCATTGACCTATACACGGACGGCGCTGGGCACTGTTTCAGTGACGCAGACGAAGGACTATAAACCCCGAAAGGAAACCCCCACATGATAAACCAAGCACCAATCACGAACCCCCGAGAAGTCAGATACTACGCCCGAGTACAAAACCACAAGGAAGCCTTGCGCAATGGCTCATTTTTACGCCGAACCGCTGGAGGACTGGCAATGTATATTTTAGGCGACTACGCTGGAGACGTTGACACCGTCCCCGAGGGGTTGACTGAATTCGAGAAAGACTATGCGGAAGCCTTGCTTCCTGCCTGCTGTAAATAAAACACAACCACCGCCCCCACCGGTACAACGTGGGGAGAGGAGACCAAACCATGATAAACGACATACGCATTTTGCAAGGCGCGCAGGCATTGCACGAACTGGAGAAACGCCAGCTTTTACCCCGAGGGGAATTTTTAACCCTTGCGCAGAACCTCAAAGGCGAGGAAGGCATCGCCATTGCCAAGACCATTAAAAAGGTGTGGCAGACTTTCGAGACCATGCCCAAGACCTACGAGACCGAAGCCAAGCCCGACCCAATCGCCCACCTGCATTTTTTTATAGGCTCATGGGATTGGTGGATCACGGAGAAGGACGCAGAACCCGAGCAGGCGCAGGCCTTCGGATTCGTGAAATCCGAGCTTTGCCCCGATGGGGAATGGGGATATATCAGCCTTGAGGAGATCACGCAGGCAGGCGCGGAGCTTGATTTATACTTCACGCCCGCCCCAGTCTCAAAATTCAAAAAATGAACTTTTACCCCATCCTTGGAAGAACAGGCAGCAGCACCGACCCGACACCGCAGACCACGAACCCGAGCAAAGTACACGCAAGGCGACACGGACACGGAAGACAGGCGGACACGCGAGAGTATAAACAGAGATCGCCAAGGATGGGACATTTTCAGAAAGGCGCACCCATGAAACATGAAACCGCAAGAGACCGACGCAGGAAGACCGCAGACAAGCTGGAAAATATCCTAGTGAATCGCTTCCTTGCACGTCAGAAACTCGACTGCGCCGACGCTGTATGGCTTAGACGCGCCGTCAGACAGCTACGCACCGACCGCACGCGCTAGACCAGGCGCGTACCCCGCGCGCCCCTGCGTTTCACTCCGGGGCGCGCGGGAAACCGATACCTTTTATCCGGAAAAGGTAGCCAAAAACCGGTCCTCATAAGCCGGACGGGCTGATGTAGAAGAAGCGCAGTCGCTTTATGACATGCGCAATGAGAACCGTTGAAATTTACTTCCATGCTTGCCCGGTCATGCCGTAAATGTTAAAGTTTAAGAACTTTCTATCACCATTATCTGTTAATGATCAGGGCTGTTTGGTATTGAATTAGGTACGGTATCATGTCTGTAAACAAAAATCAAAAACCGGAATCGGAGATTTCGAATCTGATCTGCAAAGGCGAAAGCCTGACGCTCGAATTCAAGGCCTGTAGAAATCAGGTCAATCGCGATGTTTACGAAACCGTGTGCGCGTTCCTTAACCGTCACGGCGGAACAATCCTGCTGGGCGTCAACGATGCTGGCGTGGCCACAGGCGTTGATCCGGATGCCGTCCCGCAAATCAGGAAAGACCTTGTCAACACCCTCCACAACCCGCAGAAGCTCCATCCTCCGGCCTACTTGTCAGTCGATGAAGTGCAACTGGAAGGGAAAATCATCCTTCGTGTTTTTGTACCTGAAAGCTCGCAGGTTCATCGTTGCAACGGACGCATCTATGACCGCAACGAGGACGGCGACTTTGACATCACTGACCATACCCGTCTGGTCGCCTCGCTCTACCAGCGCAAACAAGCCGCTTACAGCGAGAACACGGTATATCCGCATATTCAACCTGAACATCTCAGGACTGACCTGATCGAACGATGCAGGCGTATCGCACGGATTAATGTGCAGCATCACCCTTGGGCGGAGATGGACGATGCCCAGTTGATCAAAAGCGCGCAGCTTTTTCAGAGGGACCCTCAGACACAGAAAGAGGGTGTGACGCTGGCGGGTGTCATGCTGCTTGGGACTGACGACCTGATCCTTCAAGTCTGCCCGGCTCATCGTACCGACCTGATTTTACGCAAAGTCGATGTGGATCGATATGATGACCGCGACCTGGTGCGCACCAACCTGATCGACAGTTACGACCGTATCCTCTCCTTTATCCAGAAGCACTTGCCCGATCCCTTTTATCTGGAGGGCATTGAGCGTATCAGTTTGCGGGACATTATTTTTCGGGAAGTCGCTTCCAACATCCTCATTCACCGGGAATATGCGAGTGGGGCGCCGTCACGGCTCATCATCGAATACGGCAAGGTCACCACTGAAAATCCGAACAGGCCCCATGGCTTCGGCATGCTTGATCTTGCAACGGTCGCGCCTTTCCCAAAAAACCCGGTCATTGGTGCCTTTTTCAGGGAGATCCAACGGGCGGATGAGCTGGGTTCAGGGATGAGAAAAATGATGCTGTACGGGAAGAAATACGGCGGTAGGGATCCCCAACTCATGGAGGGCGATCTCTTTCGCATGGTGATCAGCGTCCCCGAGTTTGCTGAAAAGCCAGCAGGCGCCATTCCGGTTCATCAGGTCGAGGCCCATGATGAGGCCCATGATGAGGCCCATGATGAGGCCCATGATGAGGCCCATGATCTCACGGAGATAGAAAAGAGTATTATGACCGCTTGCGCTAAGGAAGCATACAGCACGCCAGAACTTCTCATCGCTTTAGGCTACAGGACTCGAACTGGAAACTTTAAAAAAGCACTAGCGCACTTAATAGATATCGAGGGAATAGAAAGAACTATTCCAGATGCCGCCCGGAGCAAAAACCAGAAATACCGGCTCACCGACAAGGGGCGTGCGTTTCTGGATACGTCGCTGAAGAAGGGGGCGAACGAATAACCCTTTTCATATTCCCAAAAGCTGTCATGTCAGCAAAACTGTCGACACGGCGCTCCTTCCTCGATGTCGGCGTTGTGAAGTGATTCACTTGGACTTGGTCGTCGTATTGTCTTCCTTCGGGGCGGAGCCGATCCGCCGGGTCCGGATTGAGGCGCCGCCGTTGCATACAAACTTCTCGACCGCACCCACATTCCCCTCGACAACCCAGTAGTTGATATCGCCAAAACCGAGATTCTTAGGGTCGTTAACATCACTGACGAGCGCCTGCCAGGCATTCCGGGCATCCGTCTGTCCCGGCCCCGGTTGTTCCGTGTTCATCTGTTCGATCGAGAACCCGTGCCTGCCGGAAACGGTGACCTGATGGGTGTTGCGGTAGGTGCCCACCCGCCCGAAGCGGGAGGCATGATGGTTAGACAGGAATTCCAGGCCGTTGACATTGGAGGCCACCACGATGTTATCCCCGTCGGTGTGCTCGTTGACCAGGATGCCGGTATGATACCCGGTCACGATCACGTTGCGCAGGATTGTGAGGGCTCCGTTGTTGCAGGCCGGGGTACTGATGCCAGCCTTACCATGGGTGGGCTTGGACGCATCAACATTGTAGCGGTCGGTGTTGACGAAGATGTTCTCGAGTTTGCATTGCACCGCGTTCAGCAGATCGATGCCGCCGATACCGGGATTGTCGTAAGTGCGGACGTCCAGGTTCCGCAGGCTCACATTGATCCCCGAAAACTGCATGTACATCCTGTCGGGGACGTTGGCTGAAGAAATCACAGCCGGCCCCGATTCCGACAGGCATTTGATAATCGTGCCATTCTTCGGAAGCGGAAACGTGCCGATCGTCCCGAAGACCGGGGTCGGCTCGCTCTCGCCCGCGATCTCCACGGTGATCCACTCTTTTGTCCCGGGAATGATAATCCTGCCGCGGTAGATCCCGTCGGGGATAAACATTCTTCCGCCGCCGGCCTTGATCACCGCCGTCAGGCAGGCCGAGAATGCCGCCGTGTTATCCGTCTTGTCGTCGCCCACAGCACCATAGTTCAGAACATTGAATGTTCGCGATTTCACAGCGCCGGCAGGTGCGCCAGCCTTCTCGCCTCCGTCAACCGCTGCGACTGCACCCGACACAATCCAGCAGCACATCGTCATTATAACCATCATCTTGTTCATAAAATTTCCTTTTCTTCCTCTCAACACAGTCCTCAGATGTTTAAGCATAATTGACCAATTTGTCTAATGTCTAATTACGCCCCCTCTCCCGCTCGTGGTATTCCACATGGACGCTTTGACCCGACTCCACCTTTCCGCTGTCCCACAAATCACCCTTGTTTTTCTTCAGCAGTTCTTCCGAACTCGCCACCAGAATCTGATACGCCGTCTGCCTCAGCCCTCTGGCCTCAGTCCTCTGACCTCCGACTTCCGACTTCTGACTTCTCTCTTCAATCACCCACGACAATCGCGGTTTCGCCGCGTCAATGCCGAGCGGGTTCGAAAGATATTCACAGTGCCGGTTTGTCACCTCTGCGGCGCGCAGGGATGCCAGCGATACCAACAGTAATGTGGCGATGGTTAGGTTTGAAGTCATCATCGTGTCCTTATCGGCTCATGATCTGACAGGATTTAACGATCTCCGCCCAGCGCCAGTCGCGCTTGACCCACACCGGCAGCGAGCCTTCCAGCTTTGCCTGCGTTTCGCGGATCTTCTCCTTGCGCTGAGGATCCTTGTTGGAATTGTCCAACAGATCCAGCAGTTCCCTTCCGGTCACCGCCTCGGGACCGAAGTAGAACGCGGCATATTCATCAAGCACCGCATCCACGGACTTCTTCGGATTCGAGAACCAGGAGAGGAACATCACGCTGGCGATGTCGGTGTTCCAGCGCTCGGCGTAGGGCCAGCCGCCCTTCATCAACTCAGGATCATAGCTGTTCAGTTCGTCCTGGAGCGTCTTCCAATACGCCTTGTTGACAAGCATGCCGGAGTGGTTGCCCCACATGGAGATGTCAGGAAACACCATCAGAGGTTGTTTAGCCTTGTTGTAATAATCGCGCTCTTCAGCCGTCATACGCGCATATTTATGATTAGGCGCGAGCGCAACCTCAAACCCGGCAAACCATTCCGGCCTTTCCTTGCTCCAATCCAGGCTGTCCACCAGGTTCATCCAGTCCTTGCCGCCAAAGGTCGGATGGTTCAGGTGCCAGGTATCAATCCAGATTTTGGTCTTGGGAGAGATTTCGTGAATCCGCTCCGCCAATGGTCTCGCCACTTTCCACAATCCACGGGTCGGCCACGGCGTGCATGCATCGCAGGCGCAGCCGCCGGCGTCTGCCGGGAAGATGTTGAAAATATCAAGCGGTGACATCGCCTTGAAGACTTCTTCCTGCCAGGCAACCATTTTTTGCACGGCTTCGGGCTTCGACGGACAGAGATACCAGTCCGGGCAGCCGATGATGGGCTTGATCCGCAAATCCTTGGGCGACGACATGTAGGCATCGTTGGCCGCCATGATCAGTCCGGTCTTCATCCCCATGCGGCGGGCGGTGGCGTAAAAGCGCTGATACTTCGCAATCCAATCCCTCGCGATGCTCTTGTCGAATTTGTACTGGCGGGCGTAGCCGGAGTTCAACTCGCTCTTCTCGCCCGCCGTATCCTGGAAATTCTCAAACATTCCCATCTCGAACCAGAAGCAAATAGCGTTGCCGCCCCAGAGCGCGAACTCCTCGATGTAGCGATCCACCTGATCGGGCTGGTTGAAGTAATACTTGCGCGCCCATAGATACATGCCGCGATTCGGCATCTGCGGAGTCTCCGCGATATTAAGGGAAGGCAGTTCAATCTTTCCGTTCAGATAGCGCATCTCGCGCATCAACCGCCCTACCCCGGCTACGACCCCACTGGCGCTCTGTCCGGCCACGTAAAGCTCCGGCTTTCCCGCTTCTACCATGATAACATATCCGTCTGCGCCCAGCGCCGCGACCTCCTTGTAAGTGGCGGCAAAGACCTTGATTTTTTCGTTGGATGCCGTGGTCCCGATCATGAGACGAAACTTGGCCTGATCGGACGAGCCCGCCAGGGCGATGCCGGAACGCTCCTTGAGTCGCTCGGCGAGCAATTCCTTTACCCGCATTTCGGCTGGGCTCGGGTTTGTCCCAAGAACGACCGTCAGTTGGGCGTTGCCGATCGTGAGCGATCCCTGCTGCGGGTTGTCAGCACCCGCGTAAGGAGCTGCGGCGATGCTTGCACAGAGGGCGAGTAGCGTTAGGAATGTTTGGATCAGATTGTTTCGGTTGTTCTTCATTTGTGTGTGTTCTTTCATGTTAGTTTGAATCGTTAAAATCCGAGGGTTTACTTCGGAAGCGGAGGCCGGACGGCCGGATTGGCATTCTTCGCGTGATAGAGTTTGATCAGTTCGGCAAAGGCCTCGTTGCAACGGTCATTCGGCTTGCCGCCGTTGGCTTTGAGCTCGGCGTCGAGCAGAGCGCGCAGATAGAGCTGGCGCCAGCGCCAGGCCGTCTTCGCCTGGGGCGTCAGCAATCCGTGAACTCGCTGCATCGTGGCATAAGCCTGCTCGGCGCCGGGATCGGCCTGCGGCCTGGCGCCTTTCGACGGGAACCAGTCCATCTCGAGCTTCACACCTTCCAACTTGCCAGGCCACCAGCGCCAATGATGGTTCTGCTCCAATGTTTTTATTACGCCAGCCACATCATCAACAACATCCGGCGAAAACTCAAAGGCGATGTATTCTTTTACGGTCTCCGCTGCAGGCCGGTCGTTCCAATAAAACTGACTGTATACGATCTTGGTGATATCCTCATAGATGCCCTCCGAGTACGGGAAACCGCCCTCAATGCCATTCTTCTGGGCATTCCATTGTCCCTGGGCACGGCCGGTGAGCGGCGTGGCGCCGAACCCGCCCCACGGGAAGGTGTTGTGCATGCTGATCTCCGGGAAGCCCACGACCGGCAACCCGCGCTGCAATACCGACGGTCCCGTGCCAGCCTGTCCATCCACTGCGCCCAGTCCTGACATGGCCGGCAACACGTTCCCCTCGCTGACCAGTCCGTCCGCCAACTCCTTCCGCTCGCCGAGCTGCTTCATTACCGATGCCAGCTCCGCCTTGTCCATGTACCAGGTCGAAAGAAAAATCCGGATCCCCGGCATCTTCTGACGCGCGAGCTTGCTAACCTCCTCGACACATTTCATGAAGCCTTTAGAACCCCACGGCTTGCACGCCGCGCAACCGCAGCCCCCCTGGTCGTAGGGCCAGATCCAGACCGAGCGCGGCTTGAGGTCCGCAGCCCAGTCGAATTGCTCGCCAAGAAGTTGCAGGATATATTTCAGCCCATCGGGCTTGTTCGGGCAGACGGCGCACGGATAATAACCGCCCCGGCCACCGCCGGGCGCTGCCCGTATCGCAGCCGGCGAGTTTGCGTAAGCCTCGTTGCCGACGACCACGAGCGAGACATCCATACCGATCCGCTTCGCCGCCGCCATGATGGCATGCAGTCGTTTCCGGAACTCTATAGCCTTGGGATCGTCGAACCCGTTGAAGTGGTGGGCATCATACCAGACCACCAGTTCATTCAATCCCCATAGCGCAAGGTCCTCGACATAACGTCCGATCTCCTCGACAGGGGCTTCATGATAGTAGTTGTGGAAATGGGTGGCAAAATAGATGCCGCGCGCCTGCCTCGTCGGCACAGAGGTGCCGCGCCAAGAGCCTGGTGTGAACCCACCCTTGTCGTAACGGGACGCTCTCAGAAACTTTCCAGCCCCGGCGACAAGCCCTCGTTCGTCATTGCCGACAATCCGCACCCCTCCGCCCGGGCGATCCTCAATCCGGTAGCCTTCTGCGCCGATGCCTTTCACAATGGCAAGCTCCACCGTGAGAGGGGCCACACCCGCCATGACAACCTTAGCCTCGCAGCGCTGCTGAACCTGCCTTGCGAAGACCTTGCCCGTATTCTCCACCACCGCATTTGCATCCGCGGGAAGGTCCAGTCGCAGCGCCTTCACAGCCACAGGTTGGACATCAGCCGCCAGCAGATGCGAACTCAGCAGTCCCAACCCGAACAAAAAAATTAGTATTCCCCTATTCATGCTTTATTATATCCCCTTCATTGGCCGAATGTTGAACGATGTGTTCTATTAAAAGAACCTAACCATCGTGCCGCGCGGCGATGGCGGTGGGGCAATGCCGAAATTGTCCACCGTGCTCGCCATGGTAGCAAGCGTGCCATCCCCCCAGGTGATGTGGGAGTACACCATCGTGTTATGCTGGGCGAAAGTGTAATAGCTCGCCGTGTAGACCGTGGTGCCGTTGACCTTGAAGTCGTAGTAGGCGCCGCTGCGCACGATGTCGAGGCGGATCGGAAACGTCAGGTTGGCGAACGGGATATTGGTCGACGAATAGAGCGAGACGTTGCCGCCGCGCTTCACACGATATGACCAATTCCCGACGTTTGCGTTATCTGTCCCGAGGACGAACTGGTAGTAGATGGGGGAGGTGTTCGTAAGGGTAGGTGCGGTGCCCGCTGAAATAACCAACCCGACCACCGCCCAGTCGGTACCCGTGGCGCTGGCGCTATTGATTGTCAACTCAACTGGATCGGTTGCCCCGCGCGTGGAAGTGTTGAGGCGTCTCATGATGCTCCATCGGTCGTCGCTGCCGCCGGCGAGGCCGAGATCCTGAGTACCGGGGTTCCAGGTGGCCGTACCGACACCTTTGTAATACACTTGGTTCGCCCACTGGGTCGAGATGTTAGGATCCGAAGCGAAGTTGTCGAACTTCACGAGCGTCCACGTCCAGGTGGTGAAGTTCCAGGTCGCGTCATCGGCAATTCCCACGAAGAAGTTGCCGGATTTGTCCGTGATGGCGGTCGCGTCGATCCGGATCGCATAACTCTTGCCCGCCGTTAGATCCGCCGTCGGGTTGATGGTCAGGACCGCACCCGCGACCGACACCTGGCTGCCGCTGGTGATATCGATGGTCGTCTGCGTCGCGTCGGTGAGGTTCTTCAGGGTGATGTTGCCGGTGCCGATGGAAATTGCCTCGCTGAAGGTCACCACGAGGTTGTTGACGGTCGGCACGTTGGTGGCGCTGTTCGCGGGGCTCAGGGATGAGATGGCTGGCGGAATGGTGTCGGAATTTGTGGTTGTGAAGTTCCAGGTGGTTTCATCAGATATTCCGGCGAAGAGATTGCCGGCGATGTCCTTGACAGCCGTCGCGGCGATCAGGATCGCATAATCCCTGCCAGCCACGAGATCTGTTGTCGGGTTGATGGTCAGTTGCGACCCAGACACCGTCACCTGGGGGCTGCCGCTGGTGATGGCGATGGCCGTCTGCGTCGCGTCGGTCAGGTTCGTGATCGTGATGTTGCCGGTGCCGATGGCGATTGCCTCGCTGAAGGTCACCACGAGGTTGGAACCTAAAGCCACGCCGGTGGCGTTGTCCGCCGGACTCAGGGTGGAAACGGTCGGAGGCGTGGTGTCGGTACCGAAATTGTCCACCGTGCTCGCCATGGTAGTAAGCGTGCCATCCCCCCAGGTGATGTGGGAGTACACCATCGTGTCATGCTGGGCGGAAGTGTAATAGCTCGCCGTGTAGACCGTGGTGTCGTTGACCTTGAAGTCGTAGTAGGCGCCGCGGCGCACGATGTCGAGGCGGATCGGAAACGTCAGGCTGGCGAACGGGATAACGGCCGACGAATAGAGCGAGACGTTGCCGGCGCGCTTCACACGATATGACCAATTCCCGACGTTTGCGTTATCTGTCGCGAGGACGAACTGGTAGTAGATGGGGGAGGTGCCCGTAAGGGTAGGTGCCGTGTCCGCTGAAATAACCAACCCGACCATCGCCCAGTCGGTACCCGTGGCGCTGGCGCTATTGATTGTCAACTCAACTGGATCGGTTGCCCCGCGCGTCTCGGCCGTGGGGCGCAGCACGCTCCATCGGTCGCCGCTGCCGCCGGCTAGGTTCAGATTCTGATTCGGTGTGCTCCAGGTGGCAGTGCCGGTACTCACGTAAAACGCCCTATTCGTCCACGCGCCCGCGAGGTTGGGGTCCGTGGAAAAATCGTAAAAGTTGGCGGCCGCCTGCACGTCAGCCGGCATTGCCAACCCGAACCCGACCGCCGCCGCCGCTAACGCGGCCCGCATCGCGGCACGTTGTGCCGTCTTGATCAGTTGCATCATCTTCATGATTTTACTCCTTCGTTTTTGTTGTTTGAACTCGTCACAGCAGTGTTCCAGACCTTGGTACCGTTCGTCCGAATTCAGTTAACAACGATACCTTAGCACATATCAGCCGTTTCAAACCATATACATTTAAGCAAAATAAACCTTCTCTTTTGAGCAAAAACAGAATTGCACTTTTCTCCAGCACCGTGTACGCTAATGACCATGAAAAAGTTACTGACCAAAACGCCGCATGTGCTCGTTGAAGTCGCTACCGGCAAAGCGTGTCGCGATAAACTGCAGGGCATCCTCCATTATGCCCGGCTGAACGGGCCCTGGGAGTTTCAGTTGCTGTTAGAGGGAAATCCCGACGTGACGCCTCCTGAAAGTTTTAAGACCTGGCGTCCCGACGGACGGATTATCAGTAACCAGGACTGGAAACCGTCCGCCCAGGAGCGGAACTGCAAGGCGAGGATCATCACCCTTGACGTCCCCGGCGATGTGGCCACGCACGTCTCCCGCGTCAACCATGACTCGGAGAAGATCGCCGAGAGTGTTGCCGATTATTATCTCCAGCAGCGCTTTGAACACTTTGCCTTCATCGGTTCTGACACCCGCCCGTATTGGTCGCTGATTCGCGGCCGGGCCTTTGAGAAAGTTGTACGGGACAGCGGTTTTACCTGCAGTACCTACGTACCAAACCAGAAGCAGAAGAGGCTCGACTGGACCCTCGAAGAGAAACAGATGCAACAGTGGCTGCTGAGGCTCCCCAAGCCCTGCGGGATCATGGTGGCCTTTGACTTTAAGGCCATGCAGGTTTTGGAGTGCTGCCTGAAGTGCAACATCAAGGTGCCGGAGGAGGTTGCCGTCATCGGGGTGGACAACGACGAGGCGCTCTGTGAGAACACCACGCCGACGCTCTCGAGCGTGCTTCCGGATTTTGAAGGGGGCGGCTACATGGCCGCCGAACTGCTCGACCGGCAGATGAGAAGCACACGCTACAAACCCGTCACGCTGACCTACGGGGTCAAGCGCATTGTCCACCGGCAGTCATCACTGCACACCTCCAACCCCAACTGGATTGCCTTGAAGGCCAAGGAGTTTATCCGACTCAACGCCTGCATGGACATCTCGGTTGTTGACGTCGCACGGCATCTCAACATTTCGAGGCGACTGGCGGATCTGCGTTTCCGTGAAGCCTGCGGGTATACAATCCTGGATGAGATTCAGAACCAGCGGCTGGAAAGGGTCTGTTCGCTGCTACGCGAGACCCATCTGTCCATCGGCACGATCGGCGAACGCTGCGGCTATTTGACGGAGACCTACCTCAAGGTGCTTTTCAAGAAGCGCTTCGGCATGACCATGCGCGAATACCGTGATTCGTGACGTAGTCAAACGCTTACTGACACTTCCCCTCCTGATCCAGCCGCACCGCCTCCAGGCCGGGGACGAAGCGGCACATCTCTTCGAGCACCCCGCCGCAATGGTCGTAACCCATGGCCGCGTGGTGGATCCACGGCCCCTGCATCAGGGTGCGCTCCCAGCGCAGCCAGTCATCGACCTTCATCCAGACGTAGTTGTTCTGCGTGTGCGGCCCCTCCATCGACACCCCCTGCCCGATGGCCAGCTTGTACTCGCCGCGGTCGCCGTCAAAACGGGTGACGGTGATGGGGCCGTCTTTCAGAGGGAAATGGGTCATGCCCGAGACCGGGCTGGGCAGGATCCAGTGGCGTCCGAGCTGAGGCGTACACCCGGGCTTGCGCAAGGAGAGAGGCGCGCCGGCATGCCAGAGCAACACGCCGTTGTCGTCCTGCGGATGACGGACAGTGACATCGGCCAGAAATACCGGATCGCCGCCGTTCGCGCGCGACAGCAGCAAGGTGCTGACCGCGCCATGGATGTCAGACTCCATGGACAAGGGCAGGGTGTCGGAGATCAGGCTGTTGGCCAGCAGGCAGTAGGCGCCGAACTCTTCAATCAGCGAATTGAAATCCTGAAGCGCGACGGCGTCCAACCCCTGCTCCGCTGCGATATGCAGCGCCTGGTCGCGAAGAGCCAGGATGTTCATCAACTGCTGGTCTTCCAGACCTTCGATCTCCATCGTCTTCCGCAACCCGGCGACCTCGTCGCCGTAGGCCTTGGCACTGGCTGCGGCCCGCTGGCGCACGTCGCGGATGAAGAGCACCATGTCGATCGGCAGCACCTCGACACGGAAACGTTGAAGCAGTTCGCTCTCGTTGGCGATGGTCGTCCAGAAGAAGTCGATCCGCTGCCCGATGTGTCCGATGCGCATCCCGCACCGGAGCGCCTGCGCAGCATGCGCAGTACGCAGGAAGTTGCGAACACCACGTTCCAGTTGCGGCTCGCCGATGCGGCAGTTCTCGATATAGGAGAAGGGCACCCCGAGCTTATGGAGCACCTTGCTGGTGGCGAACATGCCGCAGAGGCTGTCACGAAGCCGCCTGCCATCGGGTTCGGGAGCCTCATCCCGAGGACCCCACAGCAGCAGCGGCACGCCGACGTCCCGTCCGATCACCCCGGCCGCGCCCTCGGTGCCGAAGTTGCAATGCGGCATGAAGAGCCCCGTGACATCGTGCTTGCGGAAATGGGCAGTGGCAGCAGCCACCTGGGCCTGATTGCGGATCATCCCATCTTCGATCACGCCTTCGAGGTCCACAAAAGGTATCTGCCACTGACGCAAGGCCGCTTGAAGCTCGACCTTCCAGCGCATGGCATCCGTGTGGCTAAAGACGAATTTACCGATCGGGCAGAGGCCCAAAAGCGGCTTACGAGGTGTGAGGGTTGACATGTTCATTGTATTTACTCCTTTTAAAAAATAAGTTCCAAAGCCTGCTCGACCAGCACAGCACCCGCGTCTGGCGTGAAGAGGCTCAGGTTCGCTTCGTAGCCCGTCGCCTCCGGCGTGGTGATGTACCCCTGCAACTCGCCATTCGCCATACTGATGACGAAGGTGCGGGCACTCGCCCGCCGCTTGATCTCCAGGGCATACTCCACGAAATATTCGCCTGGCAGAGCGACCAAAAAAGTGTCGCCCACCCAGAAGACTTGCACCTCGGCGCGCTGGTGTGCCATCTGTACGGGAAGTAATCGTCCATCCGCTTGCGCTTTTGCCAGCGACACCACTTCCTCGGCGCCAAACACCACGCACTCGGCTGTACGCACCGCGCCATGTCCCGCGCCTTCGCGCGTCAGCCGTTGGTATGTTTCACGCGCTGCGTCCAATTCAACTTCTGCTGCGGTAACCGATGAAAAACGTCGCACGGGCAGCGACACAAACGCGCGCGTGCTTCCCACCGAAGCAACAGAGGCAAACTGCTCGTCCTGCAACGCGCGGAGCGCCTCCACCACAACGTTGCCGAGCCGGCCACCAAGGCGCTCCGCCTCAGCAAACGTCTGCGCCTTGACATGATAACGCGGACTCAGATTGCCGCAGGGCCCGTTGTGATAAACCACCTCGACGCCCGGAAATGCTTGCTGGATGGCTTGACGCGTATAGGCGGGGAAATCGGACGAGACCAACGTCGAGTCCTCGTGCAGCACCGTGGGGTGCATGGCATAGAAGAGTTGTACCGCCAGCAGGGACTTATCCCTGACGCGCCGCACCGCCACAATTCCGGCCTCCGGATCGCGGGCGGCCTCGGGCGAGAGCCGGTTGCAGCCCACGCCATCGATCTGCGCCGAGGTGATCGCCACCTCGGCGGGCACACACGTTTCGGCAGCCTGACAGGCGGCCTCGACGATGCCCTGAATCACCTGTTCCCGATAGGACGGATCAGGTTCAGGAACCACAGGATCGCCAGACATCGCCAGTAGCGAGCACGTGACAGGCCCTGAATGCGTATGGGTGGCTGAGATCATGACGTGCTCGGGAGACACGGCGATACGCTCTTGGATGCGGCGGCGGCTTTCGTCCGCCAGCGGTTTATCGACGTAGAGCACATCGACGGCAACTGCGAGCGTGCGGCGCTGTCCATCATCGAGGTACAGCGCCGTTGCAAACAGCGGATCATGAATGCCTGTGGACATCCGCGCCACGTGCGGATAGCCCCACAGGAACATGGATTCCGTTGGAGAAACATCACGCTTGGCTGTTCCGGCTTTAAGCATAATCCTCCACAGACTGGACGACCTCGGTCGACTGATTTTCCTGACTGCGCAGCGCGGCTGTGAAGAGCAGGTGGCTGACTGCGGTCTCCTCCGGGGTGACACAACCGGCAAACCGTTTGATCGGCTTCTTATGCACCAGCTCATACAGGAATGCGGCCCACATCTGCAGGATGGAGTCGGAAAAGCCAGCCTCGAAAATGTGGCCGGTCAATGAGGTGAAGGCCATCTCGTGCCCCATGTCAATGACCTGCCAGGCCTGTCGCCCGCCCGTGTATTCCATGATCTCCAACGTCTTGATATGCTTACTGCTCCAGCGAGCCGAGCCTTTCATGCCCAGAATCTCCAAGTACCACGTGTTCGTTTGCCCGGGGGCGATGCGCTGGGTCTTGATCGTCAAGGGGAACTCGCTGCCGTCACGGTCTTCCGCGGTACAGAGCAACGTCGCGTTGTCCCACGTCTCGCAAGATGCCATGCCGCCCTTGCCGTCGGGACGTTCGGGCACAAGATTGGAGAGCACCGCGCGAACAGTCTTCGGCAGCCAGCCTGCCCGGAAGGGCATGTGGCAGGCGTGCATGCCGAGATCACCCATGCACCCATATTCGCCGTTGAACTTCAGCAGCCGTTTCCAGTTGATCGGCTTGCTGGTGTCCATGTCACTGGAGTGCAGAAAGCCGCTATTGACTTCGATCAGGCGGCCAAAGGCCCCCTGCTCAATCATCGCACCAATCTGCTGCATGGCGGGGAAGAAGGGTGACTCGGAACTGCACCGCACAAAGACTTCGGGATGCTGCCGGACGCAGTCGAGAATCTGGAGGTTGGCCTCCAGGTCGATTCCGAAGGGTTTTTCGCCCATCAGGTGCTTACCGGCTCTGATGGCTGCGCAGTAGAGTTCAGCGTGCAGATTGTGGGGCACCGGGATGTAGACCGCCTCCACCTCCGGATTGGCCAGCAGCTCGCGATAGTCCGCCGTAACCTGCTTCACGGACTGGAACCGGTCAGCGAACCACTGCGCCAGCGAGGGATTCGTGTCGCACACCGCGACGATTTCCGGCCGCACATCCATCTGGGTGAGATGGCACCAGCGCGCCGCGGCACTGCCGAACTCGCGCCCCATCAGGCCGCAACCGATAATTCCAAATCGAACTGTTTTCATGTTGCTAATACCCCAACTCCTTCTCAGTCTCGCCAATGGCCTCGTCGATCATCTCCAGCCCTTTCAGCAGGACCTCGTCCTCCATCACGACCGGCGGGCTCATGCGCAGGATATGTCCGGCTGGAATCCATGCCAGCCCCTTGGCAAAGGCCTTCTGGTAGACCATTTTACCGGCAAGATCCAGCGGCTCTTTGGTTGCCTTGTCCTTGACCAGCTCGATACCCATCAGACACCCCTTGGCACGCACATCACCGACGATCTTGTGCTCGGCCTTCATACGCAGCATGCGTTTCAGCGCGATCTCACCTAAATGCGCAGAGCGCTCATTCAACTGCTCCTCCTCGATCGCCTCGATGCAGGCCAGCGCGGCCGCACAGGCCATGGGATTGCCGCCATAACTCGACGACGCGGAAATGGCTTCGAAGGACTCCTTGTGCGGTTCGCGCACAGCCACGCAGGTCACAGGGAAGCCGTTACCGAAGCCCTTACCCAGCGTGACGATGTCAGGCACCACACCCCAATGCTCCATACAGAGCCACTTGCCGGTACGCGACATGCTGGTCAGCACTTCGTCAATCATCAGCAGAATCTTATGCTTGTCACAGAGCTTGCGCAGTTTCGGGAAGAAGTCATCCGGCGGCATCACTGACCCGCCCCAGCCCTGGATCGGTTCGAGGACAAATCCAGCGACCTGACCGCAGGTACCCTTGTCCAGATACTCCTCATAAAATTCGATATATTTGTCCGTGTCGATCGTCCCGTCGGGCTTCGTCCACATCGGACGATAGACATCCGGACGCGGCACCATGTGGGCGCCGGGCATACGCGCCGGGCCATAGACTTTGGAGCGGATATGTCCGAGGGAGACGCCGCCATAGGTCTTGCCGTGGTAATCATTGAAACAGGAGATCATCTCGTGCTGCTTGGTGGCCGCGCGCATCACACGCTGTCCCGCTTCCACAGCGGTGGTGCCGGAATCATAGAACTGGAACCCGGTCAGATCGCCGGGCAAAATTTCCGCCAGCTTCTCCACCAGCTTGGTCTTGATCGGCGTGGTGAAGTCGTGGATGTTCATCATCTGGGCTGCGGCCTTCTGAACTGCTTCCGTTACTTTTGGATGGCAGTGGCCCAGCGTCGTCACGTAGATGCCGGACGAAAAGTCGATATATTCGTTGCCGTCGACATCCTTCAGGACACAGCCGTGGCCGGACTCGAACGTCACCGGGAAGAGTTTCACCTGACTGCTCAGCCCCTTGAAATACTTCGTGCAACGATCATGCCACTGCTTGGACTGCGGTCCCGGGGGCGTGACAACGATGCGGGGGATCTTATTCAGATCCACATGCGCCCAATAATTCGTGTTATTCATCATGACTCCTTTGGTTGGTTGTTAGGTCTGTTTTCTTTGGTTAATTCTAATTCATCGTTAAACGTTAAGTGTTAAAAGTTAAGCGTTGAGCGTTCAAACTCTTAACTCTCAACGTTTAACATTCAACTCTTAATTTTAAAAGTTTCCAGTCGTTTTGTTCTCGGGACGCCTGCTCGCACAAGGCCCGAAGAGAACTGCACGCAGCCGCATCCGCTTGTGGCCAGAGATCCGCTGGATCAACAGGTGCGTCCGTCTCTTTTTCGAGCAAGCGAAATGCGGCCTTCACGCCGGTTGCGAAACGGACCGGCTCCACCCCTTGGGACAATGCCAGCCGCATCGTTCCGATCAGTCGGTCATTCCAGGCCAGCTTCCGGCGCGGGTCGCGGATGATCCGCGCCACCTGGTCGCGCAGATACGGATTCAACATCCGCGCCAGCAGATCGTCAGCATACGCTTGAAATCCCTTTTCTGTGAAAAGTTCATCCACGCCGGCATGTTTGCGGATCAGTGCCTGTCCGGACTCCTCGATAAAGGCGGCCCGGCAGAACGCGATCAGTTCCGGGTCGCGTGCAGCATCCGACATAAAGCGCAAGCCCTGTTCATTCGCCCGATACCCCAGCAGCGCATGCGTGGCGTTGTGTCCGTACAGCTTGGCCTCTTCGAAGGGCAGGAGATCCGTTTTCTCAACAAAGGTACCGAGGCCGCGTTCAAAGCCGGGAAGGGTGATCCTCGTGATCAGGATACGGTTGAAGGCCTCGACCAGGAAGGCGCGATCGGCGCCAGGCGTCATGCGTGCCAGACCGTCCTGCCGGATCTGCTCCGCATCCACCACCACGCCGCTCATCTTGCCCACCACGGTGTTCAGGACCTGGAACCGGCCGGAGTAGTCGGCGCCGACCTTCACGCGCAGGAGCGCGTCAAGAATCTCCGCGGCATGGTTGTTGTTCTCCGCGGTATAGAGCACGGCGGACGGCAGCGTGCCGTCGGCCAGCTTGCGCGTCACGGCCTCCGCCACCAGTGCGGCGACCGAGGCTTCGCCGCGGTCATAGAAATCCACGTTCGGCAAGGCGGTCGCTATCTCCTGCGCCTCCGCCAGGGCGGCGACGAGGCGCGGGCGGTCCACGGGGTCCAGCGGGTTGTAAATCTCGATGTTGGTGACATGGTGTTGCTCGATGCCCCCGGCTGTAGCCACATTCAGCGCAAAGCCATTGTTGGCCCGCACGGACTGCACCACGTCGGTCATCACCTCCGCGACCACCAGACGTTTAAAGTTTCCCGAGCGGGCCCCTTCGTACAGAAAGAGTCCGCTCTGAATGGCCCCGAGGCCAAAGCCCACGAATGTAGCTCCGTTATTCATCATGTCATCTCAGCCAACGTCTTCAGGACCAGCGGAACCGTCCGTTCCCAGTCCGGCGGGATATCCTCGCTGATCATCAGGCAGGAGCGGGTCTTGCCCGCCGCGGTCTGAAGCCGCCTAATATTTTCTGGTAGTGTTGCCAGGTTGTTATAGAGGCCCAGATTCGGATTCACCCAGAGGAATTGATCCGGCCAGCAAACCCGTGCCTCTTCAACAGTCATGTCGCCCTCGGGCGCTTCGGTCAGCGAGTCGATGCCGTCAAACCCGAGGCTGGCGATGTCCGCCGCTACGCCCCTGAGCTGTCCGTCGTAATGCACCTGCAAACGCTTGCCCTGCGCCGTGAGAATCTGAAGGATCTCGCGATAGAGGGGCACGAGGTGTTGCCGATAGAGATTCGGTCCCATGGTGACCAGGGAGAGGTTTTCCCAAAGTTTAATATGCTCGGCCTTGCTTGCTGCTGCGGCCCGGATCTCGTCCAGTTTGAGCGCGTTCATCCGCTCCAGCAATTCCATCATCTCCGGCACTTCCAGTGTCATATCATACGACCATTGCTCAAGCCCCACCCAGTCGATCTGCAACACCATCAGGGGCGTGCGTCCGGTGCCGAGGCCAATCATATGCCCGACCGTGATGCCGCCCTCGCCGACCTTCTGCTCAGACGCTTCAAACGCCAAGTTATCCGTATAGACCTGAACCCCTTCGAGCGCCCGCGCCATGATTTTGTAATCCTCCGGCGTCTTGATGAAATCCTCCTGCTGCCATTCACCCGCATACCATTCGTGCAACTCGCCCACGTCCGTCACCAGTCGCACATCGCGCCGAAGCATGCCGTCCTTTTCGACAATCGTTTCGATCCGTTCAAAATTCGGGTGCACGTGGCGGATCACGTTGGCGTGGTTGATCTGCCCCAGTCCCAGATCAAAAAGCTGCTGCCAGTCCACGTGCGGCCTGTTTTTGACAAACCAGTCATACACGGCAAAGACGGGCCTCTCGACCCGGCGTCCCGCTGTCGCGTCCGCTAACCGTTCGCGTATACTCTTGTTCATGTATTTACCCTCTCTCGCGTCAGCGCGAACAACGCAGCCCCTTTCGCGGCCGTATCCGCGGGTCGCGCAGGGGACACGGCCACGCCGGAGGTCTCCTCGACGATCCGCATCCAGAGATCGCTCCTGGCCGCGCCGCCCACAGCGAGAATCCGCGGGACAGGGGTTTCGCCCGCAGCCAGATCCTTCAACAAGGATGCCGTGTTCCGCCCGGTCAGTTCCATCACAGCCCTCACGTAATATCCCTGGCCTAACCCTTGAGCGTTGAGCGTTGAGCGTTGAGCGTTGAACGTTGATTTTTTTTTATTGCGCATTCCCGCTGCGGCAGTCTCCGTCTTAAAGAGGATCCTCCCGTTTTCACTGACGGCGCGCAGCCCGTCGCACCCCGGAGGAATATGTTCAGCCGAGGCGAGCAGTGCTTCAAAAGAGGACTCCGGCGCGTAATCGCGCCGATACCAGTCCATGGCCGAGGCCCCCGGGGCGTTGAAGGCGATGCGGTAGAAACGCCCGGGTTCTGTCGCTGGGCCGAGGCAGCTCCCCCGCAACGGCACGTAGCTCTCCTCAAAACGGAAACAGACGAGCGAGGTGCCGAAGGAGACGCTCACCGGCGCCTCGCGGCCGATGCCGCCGCCAAGGGCCGCGGCATGGTGATCAAGCGCTCCGACGGTGAAGGGTGTCCCCTCGGGGATTCCAAGCCATGCAGCGGCGTCCTTCCCCGTTTTCACAGTCAAGGCGCACGGGCGATGGAGTTCCGGTAGCGCCTCCGGTTTCAGCTCCAGGAGGTCCAGCATCGTCGTGTTCCAGCGTTCCTCCCGGAGATCCCAGAGTCCGGTGAGCGCCGCTGTTCCGGAATCTCCGATATACTGACCGGTCAGCAGGAACGACAGATAATCGGAAATCGTTAGCACCCGGGCGGTTTGACTCCACAGTTCCGGTTCCTGCCGCCTGAACCACTCCAGCTTGGACGGCATCCACTGTGGACCGATGAGCCCCTGCCCCGAGGCTTGCAGAAATGCTTCCGTGGAGGTGAACGCGGACAGGGACTCCGATAGCGGCGCGGCGCGCAGGTCGGGCCAGACAATCAGTGGCGTCAGGGGCCGGTCTTGGTTGTCCAGCAGGAGAAAGGTGTTGGCCTGAGAACAGTAGGAGACGCCCCGAAGCGCCGCAGGTGTACACCCCGCCTCGGCCAATGCCTCACGGAAGGCCTCAGAGACCAGCTCCTTGAAACGGGCGACAGGCACCGTGCAACGTCCAGAGGCGTCCTCGTCCTTGACAAAGGGACGATGACCGAGGCCGACCCGTTCGCCATTCCCGTTACAGAGACCGACCTTGACAAAGGTCGTCCCCAGATCAAAACCCGCATATAAATTGTTTCCCATAATCATGCTCTTCCTGAACCCTGTCTCCTGAACCCTGACTACTTTCCCGTTCGCTTCAGCCAGAAATGCCCGATCTCCTCCAGCGTAAGCCCCTTGGTCTCCGGGACTATCCGCCACGTAAACAGAGCGCACGAGACGCAGATGGCGGCAAAGAGCAAATAGGCTCCGCCGGGATGTCCCATGGCCTTCTGGAACGCCTCCGTGAGCATCGGAAAGTATTGGGCGCAGATGAAGGAGGCCAGATAGAGGATGCAGCAGACAATCGAGACGGCCTTGCCCCGGATCTGGTTCGGGAAGATCTCCGACACGATGACCCAGCTCAGGGGCGCCAAACTAAGGGTGAAGGCCCCTGCGGCGAGGAACATCGCCCCGAGGTTCAGCAGGGGTGAAGCCTTCAGGAAGAAGGTCATCGCCATGGCCAGGTGCCCGAGCGCCATGACGAGCACGCCCCCGATCAGGATCTCGCGCCGGCCGAAAATCTTGACCAGCCAGAAGGCGATCAGGGTGGAGACCAGGATGACCAGGTTCAGGAAGATGGTAAAGAAAATGGCATCGGAGGCCGTGCCGATGCCAGCTTCCACCAGGATGGTCGGCCCGTAGAGGAGCATCATGTTCACCCCGTTGACCTGCGAGAAGATCATGATCACAACGCCGATCAGCAAGGCCAGACGGATGCCGGGCTGGAAGAGTTCGCGGAAAGATCCAGACTCCTCCAGCAGCTCAGCCTGTATCTCTCCCAGCTCCTTGTTCGCCTGGGTCGTGCCGTTGATGCGCGTCAGGACGTCGAGCGCCTCGTCATCCCGCTTGCGGGAGGCGAGCCAGCGCGGACTCTCTGGAACAAAAAAGAGTCCGACCATCAGAAAGAGGATCGGGAGAGCCTCAGAGGCGAACATCCAGCGCCAGTGTCCGCCGAAGGAGAGCAGATAGGAGGCGATGACAGCCAGGTTGATACCGATGACGATGGCAAGCTGGTTCACGGTGACCAGACGGCCCCGCAGGTGAGCAGGCGCGATTTCGGCGATGTACATCGGCGAGGTCACGGCTGCGAGTCCCACGCCCACACCGCCGACCATGCGCCAGAAGACGAACTCCGCCAGGCTCTGAGGCACGGCCGTGCCGATCGCCGAGGCCATGAAGCAGACTGCTGCGATGGCCAGCGTCATGCGCCTTCCGACCGCATCCGCCAGCCAGACTCCGGCAAGAGGGCCAAGGATCGCGCCGAGGATCGCACTGCTCGTCGCCCAGCCCTCCCCGGCAGCGTCCAGCGCGAAATGCGTCTTGAGGAACGGCAGCGCCCCGCTGATGATCGAGAGGTCATAGCCGAAGAGGAAACCTCCCACGGCTGCCACGAAGGAGACGAGATAGAGATAGGTTGTCTGGGTTGTTGTTTGGCTCACAGGGGTTCCTTTCAATCAAGCACGTCAATCGGAATAAGAAATAGCATAGCGGAGTCACAAAAAGAAAACAGCATACAATTGAGCAAAAAATACATTCTGTTTTGAGCAACACGCAGGTGCCGTTTTCGGTAAGACAGAGGGATTTCGGCCATTATGACAGGAGTACCCCTTATGGCGTTCTGTTGCGTGTGGCCAGGTATGAGACAGGTCCGTTTGCCTTCATCTTCTTAAATCTCCATTTCAGAGGTGATTGCTTTCCGACGCCAGCACCTGCCGCCAGGCGAGATCCTCGCGTCCTATCCTGACGGGGTGGCTGAACTTGCGGCACTTCGCAGTGACCACACGGTGCCCCGGGCCTCTGAGCTGGGCGACTGGATTGTATCGTTTTCATACTACAGAACTAGCCCCTCCCAATAGCGGAATCCCCTATCGAGTTGAAAAAAATTCAGACTTACTACACGCTTGTCAAGTGTGATGTCACCGGTTACTTGTGCAATGTGCATGGGCCTGACTCTACCCCTAATTCTACCCCCTGCCTCTGGCCACGAATGGCCACCCGAGCGAGCTTAGGCCGGTTCAGTATTTCAAATTCTTGCTTTGCTGCTTATCAGGGATACTCGTTTAGTTGAGCCTTAAAGCAAAATGTATATCATGCACCCCGTCATGCACCACTCATTAATTTCAAGTGGCGTTGAGCTTTTTAAAGGCCTCAACATCATTGTCATTGGATGCTCAATTTTTTTTCACCCCACTTTCTACCCTTTGGCAGTATTTCGCCAGCTTCAAACCACTGTTCTATTGTTGGAATAGGTTAAAATGTTGTGCCGATGTTGTGCCAGTGTTGTGCCGATGTTGTGCCGATGTTGTGCCAATTTACCCTCTGTATGCTTCGTTTACCATACTGCAACATTTTATTGGGTAAATGGCTATAGGCACAAAAAAAGCCCGTAAACATTGGGTTAAATCAACATTTACGAGCTCTAAAAATGGTCGGGGCGGAGAGATTTGAACTCTCGACCTTTTGCACCCCAAGCAAACGCGCTACCAGGCTGCGCTACGCCCCGATGAAGTGATGAAAAGTGCGCTTACTTTAGCTTATTATAATCGTCTCTGTCAATCTGAAAGAACCTGCAAACGAAAAAATATCAGTGGGTCCGTTTTTCGAGCACAAGTTTGGCGTGGTTGGCATACATGCCACGTGGATCACGGGAATATGCACGAAGGATTTTCTCGCCAAGTCCTTTGTCGTCACCCAGCCGATAGAGCGCGCGGGCCAGGGCAAGCTCTCTCAACACGTCATTGCGTTCTTTGTTTCCAGCCCCGTCTTTGAAGGTCGCCAATATGGGGAATGCTGTCTTGGAGTTGTCCATGGAAATTGAAAACCCCGAGATCCCTTTTTTATTCAGGAGCTCTGCTAGGACGGGTGCAGCGGAAGGATCCCCTATCCCCTCCAGCGCGATGGCCAGTGCGCGGAAGTGGGAAAATTCATTCGTGATGCTTAATTCACGGGCTTTCTCCAACAAGACAGGTAATGCTTTCGTCGACTTTGCACGCCCCAGAGCAATCATGTAACTGTCCACCCAACTGACGCTCCTCCCAAATTGTCCCATGCCACGGAAATTCCATCCAGCATCCCACGTCATTGTTTGCACCTTCTCGATGAGCAACATCTCTCCGTCAGGCTCTCCCATCATGGCCAATACATGAGCGTATTTTAGCTTCGCCTCAGACGCAGTGGCCTTTGCCAGCGCATCACGCAAAAGAGGGACGCTCCGTGAAGAGTCTGTCAGCACAACAGAGAGTCCCTCATAATTGTTCGTCATTGCTGTGGCGGCTTTGGCAAATTGAGATGTGGCAAGCGGGAAGGAGTCCTTCATCTCCAGCACGTCACGAGGGAGAACATCTTTCTCGATTAAGTGTTGCTGCAATTTTTTGATGTTTACTTTGCGCACCGTTACCTGGTCTTTAATTGACATAGCCGCTGCCACACCTGCTGCATAACCTTGGTTCTGCACATCAGGCTGCATCCGCAGAATCGGCATCGCATCGCGATGCGCACTCATTCCAAGTCCGACAACCAGTAGCCCCTCAACGCGCTTCGGAAGGAAGCATCGATACGGAAGGTTGACATACATGGCCTTGTGACCTGGATCATTAATGAAAAACTGTTCACACACCGTGTGTCCATGTGAATCGAAATTGCTCTTGGTTTGAACCACAACATCCGGATAGGTGCGGTTGTTCATCACATCCATGGGCGTCATGTAGAAAGCCCCGATCAACCGGCGACGTTCACGGCTATTCACGATTTGAGATTGATCCCACGCCGTAATCGGCATGCTCATACGTGCACGCAGGGAGAAAAAACAGAGGTCTGACGCATCCGTGTCATCCACAAAGCTGAAGTCATTATTTGCATAACTCGATCCCAGCGAGCGTATGGTCTGGCCTACCCCCTGCACCGCGATTTCATCGGAGCGCATAAATTCAGTCTCCTCTCCTGCCATGGCCGCGAGATCCGCATTACCTGTGGCATCGATGGCGACTTTGCATTTGATTACACCCCGCGTACCATCTTGCATGACAACGATAACGCCTGTCAACTTGTTGCCCTCTGTCACCACGCCATTCACCATAGCGCCATACCAAATTTCAGCGCCGGCCTTACGATTCTCATGACGATACCATTCTGACTTGGCCTGCGCGAGCACTGAACCCATCTTGGCGACACCAGCATCGATCTCTGATGTGAATCCTCGTCGATTGCCAAAGTAGTAGACCCCAATCATCCCTTCTGTCTGAACGCCACCCATCTGATAAAGATATTCACACACAATCGTCTTTGCGCCTTTCCGGGCCGCGGCGATCCCAGCCGGCGCACCGCCGGTACCTGCACCAGCAACCACCACATCACACTCCGCCAACGTTGGCAATAGCTGCTGCTCCGCGAGAATGGTCCCGCCTATATTTGAAAGATAATGAGGCAAGGTATGACTGCCTTCACCAACGGTTTCCTTCTTGGGAGGAAGCGAACTAAGATGCGTCATCCGACTCCCAATCTTGACCGTACCCGATGCCGTACAAGACTTTGCCTGTGCTGATGCCGCTTCACCTACGCGTGTACCCACAGCCATCAGATTGCCGGGCCTCATTAATGCTTCTGCGGCATCCCGTGAAATATCAGCCAAGGGCCCTAACACAAAGAGATTGTCAACATTCAGGGGCTGGAACACGCCCAAGTCAAGTGCCGCTACCCCATTCCACGATGCCTTTGATGAGGCCTTGCAGACAAATTGATCTGGGGGAATAAACGCCATCGTATCAGAAGTATCGAGCTGCGTTTGGGTAAACATCTGATCACGCGCTTTTTGTTCAGCTTCTGCAAATGAGCGAGCGGATCCATCTTTCAGCGGAAGAGTGATTTCACACACATAAGTACGTTCAGCAACGACTGAGTGCATATTTTTGGGGGCTTTCGCACCCTTCACCTCTGTCTTGTAGATTCCCAGTAATTCGGAGATACGCATATTTTCAGCTTTCGGCGGTGGTTCGCCCGAAATTAATACACGTTTAAACGTATAATTACCGCTTGGGAAGTGTGTTGCCTTTGCCCCTGCAGCCCGAGCAATCATGCCACGCTCGGTAGCATCAATCACAACCTTCGCCCGAATGGCCTGGCGTCCGCTTCGACTCGCAATGACGACCCCACCGAGCTTGCCTGCCTCATCCGTAAGGATTTCCGTTGCAAAGGCGCCTGTCAAAAAGGAGACGCCAGCTTTCAGTAAGGCTTCATCCAAGGTACGTTTGATTTTAAAGGGTGTTGTTTCTGAAGAACGGTTCCCTTCACGCGATGGCACATTTGTGAGGGTGACAGATGTAAATATTTTAGCATAAAGCTCGGAGGACGTATCTTCATTCACATCTGCGCGCAGATTCAGGTGTCCGGCCATGTCATCGCCCAAATAAGGACGAGGTGCAACCAAGAAAACTTTTGAACCGGAGGCAGCAGCCTTTTGCGCAGCCGCGACAGCACCTGATGATCCGCCCACGACCACAATATCCGTGTCTTGGACGAGGGGTAGCTGTTTTGCTGATTCAATAACATCAGCTCCAACTAAAAATCTAACCAAAAACAGGCTAGCGACAATGACCTGATAATATTTCACTTGTTGCATAAAGGTTCCTTTGTGTTTAACTATATCGAAATAACGCCCCGCTTGTCCATTGCAATTCAGAGACTAGGGCGTTTCTATTTGAACGGTTTTTGAGCAGTTAGCAGATGCAAGGCCAT
>JBAXOG010000060.1:0-27095 GCA_037133395.1 bacterium | reverse complement strand
CAGGATCTTTTACCTCAACTGGCACGTTCACAACAGGATCTTTTACCTCAACTGGTTTTGCCGGTGCCATGGTTTCTGGCTTCTGCATCGTCAACTGCTTGAGTAACCCTGCTGCGGAAGTATCCTGCGCCGAAACACACTGTACAAAAACTAATGCGCATGCAATACCCCATCCAATGGTCTTTTGTATCATGATAATCTCCCGAATCTTGCTGGAATACGAAATGTCCGAATTTCACATTCGGATAAGATTTTTATAAACTGATCGTCTCCTGAAAACATCAAGCCCCGGCCTCTGATATGATCCGTTCCCTTGGTAACCGTGACCTTGCCACGGCAATAACCGCGCTTCGTTGTTTGATTCAACAAGCAATCATCCGCCAAGACAATTCCGTCTGATTTTCCGTCTGGTGTCAGCATCTCTAACTTGACATCTTCCGCATAGACTAACGTTTCGGAAAGAATCTGCGCCCGCCGAGCAATCAAAACAATCCGCTTGCGGCCATCCGCGTAATGATCAACCGGCAGGATTAAATTCTCAATCGGCGATGTCATTGCTGCCTTCGAAGCATCCCACTTATCAATCAGCACCTGCCACGTTGCAATGTCCTGCCGATTCGTTAGCCAGCGCGTAATCCGCGCTTCAGCCGTCTCAGCACTCTCAGCTTGCACGTGACACGCTAATCGACAAATGAAAAAAAGATAGATGATTTTATGCCACATTATTGACTGGCCTTGGATCTCAAGCCTCTCCTTTTGAAACAATCGTATGAATCGCGATCAGCTTCTGCCAGACACGTTTCAGGTCTTTGAAAGCAATCGCATTAGCCTTATCTGAAAGCGCTTCTGCTGGATTGACATGCGTTTCCATGAAAATCCCGTCAACCCCCGTCGCCACTGCCGCACGTGCCAATGCAGGAGCCCAGCGTCCGTCACCGCCACTGCAGGTACCCGCGCCCCCAGGACGCTGAACGCTGTGTGTTGCATCAAAAACGACGGGGTATCCAAACTCACGCATAATCAGCAAACTGCGCATATCAGCAACCAAATTGTTGTACCCGAAACTGGCTCCTCGTTCAGTCAAAATAATGTTCGTATTGCCCGATGCTTCTATCTTGGCAATCACATTGCGCATATCCTCTGGCGCAAGGAACTGCGCCTTCTTGACGTTCACAACTTTACCCGTCTCCGCCGCCGCCACAACCAAATCTGTCTGACGGCAAAGAAATGCGGGGATTTGAAGAATGTCGACGACATCCGCCACAAACTCGGCCTGCCAAGGTTCATGAATATCCGTTAACACGGGCACGTTAAACCGGTTACGAACTTCCTTCAAGATATCAAGACCCTCTAATAGCCCAGGTCCGCGATAAGAATCAATCGAGGTCCGATTCGCCTTGTCAAAGGAAGCTTTGAAGACAAAAGGAACCTTGAGCTCCTTAGCAAGCTTCACCAGCTTCTCTGCCAAGTCCATCGTGCCTTCAACAGATTCAATCACGCACGGACCTGCAATAAAAGCCAGTTGTTTTCCGCCGAAAATTGCTTTCCCGACTTTAATTTTTTTCATATCGTTTGTTTCTGGATAATCGCTTCAACAACAGCCACATCTTCAGGCGTGTCCACTCCAATCCCTAACTCCTCGGTTTGAATCACGGCAATACGTCCGCCCATATACAAGGCGCGCAACTGCTCGAGACTTTCGGTCTTCTCTAACGCGCAAGGCTTTTCCTGTACAAGCCGCTTCAAAAAGGCACCGCGGTACGCATAAATACCCAGATGCCGCAAATAAAGCCCCGAACTCAACTCTGGCTCACCATCGCGGCGACATGGAATTGGCAAGCGAGAAAAATACAAGGCCCCACCATCCTGCGCCAAGACAACTTTCACCACGGTGCGCGCCTCAAGATCATGCCGATTCCGAATCGGACAAGCCGCTGTCGCCATCGCCCACCCCATGTCCGTTTTCATCCGCATTGCCAGTGCATCAATCAAATCAGGGTTAATCAGTGGCTCATCGCCTTGAATGTTAATCACAATATCATCGTCCTGTGGCTGTGCCGCTTCGGCAACACGATCCGTCCCAGAAGGATGATCCGATCGCGTCATCACCACCTTCACAAAATCGCTGACTGCAGACACAATACGCATGTCATCCGTCGCCACAATGACCTCATCCAACAACCGGGCCCGTTTGACTGATTCAACCACCCACTGCACCAAAGGTTTACCACAAATCGGATACAGGCTTTTCCCCGGAAAACGAGTCGACCCCCATCGCGATGGAATAACACCAATAATGCGCATACTTCAAAAATTCCTTAAGTTTCTAAAACGTTTATATTTTCGGATTAATTGAACAGGGAGTCAAGAACCTTTCATCAAAAAGGTATTAAAAAATTACATCGAATAAACGATTCGGTATTGACATCCAAAGGGAGGTAACGCATTCTTTATATCCTACAGATGAAATAGGAGTTTTTTATGATCGTTTTGGCATCTATACTTTCAGTCACATTACCCTTGGCTTCACTTATCGATGTCTTCATGATTTCAAATATGATGGTAAAGAGCATTGTGCTGATCCAGTTTGCCATCGCAATCATTGCAACAGCCATCATCATTGGCAAAAACAAGGAGCTCGCAAGCATCGTCAGGAATAACAAGCGATTCTTCCGTGAGTTTATTGCAGGAGGAGATGT
Organism: bacterium; assembly: GCA_037133395.1. Classification (GTDB taxonomy): domain Bacteria; phylum Verrucomicrobiota; class Kiritimatiellia; order RFP12; family UBA1067; genus CAIZQW01. Next base: position 24,396 of record JBAXOG010000060.1, on the reverse strand, counting down.
GCTTGCGTTTTACCTTTCACGCGAAGAAATGACGCTGACCTCCTTGACTCTCATCTATGACCGGACGTGCGAGCGAACACTGAAGTTTCTAGACCCCGATACACGCCGCACCGTCATCAACCGCAACCAAGGTGGCTCTGAACGCGCAGCCCTCGCCCCTACTGAACTGGAGCTCATCAAGAGTACCTGCGAACATGTCGTCACGGAGGAGGAAATTCGTGTGGAACATGGCATGGGTATGCTCGCAACTATTATCACTACAGTTCCCATGCTCGGTCTCCTCGGAACCGTCTGGGGTGTGTTAGATGCCTTTGCCAGTTTGGGCGAAAAAAACACCGTGCCGTCTCTCTCTGTGATTGCACCCGACATATCGTCTGCGCTGCTGACCACGGTGGTTGGCCTGCTCGTAGCCATTCCCGTGGCCATTTTCTACAACAAACTCACCATCAAGGTCCAGCAAATTAACAACGATATGGAAGGCTTCGCCGATGAACTGACCGGCCGCATCGGCTGTGAATTCAAGGGAGGCGAAAACTAATGGTCCTCCGCCGACTGAGACATAAGAAGCCGTCAAAGATCATCAACACTATCGACCTGACATCGCTGATTAATTTGACGTTTTTCCTGCTCATCACCTTCATCTAATATGCCTGGCCCTATCAACAGTTCTTCCCTCCGTTGGTCGTGCTTCTTGCACGGAATTATCTTGGTGTGCGCCATCATCGTTCCTTTTTTACCCTCATTTCAAAAGCAACCGGTGGAAATTGTCGATATGACAGTGGTGCTGGATGAAAACACCACCCCCCCTGCTCCTCAGACTGAAAAGCAATCGCCTAAACAGCCTCCCAAAGCAGATCCTAACGAAGATGTAATCGAACCTGAGCCGCTCAAGAAGTTGCCAGACCCTATCAAAGACGCGATTATTTTGGAGAAAAAAAAGGAAAAAGAGAAGGAAAAACTAAAAGATCATCCCAAGCCGAAAGATTTCGAGAAGCCAAAAGAGTTCAAGAAGGGTGAGCGAGTCAGTAAGCCGATCGATAAGTCGACTGATAAGCCGAAAAACGATTTCACAAAACTTCGGCCTGTTACAGAAAAACAACTCTCTCCCAAAGAGATCGCCAACGCACTTGCAAGCGGAGCAAAACCTGGGATACGTAACCAGCTCCCATCCAATGAGATTTCCCTTTGTGTCAGCTTAGTAAAAAACGCGCTCTATGATGCATGGGATCAACCGGGTCAGGGTGAAGCAGGTTCGCGTCCCGCCAAACTCTATATTCGCCTAGATGCTTCAGGGCGTATTATGATTTATCGCATCTCGCAGTCATCCGGCAGTATTCATTTTGACACAACCGTTCTAAAGGCAGCAGCCAATTGTCCTGCGATCCGCGGACTCAGCGTAGCGTTCCTCAAGGAACACGAAGAACTCACTATCGAGTTCAAGCTGGAATAGGATCAAACCCTCACGGTCAAACCATCGTAACCCACATAAATTTGAGGAGGGAGTACGGCTTCAAGTGTGGCATGGGCGATGTCATGACACAGATGCGTCAGATAAGCCTGCCGGGGATTAATCTGCTCAAGATAGGCGAGGGACTCCTCAACATTCAGATGCGCTGGATGCGCCCGATAACGTAAGCAATCCAGAATCATCACATCCACGCCCTTCAGTTTCTGAATCACATCCGGTGACATCGAGTGGCAGTCTGGCACATAACCGACTCGCTTACCGTGATATTCCATCACATACCCAGTCATGGTAAACCCATGCTCAACCTGTATAGGTTCAATGCAAACATCCCCTATTTGAAAAGGACCCGTCACTTCATGAAATTCAATTTGTGCACGATAAAGCCCTAAATGCGAAGGCTTGTCGTCAATATAGTTAAACACACGTCGAATGTCCGTCAATGTCTCTGCTTCCGCATAAGCAGGCAAGACACGCTTGTGAATCGTGTTAAAGCGGCGAATGTCATCGAACCCGAAAATATGGTCAGCATGCGAATGCGTGAACAACACGGCATCGCACCGTTCAATATGGAAGTCCAACATTTGTTGACGAAAATCAGGGGGCGTATCAATGACAAAGGCGACCTCCTCTGTGGTCACGTAGAGACTACTTCGACGCCGCACATTGCGCTTGTCATCCGACGTACATACCGGACAATGGCATCCAATCATAGGGATGCCGACCGATGTGCCTGTTCCTAAAAAAAGCAGGTTCATACGTTATCCCACTTCTTACAACCCGAAACCCTTTGTGCTTCAGCATTGCCTGGCCACGGTGGCATCGTCACGGCAACAGCCTCCAAAGGTTCCTCCCCTACTGTCTTGAATTGAAATGTCACGCCAGCAGGAATCGATAGGCAAACACCTTTCTGCAACGCGACAATGGATTCCACCCCGTCACACGTGCGCCACATTTCACCTTGTCCAGCAACAACATACCACAATTCATCAACGGTCCGATGGATAACCGCAACGGACGTTTTACCTGCTGCCAGACGAAAATGCGCCATGCTTCCACTAGGTCGCCTGAGTAATAGGCGAACCTCTGAACCATCTGGCGCGGATTCATCTGCACATTCTGGTATTATTTTTGTTTCGAACATCACTTCAACGGAATTCCGACCAATGTCGCGGGCAGCTCAGCCTTTGAATTAATCTTGTCCTTATGGTTCGGACCAAAGACAGCATCGAAATTACAAACAACGATGAATCCATTCCAGAGAATGGGCTCGCCTGGTTCGTTCAACATGCCGTCCAACCCGGTGCTATCTTCGTTCTGCCAGACAACGGAAATTTTACCTTCTGGCGTAACCTTGGAGATGGCGTTGTTTGAAAAGTCAGCAACATAGATATTGTCCCGACCATCAACACAAATGCCATCCGTCGTGCGCATCTTCGCCCGCATGGCCTTGTTAAGGAAGCCGGGCTTCTTCGGATCAAGGCTGTAGTCAAAGTCTGTCTTAGCAAAATCAGAGCACCCCGTAACCTTGCCATTTGCATCAAAGGTGATCTTGTGCAATAAGCCATCACCAAAGTTACCGACAAACAAGTTTCCCTTACTGTCAAATACAAGACCATCCGCGCCATACTGGCAGTTCTTGTTCTTCGTCACAAACTTGACAATCAGATTGTTGTCTTCAAGCGTATTGGCTATTGTCAATCCAATATCATCCGGACTGAAACGATAGATACCGCTGACCATCAGCCCCGATGGATCCTTAATGCGCGTCAGCATGCTCTGTGTTACATACAGCAACCCATTATGAAACCGTACGCCATTCGGGTGCTCCATGCCATCGACGATCACGATGGTCTTCACCAATTTGCCGTTCTCAAACTTCAGCCGTAACAGACGCCCTTTGAACTTCCCCTTCTCTGAGCCGCTCCATGCCTGATTATCGCACACGTAAAGATCGCCATCTGGTCCAAATGCAATTCCCATCGGGCACGAAAACCCCGTTTCAGGGAGCACAGGCGATAGCGCAAGCAACTTGGCGGGCGCTCCAACTTTTTCAATACGCATAAAGCACGCAGGTTTTGTCTGGTCTGCATAATTCGGACAGGACACAACCAATGCCCCTGTGCCATCAATGCTCATGCCATCCGGCGTGGCGACCGATGAATCAAAGGTAACCAGCAACTGCGATGGCTTGCCTGTCACATCATACGTAGCAACTGGCTTACCGCATCCGGCCAGAAACACTGCCACTAAGGCCATAACTACTACAGATGAGGCATCTATTTTCTTCATGCTCGTTATCCTTCCATTTTTACTTTGCCAATTCGATAATCGCCTGCACCTCTGTTTGACCGAGATCGCCGTATTCTCCAAGTTTGGCCCCACGCTTTGCCAAACGTTCAGCCACTTGCTTGCCCGCATCTTTCGGATCAATGCTATAAACGGATAAGCGCGTTGCAACACCGATGGATTGGAAAAACGCTTCCATTCGATCAATCGCCTGCGTAGCACGCATGGCTTCATCACCTTCAATAATGTGGAAGACGCGTTTCCCGAATTGAGCCAATCGCGCTTGCTTTCGCTTGAGCTGAAAACGATGGACGGCTGGCATGATGATCGCCAACGTGCGCGCATGGTCCAAACCATAGATCGCCGTCAGCTCATGTCCAATCATGTGTGTTGCCCAGTCCTGCGCTGCAGCGCCCATGCCGAGCCATCCATTCAACCCGACCGTCGCGCACCACATCAGCTCTGCGCGCATCTGATAGTCATCGGGATTGGCTTTGATTTTTGGAGCAACTTCAACAAGCGTCTTCAATACGGATTCCGCCATACGTGACGTCAGAGCAGAGCACTCCACATCATTCATATATTGTTCCATAACATGAACCCATGTGTCGACAATGCCATTCTCCGTTTGCTTCATAGGTAACGAGAAAGTTGTTTCTGGATCTAGAATCGAAAATTTCGGATACACATGTTCTGAACCAAATGCCTGCTTTTCGGCCGTGGAGTCCCGTGAAATTACGGAAAAAGTGTTCATCTCTGAACCTGTAGCCGGCAGTGTAAGGACCGACCCCAGCGGCAACGCGGCAGTTACTGGCTTCCGTCCCTCCATGATGTCCCAGGGATCCCCGTCGGTGTATTTTGCCGCAACTGCGATGAACTTTGTTCCATCCAGAACCGAACCGCCACCGACCGCCAACAGAAATCCAACCTTCCCCTTTTTTGCCAGTTCCGCGGCCTTCATGCACGTTTCATAACGTGGATTGGGCTCAATGCCTGGAAATTCGACTACCTCGTAACCAGCCAAAGCCTGTCGGACTTGGTCGTAGACTCCGTTTTTCTTGATTGACCCGCCACCATAGATCATCATGACCTTGGCGCCTGCGGGAATAACGTTCTTCAGTTCAGCAATCATTCCTTTTCCAAAAATGAGCTTCACTGGATTGTGTAGTATGAAGTTTACCATGTTGTTTCCTTTTCGTGTTGTTACGTGTATTAAAAAGTGCGTCCGGAGTCCCTCTCCTGAGGGATAATAACTGCGCCAGACATATCCTCACGGGGTGTCTTCTCAAGGGTTCGCTTTCCTTCCATTATAGCTGACAACATCTCCAAATAGACAGGCTCTTTTTTCGATTTCCATGTTGAAAAATCAGAATGTTCTTTCCGCTTCCCTACAAAACCATACCCCCCTGCCTCTTTTGAAAGATGCGCATTTAACAAACGGCTATTCTCTGGACGTGTCAGATTAATCCACTGCATTTTTTTGACATCCGCCTCAACCAAGGGTCCATGGCAAGCCAAGCAGTTCCCTGAATAAAGATCATTCAATCGGATCACCCACTCATGCTGCTTAAGAGGACCTCGCCCCTTCCCTACAAGGGCGTGAAAGGTGTCACGACCGCCCTGCGTATAGGGACGTGTCATGTCAAAGCTTGGATAATAAATGACATTCGAATCAATCCACGCATAAATGCGACGACGACTCTCCGCGTCAACATTCACATCCTTGTGTTTATCTTCAAGCATTTTTGTGAGGCGGCTCACCATCGACCCCGTCTTCATTGCGGGAAAAACGCCGGTAGGTCCAGGATTGATATAATAATACTCGATCAGTCTGCGCTCACACAATGTGTCATAGGACATATTGAAAAATCGTGTCTTATCTCCACTCAAGTCCACCCGGTTCGGGGGTGTCGGCCCCGAGTGGCATGACACACAATAGCGATCCAGCACGGGCTGTACTATCTTGACATAATCAACCCGCCCAGCACCCCACAACGGTGGTTTGATCGTATTGGGTCTGCGCAAAATGTGAAGCATAGACGTCGGAAGCGTTGGCGGCGCGCTCAGTCGAGGCTCATGACACCCCACGCAGGCGGCGCGTTCGCCTGCAGTAATTTGCGTCACAGACCCCATGCGTTGGATCTCCTTGCCCTCTTTGTCCAGGGCAATAAAATAAAGTTCGCAATTCGATGGTGCGCGGAAATACACCGATCCATTTTCGTAAACAGGTACTTCGCCCAAGATCTCCTTCGTATAGTAGGTTCCATACCCGACAATCGGATAATGGTCATGGTAACGAGGCCCCTCTGTGTTCTGTGTTTTGGGCAACTGCTTCATCACCCGTAATGACTTGACCTGACCTCGTTTCACGCCTTGTGCTTCAAGCCCCTGATAGACATCCTGGACATAAAAGGTGCCATCCCCTTTTTCCTTAGATATTTCCGTTCGTGTGATCGAACGCGGAAGAGGGCGCTCACGGAGAGGCATAACACTAAAGACATTCTTTCCAGCAAAATCCATCACATAACGTGTGCCATCATACTGAGCGACACACAATTTGAACCCCTCGGACGGATTCTTTTCGTTTCCAAAGGAGGCTAAAAACAGATTGTCTTCGAGCGGATAGGGATCGGTCACAGACCACGGATGAAATGAATCCCCCGGTCCCCACCGAATATCCCGATAATTTTGCGAACCCGTAATAATGTATGGGGTTTCCGATGTGACTTTTCTGAGGGCATCCGGATTCTCAATACCCTTACTGCGCGTCAGCACAGCAATATCCGCTATCGGTGGATGGTGATGTGCTGCCATCGTCAACATGACATCCCCCGTTCCAGGTATAGCCCGTCCACCGTACCGCGAATTAGGAACATTGATGGTGTTGCCGTAATAAAGTTGCAACTGTCGTCCATCTGGCAGAATCGTCCAAAGTCCTTGCCACATAAAAATGTTTTTATCATTATATTCCCAGCGTGTAAAAAGAATGGATCCGTCGTTCATGACAGAGGGTTTCATCGAGCAGAGCGTCGTGTAGTCAATACGCCGAATATCTGATCCGTTGGCTTTACACACATAGAGTGCTGACGCAAGAAAATCCTGGCAATACGAATAAGCCTCAACGCGTGAAGAGGCAAACACAATTCTACCATCCGGATAATAGATGCCATTGAAATCATGGTAACGCCCGTCTGTCAATTGCCGAGGATTACTGCCGTCCGCATTCATTTCCCAGAGATGAAACGGCGACTCATTGTTTGCTTTGTATGTAAAAAGGATCTTCGTCCCATCCCATGAAACATCAATATCCCAGATAAAGCCCTTATCCGTCCAAAAGAGCACCTGTGGCAAGGCATTCGGATTTTGAGGATCGATGACCTCAATCGAAGAGTCCATCCCCGTTCGACGTGAGAACATGGTTGCATTGGTTCCCCGCAAACCATATCCATTCTTACGTCGCACGACGAGCAACTTCGGTAGCTTCGCCCGCAGCGATGCCGACATCTCCGTAAACGGCCGTTCAACCGTGATCGGTGCTTCTCCCAATACCGCTCCGGAATAGAGTGCGGACACAAGTAACAATCCTCTTATTATTTTCACGATTTATCCTTATTAGTATATCGTGGCAACAGCAATATGGAACCCAACACCCTTTGAAGGCTGATCGAGTGCGACTGTCCCAATTTCACCGCCACCATAGAATCCGAAAATCGAAGCTTCCGGCACCATCTTCTTCATAAACAAAAACTCATCGGCCAGTTCCTTCTGCTTAAACATATTTCCACGACGTCCGCCACAGTCAAAAACAAAGGCAACAATCGGTTTCGACCCATGTTCCTTCGTGGCACTGGTGAACGCGTCGGTCGCCTTCGCTGCCAATTTATCATTGCCACCGGCAAGTCCGACACCCAGCTTGAAATTGCCAGCCAAAAGGATTGCCACATTCACACCTGTTACAATCTCCCCCTTGACGATCTCCTTTGACCCCTGACCGCCAGCCGCCGCGCCAACCACGGGAAGCACCACGCCTGTACCTTTATAGAAACCATCCATAAACGGTTGATTGTCGCCGACATGCTGATTTCCAAAGGATATCACCAAGCGACTCTGCTTCGCCGCTTCAACTGCACTCTTTAATGCTACACCAAGCTTTTCGCCATTTGAGCTAAAGGCAGCCTTCTTGTCAGAACCTGCAACAACCGGTTCACTCGCAACAGTCATTGATACCTCCCCGCCCAACGCCAAGACCACGACACCATGCGGGATGGTATGTCCAAGCTCTGCAAAGTTCCCCACTGTCGTCACAGGCGAGTAGCCCTCGCACCCATAAATCAAGGCCTTATCAAAGTATTGAGCAACCCCATCGACCAATTCCTGCTTCACCAGACTACGCGCAGCAAAAACAATAACAATCTTGGGTGTCCCCTCACCCCATGCTGCTTTGGCCCGGGCAGCTGCTTCCGCGCCTGCCTCTTTTGCATTCTTCGCCTCTGAACATCCAGTGCCCACCTTAACGCCCTGTGCACACATGACTCCGCACATTGCAACGACACCTAGAAACAAACCTGCTTTTTTCATCCAATCCCCCTCTTGTTATTGTGTTATTGTATGCACCGACGCATGGCGCCGAGTGCCTCTGAAATCCGATTTGCCGCCTCAATGACGGCAGGACCCAACTCCTTTTCAAGTTGCGTCAACGAATAATAAAGCGTTAGAACTGAAATACCGACTGTTCCCACCAACTGATTGTTCACATCAAATATAGGCGCAGCAAAACAAATCAGCCCCCTCGCAAATTCCTCCCGATCCATCGCATAACCGTTCCTGCGAATGGTTGCCAATTCCTTTTTTAACTTAGCAGTCGACGTGATCGTATGATCCGTTTGCGCGGGCAATCCCTCTGCCTTGATGACCCTGTCGAGAAACGCCTCCGGACTGTATGCCAACAGGACTTTCCCCGGAGCCGCACAATGCATCAAATGACGCCCACCCGGCTGAGCGTTCAAACGGATGTCCCCTTCCAATGCATCCAAGTGTTCTGTCATGAACGTCCGTGTGCCGTCAATAATGCCCAGATAACAACTCTGTCTCGTCATCTGATGCAACGCCATCAAAGGCAACTCAGCAGCCTGCCGCACATTCGTACGCCGAATCGGTTTGCTTGTATAATGAAAGGGGCGCAACCCCATACCATACTTCGGTGTTGTACCACCACTTCGCACAATCCACCCGACATCTTCCAGCGTATGCAACAACCGAAACACCATGTTTGCATTCGACTTTAACCGCTGCACAAGTTCGGTTACCCCTAAAGGTTCCTCACTGTTACACAGTTCCTCAATCAGCCGGATCACCATCCGTGCGGCAGGAGCATCATACGTTGGTTTACTGACTTTCTCCAGAATCATATATTATACCCTTGAAATAATATATTACTTATATAATATCCGATCGCTCCTGTCAAGCCCCCAAAAATATAAACAGGTTAAAAAGCGCTTTCCCAATTTTTCTGATTGACGATTCGGACGGGGATACCCTATTATTGGGATCATGCTAGAATAGTATCGGCAAAGGTATACGTACAACATTCAATGTTGTGATACCGAGAAGAACATAACTAGTATAACAAATTAAGGAGTCTACCATGGAGACACGAGTCGGACAATTGTTGAAACTCAAAGGTAATGATGTGGTAACCACTACGCCTTCTACAACGATTTTTGATGCTGTCAAGCAGATGGAGGACAGCCGCATTGGAAGTCTTCCAGTCGTTGAAAACTCAGGTAAGATTGTCGGGATGCTGACCGAGCGCGATTGCATGAGAAGAGTTCTTCTGAAGGAACGCCCGCTACGCAGCGTCACGGTCGGTGAAGTCATGTCATCTCCAATTATAACCGTACAATCATCTGAACTCATTGAGTCTTGCATGAAAATCATGACTGACAAGCGGCTTCGCCACTTGCCTGTGATGGAGCACACCAAGTTGATTGGATTAATTTCGATTGGGGATGTTGTAAAGTTCCTCTGCACGGAGCGCGAGCAGGATATCAAGAACCTCGAAAACTACATCACGGGATCGCTGTAATAAAGTCTTTTTAAAAAAACACATCTATTTTAACAGGTGAGACAGACCTGAAGGAGGGTTTATGTCGGAATCAACAGGTGGCTGTTGCTGTGGCGGCTGTTCATTAACAGAAGCGCAGATTATTGAAGAGCTGGAACCTATATTGCAGGAGTACGCGACAAAACCAGGAGGTGTCATACCTGCTCTGCAAATTGCACAGACACGTCTGGGTTATCTTCCAGAATCCGTGATCCAGAAGATCGCACACCTGTTTGGAAAGCCTTACAGTGAAATCGCTGGGGTCGTCACGTTTTATTCCTTCTTTTCCACAGTCCCTCGGGGCACCTACATGGTGCGTGTCTGTCTTGGGACAGCCTGTTACGTCCGCGGGGGCAACGAATTGCTTCAGGCGCTCAAGCATAAATTAGGCATCGACGTAGGTGAAACCACACCTGACCGTCTCTTTTCGCTCGGCGTGGGGCGCTGTTTTGGTGCCTGTGGAATGGCCCCAGTGATCATGGTTAACGATGACATTCATCAGCGGGTCAAAGCAACCAAGATTGGTGAAATTCTTGAGACATACCGCGTTCAGGCGGCAAACCAGGCAACTGGAGAGGCGGTGCAAGCATGAGTGCGGCTAAAGCAAAAAAAATTACGAACTCAGCAGACTTGAAGGCATGGAGAATCAAACTCACGCCTCCAGCAGGACAGCAGGAGATTCGGGTATGTGTGGGCGGAAGTTGTCTGGCCTCCGGATCACGAGAGGTTGAGACAGCATTACGCACATCCTTGAAGGCTCATGGCCTAGAGAAGAAGGTGAGCATCCGCGAAACAGGGTGCATGGGGCCGTGTGTAAGGGGCCCTGTCCTACTCATGAGCTCAGACCAGACATTCTATCAGGGCGTCAAGCCAGAAGATGCCGAGGCTATTGTGTGTGAACACGTGGTCGGAGGAAAGCCCGTTGAGCGCCTGCTGGTCCGAGACGATCAGTCCAATGCCATTCAACGAACCTGTAGCGAAATCCCCTTTTTCTCACGGCAGACGAAGGTGGCATTGCGCACGTGCGGGACTGTTGATCCGGAACGGATCGAGGATGCCGTGTCCGCGGGCGCCTATTCCGCGCTCGCCAAGGTACTGGATGACATGAAGGCGACAGATGTGCTGGATCAGCTTAAAACCTCTGGATTGCGTGGCCGTGGAGGCGCAGGTTTTCCGACTCATCTGAAATGGATGTTGACGCGCCAGACGCCGAACGAGAAGAAGTATGTGTTGTGTAACGGTGATGAGGGCGATCCAGGTGCTTATATGGATCGAAGCGTACTTGAGGGCGACCCCCACAGCGTCATCGAGGGAATGGCTATCGCGGCCTTTACCATTGGCGCAGATGAGGGATACGTGTATGTCCGAGCTGAATACCCGCTTGCAGTGAAGCGATTGCAGCTTGCAATTGACCAGGCCAGGGAACATGGATTGCTCGGTAAAAAGATCATGGGAAGCGACTTTTCTTTTGATCTCGACATTCGCATGGGGTCAGGCGCCTTTGTTTGTGGCGAGGAGACTGCGCTCATCACTTCTATCGAGGGTAAGCGTGGCGAACCTCGACCACGTCCGCCCTTCCCAGCCCAGAAAGGGTTGTGGGGTAAACCGACGTTGTTGAATAACGTCGAGACGTATGCTTGTATCCCCCCGATCATTAGCAACGGCGGTGAGTGGTTTGCTAATATGGGTACACCCAAGAGCAAAGGAACCAAAGTCTTTGCGCTGGCCGGCGCAGTAAAGAATACGGGGCTTGTAGAGGTGCCTATGGGCACATCTCTGGGCGAAGTCGTTTATGAAATCGGTGGAGGTATTCGCGGCGACAAGGCCTTCAAGGCTGCGCAACTTGGCGGACCCTCAGGCGGTTGCATTCCGCGTCAAAACCTTAATGTACCTCTGGACTACGAGAAATTACAGGAACTCGGTGCCATCATGGGATCTGGCGGACTGATCGTCATGGACGAAGACACCTGCATGGTCGACGTGGCTCGTTTCTTCATTGAATTCGTTCAAGAGGAGTCCTGCGGAAAATGTGCGCCCTGCCGTGTCGGAACAAAGCGGATGCTCGAGATTCTTGAGCGAATCTGTGGGGGCGAAGGTGAGATGGAAGATATTCAGCGCTTGATCGATCTGGGGAACTTCATCAAGGAATCTTCCTTGTGCGGACTGGGTCAGACTGCTCCCAACCCCGTGCTCTCAACTATCCGCCACTTCCGCGAAGAATATGTGCAGCATATCCGTGATCGCCATTGCGTCGCTGGTGTCTGTCCGTCCCTGGTATTAGCGCCCTGTCTGAGCGCCTGCCCCGCAGGCGTCTATGTGCCGGGATTTGTCGCTCTGGTGGGCGAGGGACGTTATGCTGAAGCTTTGCGTTTGCATCGCGAACGTAACCCTTTCGCAGCCATTTGCTCACGGGTCTGTTTCCATACCTGCGAAGATCACTGCCGGCGTAGCTCACTTGACTCCCCAGTTGCCATTCGCGGCGTCAAACGCTTCATGGTGGATCAAGAGGTGGTCATCCAAAGACCCGAGGTTCGCGAAAATGCGGCAAATGCGGCGCGGAAGATTGCGATCATCGGCGCGGGACCTGCGGGATTGACCTGCGGTTATTTTCTGGCGCGACTCGGCTATCGGCCCATCGTGTTAGAGCGTGAACCGCGTCCAGGCGGCATGCTCGTTCAAGCGATCCCCGCTTATCGGTTGCCACGCGAAACATTGGCACGTGAAATTCGGTTGATCGAATCACTCGGCGTTGAGATCAGGACGGGGCAATCACTCGGTCGCGACTTCACCTTACAAAGCCTGCGTGATGAGGGCTACGAAGCCGTCGTCATGGCTGTCGGCGCACCTGAAGGCGTCAATCTGGATGTGCCAGGCGCAGATGCTCAAGGCGTGACAGAGTCGATGGAATTCCTTCGCACCTACAATATTCGAGGCTCAGCCCCCGTCGGGAAGCGCGTGGTCGTGATCGGCGGCGGTAATGCCGCCATTGATGCGGCCCGCACCGCGCTTCGACTGGGCGCGGAGAGCGTCACCGTCGTCTATCGTCGCACCCGCGAACAAATGCCTGCGTATGCGGAAGAGATCGATCAAGCGCAACAGGAGGGTGTCACCCTCCGAACGCTTTGCGCCCCTGAGGCGTTTACTGTCGCAGAAGGAAAAGTGTCGGGCGTTATTTGCCGCGCCATGATGCTCGGCGATTACGATCGTACCGGACGTCGCCGCGCCATGGCCGGAGCGGATGAGGCCCTTGAAACGTTGATCTGCGATCAAGTGATTCTGGCCATTGGGCAAGGGCTCGATGCAAAAAAGATCATGGGGACTACCGAAGTCGCATTGAACGAAAGTGGATGGATTCAGGCCAATCCCGTCAGCGGAAAAACCTCTGTGCCCTGGCTCTTTGCTGGTGGTGATGCGGTCACGGGGCCCTCGTCAGTGGTCGAAGCCATTGCTGCTGGCGAACGTGTTGCGGTCGCGATCGATACGCAGTTAACGGGTGAAGCTCATGCCTTCTGGCGGACATACCCCGACTTAACAATCAACTACGACCCGGATGCAGATCCAGTTCCTTATCCACGTGAAGATGTGAACATGATCCCTGTTGCACGTCGACGTAATAATTTCGATGAAGTCGAACAACCCTGGAATGAAACAGCAGCGCGCCGTCAAGCGTCTCGTTGTCTGCGTTGCGATTATGGTAAAACCGGAAAAGTCAGAGAGGTGCATGTATGATTCAGGTGACAATCAACGGACAAATACTTTCGGTTAAACCCGAAACAACAGTCTTGCAGGCAGCACGGCAGGCGGGAATTACGATCCCTACGCTTTGTTTTCTTGAGAAAAATGACCCTCTTGGAGCTTGTCGTGTCTGCATGGTCGAAGTCGAGGGCGCAAAAACCCTGATGGCCTCCTGCGCTATGCCGTGCTCAGACAAGATGGTGGTTCACACCAATACGCGTCGTGTGCGCGAAGCCCGTAAACAAGTCGTTGAATTGCTCCTCTCGGAGCATGACGGCAATTGCCAGCTCTGTGACCGCAGCGAGGATTGTGAACTTCGTCAATTGGCTGCCGACCTCGGCGTACGCGATATCGCGTATACAGGTGCTAAGACAGCCCCCATGCAGGATACATCAACACCTGCATTGACTCGCGATAACGGTAAGTGTATCAAGTGCCGTCGCTGCGTCACGGTCTGCACGTCGGTACAGGGCATTGGCGCGCTCTTCCCGCAGGGTCGTGGTTTTGCCACGGTCATCGGGCCGGCCTTTACCCGCAAGCTCGATGGTGTGGCCTGTGTACAATGCGGTCAATGCGCTGCCGTTTGCCCCGTCGGGGCCATCAGCGAACACAGCGCCATTGAAAATGTCTGGCGCATGCTAGACGACAAGACAAAAACGGTCGTTGTGCAAACAGCACCCGCTATCCGTGCGGCCCTGGGAGAGGCGTTTGGCTATCCTCCTGGAACACGCGTTACGGGCAAGATGGTTTCCGCACTCCGGCAACTCGGCTTTAATGCAGTGTTCGACACCAATTTCACAGCCGACTTGACCATCATGGAAGAGGGCACAGAACTGCTCACCCGCCTGAAACAGGCACTGGTGGAAAAGAAAAAGGTCGCTTTACCGATGTTTACAAGCTGTTCACCGGGGTGGATTAAGTTTGCGGAATACTACTATCCGCAATTTCTGCCGAATCTATCGACCTGCAAGTCTCCGCAGCAAATGTTCGGTGCGCTGGCTAAGACCTATTATGCCCAGAAAATTGACAAGAAACCCGAGGAAATGATCGTGGTTTCAGTCATGCCCTGCACGGCTAAAAAGTTCGAAGCCCAGCGGCCCGAGATGAACTCGAGCGGTGTACAAGATGTAGACTATGTGCTCACCACACGTGAACTGGCTCGGATGATTCGCGAAGCCGGCATCGACTTCAAAAACCTTCCGGATGCTGAGATGGATGCCCCTCTTGGCCTCTCCTCTGGCGCAGCGGATATCTTCGCCAATACGGGTGGCGTGATGGAAGCTGCGTTACGGACTGCTTACGAGATCGTAACGGGACGCGAACTGCCTGTGGACAACCTGCATGTCAAGGCCATAGAAGGGCTTGAGGGGGTCAAGGATGCTAAACTCACCATTACGGGGGTCAAACCCGAGTGGTCCTTCCTGGAGGGCGTCGAACTCAGCGTGGCGGTCAGCCATGGACTCGGCAACACTCGGCGGCTACTCGAACGCATCAAGAATGGCGAGGCAAGTTACCACTTTATCGAAGTGATGACCTGTCCCGGCGGCTGTATCGGTGGCGGCGGGCAACCCCGCTTCACGGATGACAGTGTCCGCCTGAAACGTATCGCAGGAATCTATGCCGAAGACGAGAGTAAAAAGCTACGGAAATCACATGAAAACAAGGATATCCAGAAACTCTACACTGAGTTTCTCGGCACACCACTCGGTCATAAGTCACACGAGCTCCTGCATACCCACTATACGCCTCGGGCTATCGATTAGTAAAAAGGTTACCTCTTAAACCATAGGCTCTTGTAAAGATCTTAATCCGTCTTTCAAGAGCCTATTTTATTTTTTACACTATTTTAATACTGTTTTTAGTTGACATACAAAACGCAGTAGTGCTATAGTGCAATTCATGAAAAGAAATCTAATAACTATCAAGCAGTGCTGCACGCTGAAGATGGGCTACTCGTTCAGACAGAAGCCCGACTTTAGCGCGGATGGCAATGTATTAGTTATTCAACCCAAGGATGTCACATCGGACGGGATATGGGTGCCAGATTTTGATTGCCGCATCCACAGCTCAAGCGAGAACCGTCTCGTCCCAGGTGATGTCCTTCTGATCAGCCGTGGACGATTCACGGCATCCACGTTTTATAGTTCAGTCAAGGAGCCCTGTATAGCGACTTCCGCTTTTCTGATCGTCACTCCTAAAAAATCTGCGCAACTCCTTTCAGCATACCTGGCGCTTTTCTTCAACTCCTCGGATTGCCAGACCCATTTTAAACGTCTGCACGAGACCACCACCATACCGTTCATCAGTCTAAGCAATCTGGAATCTATCGAGATACCCCTCCCCCCCATCGAACATCAAGAGGCATTAGTCGCCCTGGATCAGATGAACAAAGATTATGCCCGACTGTCCAGCCGCAAACTCTCTTTACAAAAGCAATTACTGGATCATGAATTAACCCTTTTAACACAGGAGACCATCCATGTCTGACACCACGAAATACACGCAGGAACAACTCAACAAGACCCTCTGGAATGCCGCGGACTCCTCGCGCGGAACCGTCGACGGCGGCGTTTACAAGGATTATGTGCTGCTCTTGCTCTTCTACAAGTATATCAGCGACCTTCACCAGCACACCATGGCTAAACTAGCTGACCGTTTTGGGAGCGACAAAGACCGCATTGCGCTCCGACTGAAAAGCGAACGCTTTGTGATTCCTGAAGGCGCAAGCTTCTTTGATATCATCAAAGAGAAAGATGCCGACAACCTCGGTGAGTTGATCAATGTGGCGCTGCATAAAATCGAGGATGCCAACAGTGCCCGCCTGGAAGGCATCGTGACCGTTGATTTCAACTCCGATGCGATCCTGGGCCGGACTGAACAGCGCAACAAGATGCTGCGCAATCTGCTGACCGACTTTGCAAAGATGGATCTGACTGAAGCCGGAGATGATGTCATCGGCAACGCCTACATGTACATGATCGAGCGCTTCGGCTCCGATGCCGGCAAGAAAGCTGGCGAATTTTTCACGGTCAAGTCCGTAGCCGCCTTACTGGCAAGACTCGCCAAGCCGCAACCCGGCTGGCGTATCTGTGATCCGGCCTGCGGGGCCGCCGGCCTCCTCCTGCTGGCGGGCGAGGAGATTGAGAAACAGGGCTCCAAGGACTATGCGCTCTATGGCCAAGAGAGCAACATGGGCACCTACAACCTCGCACGTATGAACATGTTCCTGCATGGCAAGGACTCCGCCCGCATCGAGCAAGGCGACACGTTGAACAATCCCCAGCTCAAAGAAAACGACAAGCTGATGAAGTTCGATCTCGTCATCGCCAATCCCCCCTTCTCCCTCAAGAAATGGATGGGCGAGAACATTGAGAGCGATCCCTACAAACGCTTCTTTCGCGGTTTGCCGCCCGCGACAAAAGGCGACTACGCCTTTGTCAGCCACATGGTCGAGACCGCCAAGGCCAAAGAGGGCAAGGTCGCCGTGATTGTGCCCCATGGCGTGCTCTTCCGCGGCGCATCCGAGGGACGGATACGCGAGAGCCTGTTGAAAGAAAACATCGTGGATGCGGTGATCGGTCTGCCAGCAGGTCTCTTCCAGACCACCGGCATCCCGGTCGCCATTCTGATTCTGGACCGCTCCCGTGAACCCGGCGGCAAGAACGCGAAACGTAAAGATGTCCTCTTCATTGAAGCCTCCAAAGCATTCAAGCCCGGCAAGGCCATGAACACCATGGAAGAAGAGCACATCCAGATGATTCTTGATGCTTACGAGAAGCGCAAAGATATCCCCAAGTTCTGCCGTGCGGTCAAACCCGAGGAGATCAAGGAAAACGACTACAATCTGAACATCACCCGCTACGTGGACACCTTCGAAGAGGAAGAGGAGATCGATATTGAAGCCAACCTCAAAGAACTGGCTGTTGTCGATGCTGAATTGGCCAAGCTCGAAAGCGAAATGAAAAAACACCTCAAGACCTTGGGGATCGGGGGTTGATAAGACTGAAACGCAAAGCAGGGAGCAACAGCATGCCTAAAAACGAAATCGAAAATCAGCACCATCAGACGTTTGAAAAAATCAAACAGATCAACGAATTTGGCCAGGAATACTGGTCAGCACGTCTATTGGGAAAGATACTGGAATATGCAGAATACCGGAATTTTCTGCCAGTCATCGAAAAGGCTAAGGAAGCTTGCCGGAACAGCGGACAACCCATCTCCAACCATTTCGTGGAGATGCACGAGATGGTGTCCATCGGTTCGGGTGCAGAGCGGAAAATGGAATCTTATGGCCTCTCCCGCTACGCCTGTTATCTGATTGTTCAAAATGGCGATCCGAGCAAGTCGGTCATTGCCAACGGACAAACCTATTTTGCGATTCAGACCCGCCGTCAAGAACTGGCGGATGACAAAGCCTTCCAGCAGCTCAAGGAGGACGAAAAGCGATTGTTTCTGCGCAACGAACTCAAAGAGCACAACAAGCAACTGGTCGAAGCAGCCCAACAGGCGGGAGTGGAAACCAACCTCGACTTCGCCGTCTTTCAAAACCACGGGTATCGGGGACTCTACGGCGGCTTGGAAGCTAAGGACATTCACGCTCGGAAGAGACTGAAGAAAGGGCAGACAATTCTCGATCACATGGGAAGTACAGAATTGGCAGCCAACCTCTTCCGCGCCACGCAAGCGGAAGAAAAACTACGCCGCGACGAGGTAAAAGGAAAATCCAATGCCAACCGAACCCACTTTGAGGTCGGTGCAAAGGTACGCAAAACCATTGAAGACCTCGGCGGCACCATGCCGGAAGACCTTCCAACGCCAGACACCAGCGCAAAGCAATTCGACCGTGAGCAGCAAAAGAAGATCGGCGGCGGAAAAACGACGTAATCACGGTTGGCCACGAGAAGCACAAGAATTCACAAAAAAAAATCGTTATGCATAAAAACGAAAACAGGCCCGGTTACAAAAACAGCAAAGTCGGATGGATACCTGAGGAATGGTACTCATTCCCCCTTAAAACACTTACAAGTCGCATTGGTGATGGCATCCATACAACACCTGACTATGTTGAAAAATCCGACTATTACTTTATAAACGGAAACAACTTGGTCGACGGCCGGGTAAGCATCTCTGAACAAACAAAGTGTGTTTCTAAGGAGGAATTCGTAAAGCACCACAGAGAACTAGGCTTCAGAACTTTACTATTATCAATAAATGGAACCATTGGTAGTGTTGCATACTTTAACGAAGAAAACGTTATTCTTGGAAAAAGCGCCGCCTATATCAATTGTGGTGACCACCTAGACAAAACCTTTGCTTTTAATTTTCTAAACTCTCAGAAAACTAATTCTTTTTTTCGGGGTGAATTAACCGGATCAACAATCCAAAATTTATCATTGGCATCAATACGATTATTGCCTGTTTCCCTCCCTCCACTCCCCGAACAAAAAGCAATTGCGAGGGTGCTGGAGTGTTGGGACAGGGGAATTGTGAATTTAGAATTAAAAATAGTGAATAAGCGGAACATCAAAAATGGGCTGATGCAGCAGCTCCTCAGCGGCAAGCTTCGTTTGCCTGGCTTTGGAGCTGAATTAGGAATGGGGAATGGAGAATTGAGAATTCTGAATAGTGAAAGTAGAATTCCCGAGGGCTGGGAAAGTGTGGAGCTGGGGGAAGTCTTTGACTTTGTGTCGACGTATGCTTTCTCGCGAGAATGCCTGACCACGGAAGCTATTGATAACAGCGACATCTACAATATTCACTATGGCGATATTCATGCGACATACACTGGCCCTATTCTGGATTTAGCGAAGGAGCGAAGAGTCCCGATGCTGAAAACCAGCGATGCTTTACCCGACAAGCTGGAATTTCTCCAAGAAGGTGATCTCGTGATGGCAGATGTCTCAGAAGATTACGAAGGCATCGGCGCGTGTATTGAATTAAAGAACCTCGCCAATAAAAAACTGACAGGCGGGTTACATACGTTTGTCATGCGAGACACATCCAGCCAAACAGCGGAAGGGTTCCGTGGGTACATGTTTAACGAATACAGGCTGGCAAAGGAGCTCAAGCGAATTGCCACAGGTGTTTCAGTCTACAGCCTATCAAAAACAAATCTTGCCAAAATCGAGTTGCTACTCCCACCACTTGCCGAACAACAGAGTATTACGAGTGTTCTTTGGGGTGCCGATGAAGAGATTGCTGCCCTGGAGAAGAAACTGGCGCTGTGGAAGGAGCAGAAGAAGTATCTGCTCAACAACCTGGTGACCGGCACGATAAGATTGCCGGAATTTGAATTATGAATAGGGAATGCTGAATAGGGAATTAAGAATGGTGAAATATGAAAATTGACATTACAGAGCGATCATTTAAATTTGCGCTTCGAATCGTAAATCTTTGTCGGTTTTTGGAAGGGGAGCGCAAAATAAACCAAGTACTGATTAAACAGCTTATTCGTTCGGGAACTTCTGTGGGTGCCAATATTGAAGAAGCCCAGGCCGGACAAAGTCGTGCAGACTTTCTTTCTAAAACATCTGTCGCCTGCAAGGAATGTCGCGAAACACTGTATTGGCTTCGCCTCATCTCCGAATCTGATGCCTCCCTGCCTGATCGCCTAGCTGACATCATCAAAGAAGCCGATGAACTCGTCCGTATCCTAACATCCATTGTTAAAACGACAAAGGAGGGCACAAATGGAAACTAGCCCAAACCATCCACCATTCACTATTCCCCATTCACCATTCACTATTCACAATGACTTGCCTGATTTTGATGAAGCGTCGCTGTCGCAGATTCCAGCTCTTCTGGAGTTGGTTAATCTGGGCTACACCTACCTCCCACGCGCTCAGGTTGCTACGTTGCGTGACGGGCCTTCGCAATACATCCTCCGCGATATCGCGTTTGAGGCGTTGCGCAAGATCAATGCCCCTACCATCTCCGACAAGAGCATCCGTGATGAGATATTTAAAGCCGAACAGCAGATTGATATGGGTGCGGGTGTCTTCAAAGCCTCTGAAGAGATCTATTCGCTACTGTTGGCTGGATGTGGCGTTTCGGAGTTGATCGACGGACGCCGAACCTCGCCTCAGATGAAGTTCATAGACTGGCGCACCCCTGCGAATAACACCTTTCACGTCTGCGCCGAATATGTCGTGGGCGCGGCATCCGCGCAACGGCGACCGGACATTGTGGTGTTTCTGAATGGTATACCCTTTGCTGTCATCGAAAACAAGAAGACCTCTGTCAAGGTGCAGGAGGCTGTGGCACAGATGGTCCGAAACCAGAATCCCAATGAGACCCCCAAGTTCTTTCTCTTCCCGCAAATCCTGATTGCCACGAACGTGCGCGAACTGAAATACGGTACCATGCTGACCCCTGCGCGCTTTTACTCCCATTGGCAGGAAAAGGATGTCGATGCAACAACTTTCGATGCCGAGGTACATGCGCTCATCAATAAACCAGTTGAGCCGGGCGTGCTACGCCAGATTATTCAGGACTTTGAGAATAGTGAAACAGGAATAGTGAATAGTGAAACAGGAATAGTGAATAGTGAATTAGGAATGGAGAAGGGAAACAAATTCACTATTCAACATTCACCATTCACAATTCACAATTCACCATTCAGCGCAACACCGCGCATGGTGACGGAACAAGATCGTGGCATCTACTCGCTGTTGAGGACGGAACGGCTGCTGGATCTTGTGCGCAATTTCATCCTCTATGATAACGGGATCAAGAAAGTCGCCCGCTATCAGCAATTCTTCGCCATCAAAAAAACCATGCAGCGGCTGAAGACCTTTGACACGTATGGACGGCGACGCGGCGGGCTGATCTGGCATACACAAGGGTCGGGCAAGAGCCTGACCATGGTGATGCTCGTGAAATGCCTGATTGATGATCCTGAAATTGTCCTGCCGCGCGTGCTGGTCGTGACAGATCGGCGCGACCTTGACCGCCAGATCGCGGACACTTTTGCGGCGTGCAACATCAAGAAGGATGTCAAAAAAACGACCAGCAGCGCAGAGTTGCTCCAACTGATCAAAGAGAAGGATCAGCGGGTCATCACGGCGCTGGTCCACAAATTCGAAGCCGGACGGACAGCCCGAGACTTTGTCGATGAAGATCCCAATGTGTTTGTCCTGATTGACGAGGCGCACCGCACACAGGCAGGCCAGGCGAATACTGAGTTGAATCTGGTATTGCCAAAGGCGTGCCAGATCGCCTTTACTGGCACGCCGCTGATGAAGCGGGAGAAATCGAGCGCGGCCAAGTTTGGCGGGATGATTGATGCTTACACGATCTCGGAAGCCGAAGCCGACGGGGTGGTCCTACCGCTCATCTACCAGCCTCGCTACGTTGAACTGAGCGTCCAGCAGCATTTGCTGGATCAGTTCTACGACCACATTACGGGAGGTCTCACGGAGGCCCAGAAGAAAGACCTTCAGCAAAAGTTCAACTCGGCACAGATTCTCGAGGAGACTTCCCAGCGGATCGAGACCATCGCGCTTGACATCCTGAATCATTATACCCGTTTTGCCGATACAGGCTTGAAGGCACAGGTCGTTGCGCCTTCCAAATATGCCGCTGTGATGTTCCAAAAGGCCTTCACCTTACAGGACCGCGTTTCAACGGATGTCATTATTTCGGAATCAGCGGACAAAGAGGAAGACGACCAGCTACCCGAACACAAAAAAGAGGTCGCGAAGTTTCTTGCCAATGAAAAGCATCAGTTTGGTTCCTCCCTGTTCAAGCGGGAGAAGGATCTGATTGACGATTTCAAAAACAATCCGGACGGAGTGCGCATGCTGGTGGTCGTGGATAAACTGCTGACTGGCTTTGACGCACCCAGGAACACCTTCCTCTATCTGGCTAAACAGTTGAAGGATCATAATCTCCTTCAGGCCATTGCCCGCGTGAACCGCCTTTTCGACGGTGATGAGGGCAAGGAGGCCAAGGTCAATGGCTTTATTATCGACTACTCCAAGAACGCAAAGAATCTGCGTGATGCCATGGAGCTCTTTTCCAACTTTGCCCCTGAGGACATTGAGCGTGCCCTTCTGAATACCGATGAGAAGATCGTTGATTTGGAGCGCATCTATCAAGAGTTGCACGGGATATTCAACTCCGTCCGCAACAAGCAAGACACCGAGGAGTACATCCGCATTCTGGAAGACGATGTTGAAACCCGTGAGCATTTCTACGAGTTGGTGGATGAATTCACGCGCCAGTTTGCCACATGCCAGATGCTGTATGACTTTACGCAGAAGTTTGATGAAGAGAAGCTGCGGCGTTTTGCCCTGGATTTGAAGCGGTTTGTCGAACTCAAGAAAATCCAGAAGATCAAGAACGCGGAGACGGTTGATTTTTCGAAGTACGAGGATCAAATCCGTCGAATTCTGGATAAGTATGTCACGGCAGAGTATGTGACTGAACTTGCGGAACCGATCTGCGTTCGTGAATCAGGGGAATTCAACGCATACATCGACCATGTCGCCCAAGGCCTTTCCGATAAATCCAAAGCCGAAGCCATTGCGGCGCAGACCAACCGGACGATCAAAGAGAATTATGATCGTGATCCGGAGTTCTACCGCCATTTCAGCGAGAAGATTTCCCGCCTGATCGCAGAGCTGAAGTCCGCGAAGGAAGAGGATGTGAAGGCCTTGCTGGGTGAAGCCAGGAAGGTTCAGACGAAAGTCACTGATTATGAGGACAACGACATTCCCGACCCCCTCAAAGCGCGTAAACCACTGCATCCGTTTTTCAGAAACCTGAGCAGCAGACTTGCCACGCATCCGTTGAGCATGGAGCAACTCTGCACCATCGTCCAAACCATCTACGGGTTCATCGAGAAAAACAAAATCATCGACTGGGATACCAATGTCGAAGTCGAACGCCGTGTCCGCACGGAGATCGAAGACTATCTCTTTGACACGGTGAAGACCGTCTACGGGGCACCCCTGACGATGGATGAGATTGATGCGCTGCTCTCGATGATCTGGGATCTGGCTGTAAAAAACAAAAACGAAGGCGAGTCATGATTCAGAGGCGGTTTACTTATGAACAGATTGCGTTCGACTATCTGCTGACACTGGAAGTGCGAAAAACGCTCGCGATTCACGTGTTTCCAGATCAATCCGTGCGCGTCAAAGCTCCCCTGCATGCCACAGAGGCGAAAATCACCGGGTTTCTACAACGCAAAATCCGGTGGATACGCAAGCATCAGCGTTACTTTGCCCAGTTTAAACCTCGGGCGCCTAAAGAATACATCAGTGGCGAAACCTTCCGTTATCTGGGACGCAACTACAAACTGCTCATCAGGGGAACAGAAGGCCAAGAGCGCGTTTCCCTGCAACACGGTGTATTGACTGTCTTCAGTCTGTCACCGCAGGACCGGGCTCATACTCGCATCTTGCTGGATGGCTGGTACATTGATAAAGCGCGGCAACTCTTCACGGAAAGGCTCGCCTGTTGCTTAAATCGCTTCCTACAAACCAAGTTGCCCAAACTCGGCATTCGGCGACTGGTCAGGCGCTGGGGAAGTTATTCCAGCCGAACACACCGGATCGGCCTTAATCTTGAGCTAATCAAAGCATCCAGAAGCCAAATCGACTATGTGCTGACGCACGAACTCTGCCATATCACGCACAGATCACACGACAAAGCTTTCTATCGGCTCCTGAGCAGTCATCTGCCCGACTGGAAGGCTCTGAAGGTTGAACTTGAACGCTCCCTGTTGTCTATATAACAACAGGATGGGTGCGATTCAACTTTGTTGAATCAACACCCGAGGTAGGATGGAGGAGGTAGG
>JBAXOG010000059.1:0-27300 GCA_037133395.1 bacterium | reverse complement strand
TTTTCATCGGACACCCTTTTTATCTTTTCGGTGTCCTTAATAATGACAGACCGCGAACTCTGACAAAATTTGACATTTTTATTGTTTATTGGCCATTTTTACGTTAAATTAATTTTATGATTTTTTTTGCGTTCTCAATATTATTTTTGACGGGACAGCAACGGACTAGAAAGATCAACCAATGAAAAAAGCATTGATTACAGGTATAACAGGACAGGATGGTTCATATTTAGCTGAACTGCTGTTGAAAAAAGGCTATGAGGTGCATGGCATTGTGCGCCGGTCTAGCCTGTTCAATCGAACACGTATTGAGCATTTATATAAGGATGTGCACGAGGAAGGGGTACATCTTTTCTTACATTACGGCGATCTGACTGATTCCAGCAATTTAAACCGAATTATCGAACGTGTCAACCCCTGCGAGATTTACAATCTGGGAGCGCAATCGCATGTAAAAGTTTCATTTGAAGTCCCTGAGTACACTGCCGACGTGGATGCTATTGGCACATTACGCTTGCTTGATGCCATTAAGGACACAAAAAGTTCTGCTCGCTTTTATCAGGCCTCCACATCTGAATTATACGGAAAGGTTGTTGAAGTTCCGCAAACCGAAACTACGCCGTTCTGGCCGCAGTCCCCTTATGCCATTGCGAAACAGTATGCTTTCAGCATTACCCAGCATTATCGTGATGCATATAGTCTCCATGCCAGTAATGGCATCCTGTTCAACCATGAGTCTCCACGACGCGGAGAAACCTTTGTGACCCGTAAGATCACCATGTCGCTTGCTCGCATCCATCGCGGACTCCAAACGACCCTGTACATGGGCAATATCGATGCGTCACGCGACTGGGGATATGCTCCAGATTTCGTGCGCATGATGTGGATAATGTTGCAACAGGAGATACCGGATGATTATGTCGTCGCGACTGGCGAGATGCATACGGTACGCGAATTCATTGAAAAGGCTTTTTTACATGTTGGGCGTCCCATCTTATGGCGCGGGAAAGGTGTCGAGGAAGAAGCTATCGATACCACTACTGGAAAGTGTGTCGTAAAGATCGACCCCAGCTACTTCCGTCCTCTGGAAGTCAAGCAACTCTTAGGCAATCCAGCCAAAGCGAAACGCCAGCTTGGGTGGGAACCTACAGTCAAATTTGATCAGTTAGTCAAGATTATGACGGATGCCGATTTACGTCTGCTGGACAAGCCCGGCTACGAAGTGGGATTCTAGCAATTCCAATGGCACAGAGATCAAGATCGCAAAGGCATACAGGAGGATAGTGCCAAACACGGCTGAAAGACAATACGGCAAGAAGACCGCTCCGTCAAGCAAGCTGAATCGATCTTAAGGCAAGCCTAAGGGTTTGACGCGGAAACTCAAAGAACATCATCCCCCATTTTGTGGCCCTGAAAAATAAAATTATACGCGAACAGGTCCTCATCCTCCACATTTTTGAACAGGCTAACTCCATACGCATTTCTTTGATCAAAATGGCCATAATTTTTTGTTCAGTCTTGGGTGGAAGTTGAATCATCCGAACATCCTTTTTTATTTGCTTCAACGTGTTATATACCCAGCGCTGACGAATCGTCTCCCTTCTGAAGGTATCGCTTCTCCTTGTTGACAGACCGTCACCCACTCGATATTTGAAAAGCAAATCAGGAAGAATCAGAATCGGTCCTAATAAATAGGCCCGTCTTACCATGACTGCGTCATCTGCCGTAAATCGCGTTGTGATGGGACCAAACGTGTCTATCATTTTTTTTGAGTAAGCAAACGCAGCACCCGTTCCCCCATACATGCCATTAGGGCATCCCAACCGCATAAACGAAACCAACGACCGTGAAAGCAGCCGTTCCTTTCCCAAGTCAAATCTTCCGACTTGTTCTCCTTTTTGATCTATAATAGTGGATGATACTGCTATTGCAGTGGGTTTTTTCTCATATTTGACCCATGATTCAACAATGCGAGTTACTTTATCCGGCATCGAAATGTCATCATCACAATTTATGATGAGCAATTCACCTCTCATCAGGGTGAAAACCTTATTCAGGTTTCCTATAAGACCCAAATCCCGTTCGTTACGGGAAATCCTTATTTGATGGCACCCTTTATAGGCTTGAGCCATTTGCTGAATCAATTCATAAGTCCCATCTGTCGAATGGCCATCAGAGACGATAATTTCTAACGGCGAGTACGTCTGTTGAAGCATACTTTCAAATGCTTCTCGAACATACTGCTTACGATTATACGATAGCATATAAAGGGTAACCAATGGTTTATCCATTTGTTACCATCCTCGAATGGACTCTTTGAACAGTATCCATATCCCAATTAAAGAAGTCACGCTCGGCTTGTTTGTCGTGTTCTTTCATAGCGTCTTTCGCTTTTAGATTCCAAACAGTAAAAAACACTTTTAATATACTCCATTTGCGAAGAAATCTCAATCCAATTAGCTAACAATCCAATAAACTAAAAACTACAACTTTCTTCTTCATTAGATTTTCAAGTTGTCATCACATGAAAAATTGCTTACTATACCAAAATTAATGTTATAATTTTAATCTTTAAGGATAAATTGTAATGCACTGTCCAGTCTGTAGATCTGAAAGCACACAGCTTTTGTTCAGAAGTGAGAACCGTCATGGTCGTTCATTGCAAGAGCCCCATACAGAATTTAATGTCTATCAGTGTCATAGTTGCGGACTTGTCGGTCTTCCTGATGTCGAGACGGATGAACTGTACTATAAACTGTATTATCCTCAAGGCTATCACTCGCCAAAACAGACCAGATTATTAGAAAGCGTTTGGGGACGAGTCTCCTCTTTTCTAGTACAGTACAAAGTCAAACTCATCAAGCGTTATATAGAAACGCCTTGTAAGTTGTTAGATGTGGGATGTGGTACTGGAGGGTTTCTTAAGCAATTAGACGGTTGCTCTTTTGATGCACATGGCCTTGAACCCGTTAAAGAGGCTGTAGCGGCCGCACAACAAGCCGGGTTACAGGTCACCCAAGGAAACATCCTTACGGATTCGCTCGCTCCTGAAAGTTATGACGTTGTTACCTTATGGCATGTATTTGAACACATCAAAGATCCCACTGTAGCGCTCAACCGAATACACGCCATCTTAAAGCCAGGCGGCGTCCTGGTGATGTCCATGCCTAACGTGAACTCCCTGGCTTGTCGATTAGGCAAGAAATACTGGTTCCACTTAGATTCACCGCGTCATTTATGGCTGTATAAAGAAACAAACATAAAGATGATTCTTTCATCAACACGCTTCAAAGTCGAATCCTGTAGCTACCTGCCCTTTGAGTTTCCATTAGATTTACTTTGGAGCATAAAACATTCGCTGTTTGGCAAGTTTCTCCTTTTGTTTTATCCAGTGCTTAAGGTGTTTGACAGACAAAACATGCTTATTATAGCAAGAAAACAGAAGTGATTGATGACGAAAAGGAAGTTTGAATGATGAAAAGCATAATTGCATTCTTGAATCGGAAGTCCACTATTACGTATTTATTATACGCTGGTTTTTTCTGGACGTGTATGCTTTATGTATTCTGGCCCATTTTGTCAGAAAATAAAGCATTGCCTGCGTCGGACGCACCGAATCTTTCTGTGGAATGGTGGATAACGGAATTCACCCGAACCATCTTAACTGGCGATGTTATGTACGCTAACCTCATATTCCCGATAAAAATACTGTCCTATCATTGGAACCTGGGGATCTATTATATGGTGCTTGGGTTTTTTGCGTCACTTTCAATGTTTTATTACTTGCGGACTCAAAACCTCTCCCGACTTGCTGCGTATGGAGGTGGGTTATTGTTCGGATTTATAGGCTATTGGTTTACCTTGTTTCATGCTGGACATGCAACAACGACGCTGACATGGGCATACATCGTATTGCCGTTTGCCCTGATTAATCGTTGCTTCCAAACCAAGAAAATCATGTATTTTGCGCTGCTGGGAGTGATGCTTGTCTGGGCAATGCCGCAAATCGATGTGTGGATGATTGCCATGTTTTTGTTTGCAGCGTATGGGATGTGGTGCTCCTTTCAAGAGTGGAAAACAACAAAAACATTTCGGTTCTTGTGGCAGGTTTATCCACGTTTCTTCATCACGGTCGCGGTCATGGCACTTGTTGGATTTTCAAGTTTTCAAGGCGCAATTTCCGGTGCAAAATCAAGCCGGGAAGGCCATTTCAAGGAAGCGGCCGGAGATATCCAAGAGGCTGACAAAACTCCAGCAGCAGAGGCGAAACGAAAACATGCACAGTGGGTTTTCTGCACCAACTGGAGCCTTCCGCCTGAGGATACCTTAGAGTTCGTTGTCCCAGGTATTTTCGGCGATGCTTCTTACCAGCCGCCCTATCCCTATTGGGGACGCCTCGGACGGGATTATCAATTCGAAATCGGCAAAATGCGCCCCAACTTGAGACAGCATACCGTTTATGTCGGGGTTGTCACACTCATGCTTTCGCTCATTGGCGTTATGGGATGGTGGTTCATGCGGCAACGGACGAAGGACCCCATACTCAATCCTGATGGACCCTCATACCGTGATGTGCCTTTCTGGACTGTCGCCTCGATCCTACTCGTGTTGTTTGCCATGGGCCGTTATACACCTGTTTATAATCTTCCATACTATTGTTTACCGTATGCCAACTATCTGCGGGCACCCGTCAAATGGTTTCATCTTGCTGAAATAGGGATCGCCATGTTGGCGGGATTCGGCATCGACGCTCTGCTCCGAACGGAGCTGGAATCGATCAAGAAAAAAACGTGGTGGATCCCGGTTTGCTTTGCCAGCATACTCATCCTCTTGTGGTTAGGGGTTACAGCAAACACGCAAGCCATGACCCTCTATATCAGCCAACTTGGATTTGGAAACTTGGCACCCACATTAATGAGCTATGCATTGTCAAATATTGCTAGGGCGTTCTTTATTGTGGCAACAGTAGGCGGATTGCTGTTCTGGCTGTCACGAATAACAGGGATGTCCCGTAAAATACAAACCGCCATTATAGGAACCCTCATCGTTATCGGGACTGTTGATTTAGCAATGGTTGCTCGCCGATATGTGCAAGTCGTAGATGTAGGGCCTCATCACGCGATGAATCCCATTATCCAGGCATTAAAAAACAGGACTGGAGGAAGTCCTTCGAACATCATCAACTATGTGACCTCCGGTGATGAACAACAGGACTGGCTAAGTGCATCTCTGAGGCTTCACGGTTATTCCAATATGGCGCCGGCAATGCAAGATCCTGTGCAACGCGCATTATACGAACGTTATCAAAACGAGCCTTTGAAATATTGGGAGTTCAAGGGTGTACGGTTTGTATTGATACCTCGAAAAAGTGCTGAGTCCCTTATTCAGCAAAGGATACTTGATGTGCTCGGGGACTTTCAACTCCAAGGGGACAGGCGAGTCCGCGCCGTGCCTCCTCAGGAAAACAGCTTTGTTCTTGCAGAGGTAAAAGCGTATGCGTCGTTACCCGCACTGTATTTTAAGTGGAAGGGCGATTGCCCTGCTGACAAGCAGGGTAATCTTCTACAACAATCCTATCTCATGGGAGAGCCGATCGTATCATTGCCTGTATTGGGTACTAACAGTGCCCAAAGTCAGCCAGCCACAGTTCTTTTCGATTCGATGCTCCGACAAAAGGGCGTCTTTAAAACACGCGGGCGTATCGAGGGAGGCGTGCAACCGTCTCTGTTAGTGTTCAATGAGCCCTATCAGGACAACTTCGTGGCCACGGTCAACGGGAAAGAGGTCTCCGTTGGGCAAGCTAACGGACAATGGGCCGCCATTCAGGTGCCGGCCGGAGTTTCGTACGTTACACTGAGCCATCGGTCCCGCATTCCACTGGTGCTCATGAGCACAGCAACAAGTTTATGCTGCTTAATATGGCTATGTATCCATCTGTTTCAGAAAAGAGAGAAAAACGCTTAATCTCTTTTGTTGACCCTTACCCAAATGACCGGCACATCGTAATCGGGGGGGACGGCCATCCACGACCGAACCGTCGACTGCCACGCAGAATACGCTTGATTCTTACGCGACAACTCGGAAACACGATGCTGTTGAAATCCAGACGAAAGGAGCAATTTGTTGAATTGTTCCTGTTCTTGTAGTGATGGAGACCGGGAGGCCAGCGCGTAACCGATTTTCGCTATTGTGCTGGGGCATGAAGCCGTGGATTCCTTAATCGCCGCCCGGATAACGTAGTCGCGAACCGCTCCATATAACGTAAAGCTCTCTTCGACGGCATAAAAGAAAGTCTGCTTCATCTCGACAACATAATCGGACCGATCAAGAAGTCTAGCATACTGACTATCTTC
This sequence comes from bacterium, assembly GCA_037133395.1. Taxonomy (GTDB): domain Bacteria; phylum Verrucomicrobiota; class Kiritimatiellia; order RFP12; family UBA1067; genus CAIZQW01. The sequence goes on along the minus strand of JBAXOG010000059.1, from coordinate 20,947 downwards.
ACTTATACACGTACCTTGTCCATAACGAAAATAATGCCACTGGAGTTCGCGAGCAACATAATAGGCTTGCAGGTTATGTACATAGACCCGCTTGGGGCCCTCGCCTACCGCAGTACGAAGTTCATCTCGAAATGCGGTGTATGAACGGCCCTTTAATGCAGGCGTAACCCCTGCATAAGCGACCCCTCCCGATATAAGCCCATAGAGAACTGTACACGTCAGGAAAACAGTAGCAATCCGAGAATACCGCTGATACAAGGCACGTGATCCAGCCACAAGTAACAAGAAAAGAAAAGGGATGAGAAATATAAACCGAAACGTATGCAATAAGCTTACAAAGGCCATACAAAACGCCATAAAAAAACAGGCGAGTAATTGCCAATCCTTACGTTGATCCCACAATCCAATTGCCACTAAAATCATAACGAATGGCGCTCGCAAGGATTCCTTAGTTAACAACACGGCAAGACCTTGCGTTTTGGACAACAACGACACTGACAATGATATACGTTTACCTGGTTGGCCCAGATCAAAGTAAGTGCCAATACTTTGAAAAAGAGAACCTACTATATCCAAAAAAGGCAACACGAGAAAGAGTGATGCGACCAGTCCACCCAACATTCCTATACCAGCGTATTTCAAGGTCTGCACAACTAAATAGCCATGACGTTTCCGTGCTCTTACTATTTCTAAGAGGAATAATGGATAGAAGAGGGTGACAGATGGCCAGAGAAAAAAAGACCCCGCGGCCAAGACCCCAATAAGAAAAAAAAGAACCTGATTCATCCTTCCGTCATTCGAAAGTCGCCCAAACAACAAAAGACAAAGAAAAAGAGGAATGAACGTCCAAGCGTCCACGCGCACAATTTTGACACTTTGAATCAGCAACGGATACGTCAGAAAAATCAGCGAAAGCATTGTAACAAGTCCTTTTGATAGCTGTTGTCTGCTAAGCCAGATACGGCAAAGTATCGTTGAAATTAACAGGGCAAGAAGGACTGACAACCGAGGACCCAAACGACCACAGATTCGATAAGCGAGTTCTTGTATGATCGGCCCTAGGTAATAAATAGGCTGAAAAAAAGAACCGTCCTTCGCGATCATCAAAGAATAGTCCCGATGTCCAGAATCAAGAATATTGCGCCCCATTTCGACGATATGAACCTCGTCTAACCACGGTAACGGGATTCTCTCCATCGAAACAAGATGGCAAACGGCGACAAGCACCATACCTGCCCAGAAAATACCACTATGAAAGAATGAAGACTTAATCAAATTCGAGTTCATATCTTAAAGGAAAAGTGTTTATGGCTGAAGAAGCTAACGATCGTAGCAGTGAGGATGCAAAAGCAATTGGCGATGGAGGGATGGAGGTGGGCAAAGCTGACCAGTAAGAGCAGGACGCCTGCGTTAATCAGCGCGATCCAACCATAGACAAGGTAACATTTGAAATATTCCTTCCAGCCATTGCCTCGGGTATGGAATACAATATATTTGTAGCAGAGGAAGGCGTTAGTCAGGGCGATGACTGTCGCGGGGACGACAAGAATGAGATAATGAACACGCGTATTCAAAAAATAGTGAAGAGCCGCATAAATGAATGCCCCAAATACCGTGTTCCATCCGCCCACGACAACATACCGCAAGGGCTGGTATTGCGGTGCACGAAAGAAAGTCAGAAGTAAGCAGTAAGCAGTCATCAGTAAGAAGTGAACTGTTAAACAGTAAACACACGGAGAGCAGGTAACCGAATGAACGCCATATTATAGGAGCTTGCCCCAAGGGTCAATAAAGATTACACGGCAGACGTGTGTTAATTCTATCGCAAACCGTGAAGCCCCCTCTATCGAGTTATTTTCTCACACATTGTAATGTGTGAGAAAGTAGTATATATTCAGTTCTTCGCCGTTTGTCGAAAATTACTTCGTGTTTATTCTGGCACTGTAATGCTCTTGCCACATTTCATGCAGTTGACTGTGATGCCAGCACCCTTGGGTGATATGGCGTGATTATGACCGCAGAATGGACACTCAAAAATATGTAAAGAACTCCACAAGCACATTCACATCGACATTTGTTCTCGTTCCTGTTTTGTTCATAAAGTCTACCTTTCTTATTAATTAAAAATACCACTTCACCTGTATTCTGTCGAGTCGCGAAGAGCTTAAATAAAAGCAAAAAAAGACCCTGTCACAGTTAAGCGACAAGGTCTTTGTTCATTCAACGGTTCGCGTTGGGACTACCAGCGTCCGCCGCCACCCCCGCCACCACCACGCTCTTCGCGGGGCTTGGGCTGGGATTCATTCACGCGCAGCGGACGACCATTCATGTCGGTGCCGTTTGTGCTAGCGATGGCCTTTTCAGCCTCCGCGCGGTCATTCATTTCAACGAAACCGAAACCCTTGGCGCGGCCGGTTGCCCGATCCATCACCACGCGTGCCGATGTCACTGTACCATATTTTGCGAAAAGCTGTTGCAGATCGCTGTCGGAAACGTCATAAGGCAGATTGCCTACGTAGATATCCATAATCTCTCACCTTGTCTGTGTCATATAACTGAGTTAAGCGGAGTCCTCCTCCATAACACAAGATAAGGGGGCCCGGATACGCTACTACTGATGTAGTCGCGTGATATACTTTGAGGCTTGGAGCCCCGAATGTCAATCACCAATTCAAAATATTTTGCGAATTATTTTTTTGCGTTACATCCACTCGGCTATAGTGTTCTTATCGAGCTTACACATCAACGCGGTAGCGGCGAGGTCTGCCTCGGCTGCGCTCATACCGTCGGTGTTGAGTTCCGTCAAGCGATCCGCCAGCAACAGTGAGATCGAAAGCGCACGCACGCAATCGCGAACAAATGCCTTGCGGCAACCGATAGGATCAGCCGGATTACCATCCGAGCGGAGCATATGGCAGTCAAATTCCACAACACCCTTCCAGCCCACCTTGCGCAGTGCCCAGAACATCTGAACGGTCTCCTTCAACCCTTCTGGACCGATCAACGGTGGAAAATCGTTATCGAACTGCGCCTTGATTTGACTACCAAAATGAAGGAAGAAGAGCTTTTTCATGCTGGTCAGGTATCCCACAGTGTGAACAGCGTTCAGGAGCGCCATACTCTCATGCTGTAACAATTCCGGATTGATGCCATAGAATTCCGGATGTTTCAGCATGCCATAGATAAAGCCGACTGCATGACCCGAGGTCGGGAGATACATGTGACCGCGGGGCTCGTTCGGCTTCGGTTCAATGGTCATACCGACATAGTTCGTGAACTTGTTTTTCTTGATATAGTCATACGCGCCATTGAGTGCATCTGCGAGCCACTTGTAGACGTTCTTCCAGTCCACAGTCACCGGCACTTCAAAACCGTCACGCGCAACCCAGTAGGTCAGATACTTTGCACCGAACATAGCACCGATACGAATCGTGCGTTCGCATTTCTTTTTCGCGATCGCGCGGATCTTCGGATCCGGATTCGTCAGTCCGCCATTGCGGAACATCGGATGCCCATGGAGACTGCATGTGGCCATATTGATCTTGAGACCCGCGCCATCCAGAATCTTCTTGATCTCCTGAAGTTTCTGATAGGTCGCGCTCTTCTTGTCGAGATCGTCATTCATACTGGCCGGATCCCAGGGGACCAGATCATCATCATGGAATGACGTGGCCTCAATCAGGTCTTCCTTGGCCGCATCAGCCAGAATCTTTGCCACTTCGATGGAGTCAATCTTCGGAAGCACCGCACTGCCAAAGGGGTCACCTAACGGATTGCCCACGCACCAGAAGGGCATGGAACGCAACGTGACCGGATCAATATTGTAAGCTTTCTTTGCCATATCAAGACCTCTCAATGTTTAGTTAAAGAAAAGCGTAGCTTATCCTGTTCAAACAACAGAATCAAGCCAAACCTCTTTTGAAAATTCAATTCGCTTTGCGCTTTTGGGCGGTCTTTGCTATATTATTCCTACTCAATTTCACACAGGAGAATACATTATGGCAATGACAGTAACAGATTTAAAGGGCTTGACCGTCGGAGCATGTGTTTCGGGCGGATTAGATAGCCGGACTATTTCAAAGGTCATGATTGAAGCCGGAGTTAAGGTTATCGGTTTCTCGGCTGACCTCGGACAGCCGGATGAAAAGAACATAAATGATATTAAGAAACGTATGGCACCCTGCGGTGTCCAGACCATCATTGTAAACCTGAAGAAGGAAATGGCCGAAGCCTGCTTTGAAGTCATTGAGGCGCAAGCTATGTATGACGGTGGCTACTGGAACTCCACCGGTATCGCGCGTGCAGTCACCGTACGCGGCTTGCTTCCGGAAATGAAGAAGCGCGGGTGCACCGTGCTCGTTCACGGTGCCACAGGCCGTGGCAACGATCAGATGCGCTTCGAACGCTATACGAATGTCCTTGCGCCCACGATGAAAGTCTACTCGCCTTGGCGCGATGCGGCCCTACTGAAACTTTTCCCCGGACGTACCCAGATGGTGGAGTTCCTCGCCACGTATGGTATCGAGGCTTTTGTTGGCACAAAGAAAAAATACTCCACCGACGCAAATCTCGCAGGCCTGTCACACGAAGCTGAAGATCTCGAAAGCCTTGAGACCTCCATGCTTATCGTCGCCCCGACCATGGGCGTATGGCCTCAACAGGCACCTGACAAGATTGAGAAATTCAAAGTTCATTTCGTGAAAGGCCGCGCTGTGAAGATCAACGGCAAAGATGTCACACCGATCAAGGCCATGCAACTCGTCAACAAGATTGCTGGACGCAATGGCATCGGCATGAAGCACGCGCTCGAGAACCGCATCATCGGGACCAAGAGTCGCGGTGTCTATGAAGCTCCGGGCATGGAAGTGCTGGGCACTTGCTTGCGGTACGTCTATCAGGCTACCCTAGATCGCCGCGCAGGCTTGCTCTTCGGACAGCTCTCCAAACTCGTCGCCGACCAGATTTACGATGGCCGCTATTATGATCCCGTCACGCAGGCGGCACGCGCAGCCATTGCAACCTTCTCAAAGCATGCGACCGCAACGGTCGAAGTCGGCCTCTATAAAGGAAACATCTTCTTCAATGCATTGACCAACTGCAAGGCCTCGATTTACAACGAAGCCGACTCCTCCATGGAAGCCAGCAACGGACTCAACCCCGTCAGTTCTCAGGGTTTTGCTGAGATCCAGAGTGTTGAAGCTTTCATGCTTGCGAAAGCAGGTCAGATCAAGTAACACACCATGTTCGATGCTCATGCACACCTTCAGGACATGCGATTGCGGTCAACGCATGACGCGTGGGTTGAGGCAGCGGTACGAGCGCAGATAACAGGCGTGTGCTCCTGCGGCACCTGTCCTGAAGATTGGCAAGAAACGGCAGCGGTTGCACAACAACCGTTGCCGTTTATCATTGTACCAGGATTTGGCGTGCATCCTTGGTATGTACAGGGGCTTGCAATAAACTGGCAAGAGCAGCTCGAATACTTCTTTGATCAGCATCCGACTGCAATTGTTGGCGAAATCGGGATGGATGGCATTCGTGATAACATTCCTGCTGAAGTGCAAGAGATCGTTTTCCGTTGGCAACTTGGTTTTGCGGCGCGTATCCATCGTCCTGTCGTGCTTCATGGCGCACGTGCCTGGGGAAAGCTTGTGGAAGTGCTCAAGCCATACGCCCATGACATTCCTGGCTTTATCGCCCATAGCTTCGGGGGTTCTGCAGATATCCTGAAGGAACTTTTGAAAATGGGAGGCTATATCTCGTTTGCTGGGACGATTTGTAATACGAATGCGACAAAAGTCAGAATGGCTGCAAAGGAAACGCCTGAAAGCCAGCTATTAGTTGAGACCGACGCACCTGATCTGTTTCCGCTCGGAGGCACATCCATTGGAAACGACGCAGCCAATAAGCCAATCAATCATCCAGCCAATTTACCGCTCATCTTGAATGAGATCGCCGCATTACGTGGCATGCCTCCTGAAGAGCTGTCGGATATCACCGGCGCAAACGCTAGGCGTCTCTTTCTATGAGACGCAGTGTCTGTGATAACATATCCAATGCCTGTGAGGGGTTAAACGTAGGGACCCGAGAGACGATAGGGACGTGAGGGACATTAAACGTTGGGCTGAACAGTATCACTCTTTTCGCGTCAGGGGGTGTTCAGATGTTCGGAAATTGCTTTTAAGGCAGCGACGTCCTTGTCAGCAAGCGAACCTTTAAAGCGAATGGCAGATAAGGGCTTTCCCGTGTAGATCGTGCGGTATAGCACAAGTCCCGCCAAATAGGAACCGGCTAGTGCCGGATGGGAGTTGTCCTTGGCATGGAGGCGCAATTCCGGATTCTTCGTGTAGCTGATCGCCCACGCATCGCCAACAGGCGCAACCATAGCGCCACCCGGCATACCTGAGGCAAGTTTCGCATACCATTTATGCGTACGCTTCTGCATCTCTTCTGGCGATGAACCGACGCCTGAATCCTTATCCGACGCCTTCCAGAAATCCGAATGCCGCGCCCAGGTCTGGTAAAGAATAATACGTGCATGGGGACTCTTCTCCCGAATCCGCTTCCCTAAATTCGTACCGCCCATCAAAAAGTCATCCCGCGTGGCATCCGACTCTTCTGAGCGCGCAGCTTCTTGGCTATTTCCTTGTAATACGACCATATCCCAGTTCCCCTCATCAATCAGTGCTAGTGCCTTTGGATCTTTTGAATGCTTGATCAGCGTGCAGCCTCCCGGTGTATGAGATTTAACAAGCAAGACTTTTCCGCCAGCACTTGTCACCATGTTTGTAAAAAGCGCTGGCAGATTGTTAACGTACGTATAGCTATTGCCTATAAACAGCACCCGCTTCGGTTGTGTTTCTGTTTCCGCTAACACCACTCCCCCGCACACCATCATTCCAACAACTAAGCGCAACATCATATTAACACCTCTTATCACTAGGCCACAAATTATACCACTGTCGAAAAATGTTTATACTAAAAGGGCTATTCAACACACAGGGAGGGACGAGCGTCTGCTCGTCCAGTCACGCAGACGCGTGACCCTCCCGTGTGTCGGGTGCCCTTCTTATGGTCTAAACACTTTTCGGCAGTGGTATTAAACCGTCCGTCAAAAAAAAGAGCGGGCAAAACGCCCGCCCTCTCTTTTTACTCGATTATCCTCGTCTAGAATTCCCATCCCTTGCGAATATTCGGCTTCAGAAGTGCATCAGCATCGGCCTGACCAAAAGTCTGCGCTGTGCTGTCCCAGTTCAGCTTGCCAGGCACCTGTTGCGCGATGCAACCGATCAGCATGCTTTCCAACATCGGCACCGAGTGTCCAGTGTCCGAGTAGCATTTGCCTTCGCCCTTGCAGGCATTGACGAACTCAATGTATTGGCCACCCTTGCAGCAACGCTCAATCGACTTCGGTATGCCCACAAGCGCCTCGTGCTTGGTCGTGGACTTCATCTTCGCTTCACCCTTGAGCGCAACGTACGCATCCTGTCCGTAATCGTTAGTGCTGGCCATCAAGCCCTTATCGCCGATGATCAAACAGCCCGTGTTCGGAACCTTGCCCAGGGTCGCGATGACCTGAGGCATGATCTCATCTTTGGGTTTGAGATTTCCGTCGTACCAGAAGAGGTTGACCGCAGGCAATCCTTGGCGTGCGGCGTAATTCATTCTCACGATGCTCTTGGAAGGATAGGTATCCTTGTTCTTGCCTTCGATCTGGGTACACTCCGCTGACAATACTTCCGCCAGCTTGAGGCCACGGAATGGCAGGTTCATCGTATGGCAAGCCATGTCGCCGAACGCTCCGGTTCCGAAATCCAAGAAGCCGCGCCACTTGAAGCCGTGGTATACGCCCGCCTTGAAGGGGCGCTCCGCAGCCGTACCCAACCAACTATCCCAATCGAGCGTAGAAGGAACAGGATCCGAACCCTCTGGGCGCAACATGCCCTGTGGCCAAATCGGACGGTTAGTCCACACATGCACTTCGGTTACGTTGCCCAGAACACCCGAATGAAGGATTTCGACATTGCGACGGAGTCCGTCGCCCGCGCTACCCTGATTGCCCATCTGCGTCACTACGCCATTCGCCTTGGCGACTTGCTCAAAATAGCGAGCTTCCCAGATCGTGCGGACGAGAGGTTTCTGAACGTACGCATGGCAACCCAGTTTCATCGCGCGGATCGCAGCCGGAGCATGCGTATGATCCGGCGTGGAGACAGTCACCGCGTCAAGATTCTTACATTCGTCCAGCATCTTGCGGTAATCGCTGTAACACTTGATCTTTGATGCGTCCTGCCCTTTCTTCGTGATTTCGGCCAATGCTTTGTTGATCGGACCGCGGTCTACATCGCACAGTGCTACAATATTTTCGCCGTGTTCGAACATGGGCATCCAGTCAGACCAGCCCTTGCCCCCAACACCGATGACGCCAATGTTCAACTTTTCCCCTGGCTTCCTAAAACGCGGCGCATTATGCCTAATTTCTGGGAAGACAAATTTTCCCTTTTGAGCGGCCATCCCGCTCACAGATACTGCTGCAACGGTCAGCCCCACGCCTTTAACAAAACCTCTGCGGTTTATTACCTTCATGTAGTCTCCCTTAATTATAGTATTTTTTTTGAAAACTTTTATTATTATTGCACATTTTTTACTCCATTCAAAGTGTCTTTTCTGAAAAAAACTTTTCAATTGTCAAGAAGGGACTAAACACGTACACTACATCGCATGAAAAGCAAATATCTCGGCAAGGCTAAAATACTCATCCCTTGAAGCACTTAACCATGCTGCTGACCTTTCCAAGCGAACTCCCTATCACCGCATACGTGGATGAAATCATCCAGATGTTACGGCAACATCAGGTACTGATTGTCTGCGGCGACACGGGATCCGGTAAGACCACCCAGTTGCCCAAAATCGCGATCAAAGCAGGTCGCGGACAACGCGGGCTCATTGGCTGTACCCAGCCCCGCCGTCTGGCGACACTCGCCATGGCCCGACGAGTAGCTGAGGAATTCGGAGAAGAACCTGGGGGCAAGATCGGCTATCAGCATCGCTTTGAGTCGCGTCTCTCACCAGATACCGTGGTGAAGTTCATGACAGACGGCATCCTTCTTGCAGAGACACGTCATGACAGACTCTTTAAAAAGTATGATACGCTGATTATCGATGAAGCTCATGAACGTTCGCTCAACATCGACTTCCTCCTCGGTATCCTGAAACGTGTCCTTCCCAAACGTCCCGACCTGAAAATCATCATCAGTTCAGCCACGCTTGATGTCAAACGCTTTTCTGCTTTCTTCAACCAAGCCCCTATTGTCACGGTCCCTGGACGACTCTATCCGATCGAAACCCGTTGGCGTCCTGCCGCTGATGCTGACGACCCTGACCTGCCTCGCCAAATCGCCAATGCGGTCGACGAACTTATTTCGGAAGGCCCTGGCGACCTTCTTGTTTTCCTGCCCGGCGAACGCGATATTCGTGAAGCAACCGAGGTGCTGACAGGGCGCCGGTTACCCCAGACGGAGATTATACCCCTGCTTGCTTCGTTACCTGCAGGCGAGCAGCAACGCGCCTTCAAGCTCTCATCCAACCGTCGCATCATTTTATCAACGAACGTCGCAGAGACATCTGTGACGCTCCCTGGCATCCGTTATGTGATCGACTCCGGACTCGCCCGCATCAGCCGCTATAATTCGCGCACACAGGTTCAGCGCCTTCAAATCGAAGCCATTTCACAAGCGAGCGCCAATCAGCGCAAAGGCCGCTGTGGACGTATTGCTCCGGGCATTTGTATACGCCTGTACGGAGAAGACGACTTTAAGAAGCAGGACGAGTACACGCCCCCTGAAATTCTTCGTTCCAGTCTGGCGCGTGTCATCCTCACCATGATGGATCTCCGGCTAGGCGACATTGAAACCTTCCCGTTCATTGACCCGCCTAGCTCCTCCATGATCCGGGACGGTTATCGCGAACTGGAGCTACTCGATGCTATCAAGTCTGATCTGTCACATCCCGGTGAAGAGGATGCCCCTTGGGCGCTCACGCACATGGGGCGCGAACTCGCCCGCATGCCTATTGACCCTGCGCTGGCACGCATCCTCTTTGCAGCCCATCACGAAAAAGCTTTACCTGAGTCCCTCATTGTCGTGGCAGCGTTGGAATGTGATGACCCACGTCGCCGCCCGCTTGAAAAGCAGGCTGAAGCAGACAAGTGCCATGCGCGTTACCTGACACCCAATTCCGATTTCGCTGCCATCATCCGTCTCTGGCGCTGGTATCACGATCAGACAAAAGGCAAATCGCAATCTGTATCCCGACGCCTCTGCAAGGACAACTTCTTGTCCTACCCCAAAATGCGCGACTGGATGGATTTAAGGGGACAGCTCGAAGGTCTGTGCACCAGCATCAAACTCGATATTTCAACCGGGACAGGCGGCGACGCAGGATTGCATCGCGCCTTGCTGACAGGCTTGCTATCCAACATTGGCCAGCGAGATCCCGAAGCCAATGACTATCGGGGCGCACGTGGCATTCGCTTTGCACTCTTTCCAGGTTCTGGCCTGATGAAACTCAAAGAGGCTAAACCCGTGCGCCCCGAACAGGGACATGACCCACGAGAAAAAGCAACGTCGGCAGCCAACCGGGACTGGATCATGGCCGGCGAACTAGTGGATACCTCACGCCTCTTTGCGCGAACAGCAGCCTGCATCGATATCGCTTGGATTGAACCCATTGCCAAGCGCCATTGCAAATACAATTATCACTCCGCCCAATGGGATCCAGTCTATGGTTTTACTCGCGTGTGCGAACGTGTGACCCTCTTCGGCCTAGTGATCGCCGAGTCACGCGTTCGCGACTACAGCCGTATCAATCCTGTTGTCTCCCGCGAACTGCTCATTCGCGAAGGACTCGTCAACGGCGCATTTCCGAAGCCATTGCCAGCCTTCCTCTCCGCGAATCTCACCCGCACTAACGCCTTACTGGACGCAGAGGCCAAAACGAGGCAGCATGGAGTGCTCTTCGACCCAGATATCGCCTTCGCCTTCTACGATGCCCGCATCCCCCCGTCTGTTTGTAATGCGCACGACTTACGTGAATGGCTCAAAGATAACGAGCATTCTCTTGTCATGCAGGACGTTGACATGCCAACTGCGCAAGACCTTTCCCGTGATTTCCCAGATTCGATTACACTCAACGGCACACGTCTGGCGCTCACCTATCTTAATGCCCCAGGCGAATCCAACGATGGGGTATCGTGCAGGGTTCCCGCGTCCTTTCTACCCATGGTCACCTCGTGGCAAAGCGATTGGCTTGTCCCCGGTCTGCTAGACGAAAAAGTGCGCTGGCTGATGAATGTTCTGCCCTCCAAAATTCGTCGTCTACTGCAACCTTATGATGAAACGATCGGCCTTTGCCGATCGCGCATGACCCCAGGTCGCGGAACACTTGCACAAGCACTGGCAGATGCCATCTATGCTGTACGCGCCATTCGCGTGCCTGTTGACGGATGGAATGAGGATGTCTGTCCGACACATTTACGCATGCGTTTTGTCGCAATCAATGAAGAAGGAGTGGAGCTCGGTAGCGGACGCGACTGCACAACACTCGCACGCTTGTTTGCGAAGGATTCAGCCTCAGCCACTCAAGCACTGCGCCCCGTTTCCAAATGGCATCGCGATGCCATCACTACTTGGGATGTTGGCGAATTACCCTCGCAAGTCGATGTGGGCAAGGCTGGCTGGCCGATCATCCATTACCCTGCACTTGAAGACAAAGGCGACGCTGTGTCGCTCCGCCTCTTCAGCGACGCTGGCGAGGCTGCAGCAGTCCACGATAAGGGGGTCTGCAGACTCTTCGCCCTTGCACTTGGAAAAGAGTGGAAGCGTTACCAGTCAGCGCCTTCCCTCCCTCGCGATGTCTCCCTCTACTTGGCTCAATTAGAGACAACAGCCACAGCGTTGGGCATTGAGATTGGCGCGGCAGCTCTGCGCGAAACATTCACAGCCGACAAGCCCGCCATCCGCGATGAAGCCACTTTTAAAGCTCGACTTAAAAGCGAACAGAGTCGACTGCACGCCCTGCATCTTGAGCGAACGCGCCTTGTTCTGTCTATTCTTCAAACAACCTCCGAACTAACCACCATTCTCACAAAGGGAAAAGACATTCAACGGTCGACCTGCGAGAACATCCTTGACCAGCTCGCGTGGCTCGTCTTTCCTGGTTTTGCAGAGTCCACGCCACTTTCTCATTTGCAAGAAGTTCCTCGTTATCTTGAAGCCTGCAGAATGCGCATCCAGCGATGCAAAATCAATCCTGCGGGCGACAGCCGGAAAGAGGCAGAACTCCAGCCTGTATGGCAACAGTACACAGACTTTATTGAGAGTGATAAGCTACTGCGAGCAGACAAGAAACTCCTGAGCCACTATCGCTGGATGGTCGAGGAGTTCCGCGTCTCTCTCTTTGCCCAAGAGCTTCGCACCCCCTATCCTGTTTCAAGCAAAAGACTTAATACATTATGGAGTGAACTCACCACACACCTCTAAGAATGGATGTGCCTCATTTTAGTGGACAACATTGCAATTATATTCTGGATATTTATTCTCGACGATGAGCATAGAGAGCTTTATACTTGCTCGCCATGAAAACAAATCAGAAACTGCTTGATAAAATAAGATCTAATGTCCTGATTTTTGACGGTGCTATGGGAACCGTAATTTACCAGCGCGGTGTTTTTGTAAACGTCTGTTATGATCAGTTGAGTCTGACACAGCCCCAGCTTATTCGGGGAATCCATGAAGAATATGTTGAAGCTGGAGCGGATGTCATTGAAACCAATACATTTGGCGCCAACCGCATTAAACTCGCGGCGTATGGCTTAGCAGACAGCGTAGAGGCGATGAACCGTGCGGCTGTTCGTCTAGCCCGCGAGGCGGCTGGAACAGACGTTTATGTGGCCGCTTCGGTGGGTCCGTGCTTTTCTACAGAGCAAAAACTTTCGAGTCAACAGATAGCCGACATGGAGGCCGCGTTTGATGAACAGCTTTCTGTTTTAGCGGACGAGGGAGTTGATCTGGTTGTTCTTGAAACGTTTTCGGATGCGGAACAGTTGCAAATGGCGGCGCGCCTTGCACGTCAGCATCATTTGCCTGTGATGGCCTCTTATATGCCTGCACCGCTATCCACCGAAACCGAGAAAACGTTTGAACGAGACATTTTTTGTCGGCTTCAATCCGATCCGAACGTTGATATTATAGGCCTGAATTGTGGTTGGGGGCCCGCTGACATGTTGGGTTCTGTCAAAAGGGCGATGGAAGTTGCGATCAAACCCGTGGTAGTGATGCCAAATGCTGGCGGTCCCAGCGAGGTTGGGGGGCGTATGCTTTACCTCAACAGTCCTGAATATTTCACCGAATACGGCAAGCGATATGTGGAGCTTGGCGTCCGTGGCGTGGGAGGATGTTGTGGCACCACCCCCGCGCATATCCGAATGGCGGCGAGGGCGATTCGTACGCTGAGTGGCGTGAAGACCTTTCTTCACGTTTCCTCAGCACCAGCGGCTCAGGTGGAAAGCAGCGGACCTGTTATCTCTGAAAGAAGCGTACCGTTGGCGGAAAAATCTCCCTTTGCGGCGAAGCTGGCTGCTGGGGTGAAAGTGACTTCCGTTGAGTTGCTGACTCCGCAAAGCGGGGCTGGAATGAAGAACTTTCTGGAAAAATGCAAGCTTTGCGAAGATGCGGGAATTGATGCTATCAACTTGCCAGACGGACCACGGGCGAGTGCTCGACTCTCCGTATTGGCCACGGCATTCTCAATGATGCAAGCAGTCAAAATTGAGCCCATTCCCCATTATTGCTGTCGGGATCGTAATTTGATTGCCATGCAATCAGATTTGTTAGGCGGATGTGCGTTAGGACTAAAAACCTTTCTTTTCATTACGGGTGACCCACCGAAACTAGGAAATTACCCTGATGCCACCGGCGTTTTTGATCTTGATGCCATTGGTCTCACGCAGTTAGCGTACAACTTAAATCATGGATTCGACGCAGGCGGACAAACCATTGGCAAGCCGACAGCCATGGTCCTTGGCGTAGGGGCTAATCCGTTGGCTGTAGAGATGGATCGCGAAATCAGCCGTTTTCACGCGAAAATTGATGCCGGAGCCGAGTATGCCATCACCCAGCCGGTTTTCGACGTGGAAGCGTTGCTTCGCTTTTTAGAGCGGGCCTCTCAACACGCAACCCCTATTCCGGTCATTGTTGGTGTTTATCCGTTATTGTCCTTTAAGAACGCCGACTTCATGAACAAGCATGTTCCGGGCGTGTCGGTACCTGAGTCTATTTTGAGCCGAATGAGCAAGCGAACATCGAAGGAAGACGCTGTCAAAGAGGGGATTGAGATTGCTCGTGAAATCAAGGAACACATTGGAAATGCGGTAGCTGGGTTTCAAGTGTCCGCTCCTTTAGGACAGGTATCGACAGCGTTGGGGGTCCTATCCAGTTAGGTTTTCTAAGGCACTCGATGATCGCGCCTTTAAAATATCCGCTTTGTTTACTTGTTTTCGGTACGCCTTTTTGAGATATTAAGTCTCATCAAAACCCGTTTTTTTTGACTCATTTATGTTTTTCAAACGCAAGACAGGCCCAATCATCCGAGAACGAAGCGACCACTGTATTTCGCGCTCAAATATCGACGAGGATGCACTGAAGGTTCTTTATCGTCTTTCAACCTCAGGGTATATCTCCTATCTCGTCGGTGGCAGCGTCAGGGATTTACTCCTGGGGCGGCATCCAAAAGATTTCGACTTAGGTACCAATGCACGTCCAAATGAAATTCGAAAAATTTTCAGAAACTGTTTTCTCATTGGTCGACGTTTTCGTCTAGCCCATATCGTTTTCGGTAAAAAAGTCATTGAAACCAGTACGTTTCGTCGTCAGCCAGAAGAAAACGAAGCTACGGATGGACTTTATCAAGCCGAAGACAACACCTTTGGCACGCCCGAGGAAGATGCCAAGCGTCGTGACTTTACGGTCAATGGTCTCTTCTATGACATCAAGACCTTTTCAGTGATTGATTACGTAGGTGGCCTTAAAGACTTAGAAAAGCGCGAACTCCGTTGCATCGGCGACCCGAATATCCGCTTCCGAGAAGATCCGGTCCGCATGATGCGCGCCGTTAAATTTGCTGCACGCCTCGACTTCACAATCGACCGTACCAGCCGTAAGGCGATCTTGACGCATCATTCTGATATTTTAAACGCTTCGGTCCCGCGTGTCTGCGAAGAAATTTATCGGCTCTTCACGTACAGCAAATCAAGTGAAGCTTTCCGTCTCTTATGGGATCTTGAACTGCTCAAAGATCTGCTCCCCGAACTGGACGAACATATTCGTTCCTCAGGGAACAAACATGCACCTATTTGGAAATATCTGCACGCGCTGGATACTGATCCTGTCTCGGAAAACGCATCCAATGGTCTCCGTACAGCCTGCCTCTATTATGCGTTCTTTGATGGTCAGCAAAAAAGTGAGCTGGCGCGCATGCCGCAAAGCCGAGTTAATTATCAGCATATTTCGCGTTCCATCCTTTCTACGCTATCAGAACGTCTGCACATTCCCAAAATGACATTCTTTACGGCTGCTGCCCTGCTCGATTTTCACCGTCGTTTTACAGACGTGCCCGTCAAGGGTTCAAAACGTTTTGCAAACTTTGTGCGCCATCCTGACTTTTTAGAAGCACTCGCACTTTACCGCATCGTCCAGACTGCCGAAGGGAACGATCTGACAAAAGTACATGCCTGGCAAGCCTATTACAACGAAGAGTGGGAAGCTGCCCATCGTCATATCGACGAAGAAAAAGTCAACCCAGAATCGCCGGAAGCCGCCTTCACTGTTGTCGCAGAAGATGCTCCCCCCGCAAAGCCCTCGTCGCATCGTAATCGGCAAAGGAACACAAATCGCCCTTTGAATGAGCAACGTCATCCGCACACAAGAAGGCCTGCAGAGCAGCTAGCTACGCCATTGCCAACAGAATTTGGTGGCGAGTAATAACCCTCTTTTTATTTTTACCAAGCAATAAAACTAACGAGGTATCATCATGAATGAAAAAAAATTGTTCGCAGTTGATCTTGGCGCATCGGGTGGCAAATGTTTTGTAGGCTTTTTCTCGGACAAGACGTTCCGCATGGAAGAAGTGCATCGCTTTGCCCATGAAGGAGTCTCCTTCTTTGGCGCAGACCGCACCGGCCAAATCACGGAGCGCACCCACTGGGATGACACCTACATCTACCAGAACATCGTCAAGGGACTTCAGGCCGCCAAACGTCAGTTCGGACCGCACCTCGACGGTATCGGCATTGACACCTGGGGCGCTGACGGTCATTTTCTGACCAAGGACGGCGACACCATCGGCAAGGTCTTTTGCTATCGCGACCACCGTCTCGACACCATGTGCGATGAAGTGAAGTCCCGAATCAACGCCGAACGCGTCTATGCGATCACCGGAAACCATTTTCAGCCCTTCAACCAGTCGAATCAGATGCTCTGGGCCGCCACACGCCGCCCCGAGCTACTCAAGCTGGCCAGCATCTACCTGCCCATCCCTGCGCTCTTCTACTACTACCTCGGCGGATGCACCGCGATTGACTCCACCTTCGCCAGTGTCACACAAATGATGGACGCCAAGAAGGGCAAGTGGAGCTCAGAAATGCTCAAGGCGCTCGGCATTAAGAAGTCTCTGATGCCCGAGATCGTCAAGCCAGGCACCAAGATTGGCAAGCTCCACGCGAAACTGGCGGAATCCATCGGTATCAATGAAGTGGATCTGATCGCCATTGGTTCGCATGATACGGCCAGCGCCTTTGCCGCAGCGCCTGTCAAGGACACCAAGAAGTCGCTCATCATCAGTTCCGGTACCTGGTCCCTCGTCGGCAAACTCATCCGCAAGCCGATCACGACACCAGATGCCATGAGCTTCGGTCTCAGCAATGAAGGCGGCATTGGCAATACGCGCTTCCTGCGCAACTGCATGGGCACCTGGATCGTCCAGGAACTCCTGCGCGTCTGGGAAATCGCCGACGGCAAGCGTATGGAGTGGAAGGAAGTCGATTCCATCACGCCTACGGCCCCTGCCTTCACAGCCTTCATCGATCCGGATGACAAGCGCTTCTACAATCCCAAGAACATGGAAGACGCGATCCGCTCCTTCATCGCCGAAACAGGGCAGACGGCACCACAAGATCGCGCCGCCATTTTGCGTTGCGTGTACGAGAGCCTTGCGCTCAAGTATCGTTACGTGAACGAAACCATCAACCGCGTGACCGACACCACCACAGAGGCGGTTCATATCGTCGGCGGCGGTAGTAACAATCCCATGCTCAACCAGTTCACCGCAAACTCCATCGGCGTGCCAGTTTTGGCCGGACCAAAGGAAGCGACAGCGGTGGGCAACCTTATGGTCCAGGCTATCGGCGCAGGCATCATTCCTGATTTGAAGACGGCCATGCCGCTCATCAAGTCCGCCTTCCCGATCTCCACCTTCAAGCCTGAAAATACCGAAGCCTGGAGCACCGCCTACGCACGCTTCACCAAGTTGCTGAAGTAGAGTTTTTACAGGCATAGCAATAGACACAGCCATGCGAGCAGGTGTCGTAGTTGCCAATATCTTTACTGACGATACAGCCGCAGGCTTTACGCTGTCCCGGATCTTTCAGCTTTCGCTTTTTTGCGATAGGAACCCACCCCCCTCCCAATCCCTGTTCATAGCCAAGGAAGGCCATCAGCTTGGCATCCTGCGGAAAAAGCTTGATAAGCAGACGGTCATCGATACAGCAGCCATGTTCAATCCCATACGCATCCAGATCAATCGCTTCTGCGCAGGTGGAAATAGAAAGTCCCCAGTGTTGGTTGAGCTGTTGCACGCCAGCGGAAAAGGACTGCATCTCGGGAACTGTGAATTCGCGTGCCTGCACGCCCGCACTACTCAAATGCTTTTGAACCTTTTTATAGCCAGCAATATCCGCAAAACTAAAGACGAAGAGGGAGGTGTAAGTATGAATCAGATTCCCGACACGCTCGACCTTCTTGAGGAGATCATCCACCGAGACCTTGTCCGTCAGCAACAGCGGATCAAAGCGCCAAATCACTCGATCTTTGCCTAAGCGTTTTGATAATGCCATGAACGTCTCGATCCGCTCCTTAAGTTTCGGGACGCCTGGCTCATAACCCTCCGCATCATAATCATTCAGAGTGAACTGGAAATAATAGTTAAGTCTTCGTTCAGCCAAAAAATCCAACAGCGGAAACATGGGCTTCGGATTTTTGGTCCAGAAGACGAAGACGCGTGCCTCTGAAAAGGAGACGATGCTGGGCTTCTGATTGAAGGGATTGATCCTCTCCACGAATCCAGCCTCAAGCCGCTCTTTCAGCCAAGCGGAATGAAATGCTGGAATATCAGTTGCACGGCTAGCAGAGATGATGACGGGAGCTTTTGAAACTGGAAAAACCAAATCCGTGTTGCCATCCTCAAGTTTCAATTTTCCGATATTCCATCTCATCTTTTTTTCTACTCAATCATCCCTTTCGCAACGCGCACGCCCATTGCTGGCTCTTCGGTCGGATAGGCCCAGGGATCGGTCCACTCGTATTCAGCCCAGACGTTCTTACGTCCGTCCAGCAGTCGCTTGTGAAACATCTTGCCGGTATAGGGAATGTTGGCGTCCACCCAGGTGACCATGGCCAGCCATTCCTCCGATGTGAGCTTCAGATGTTTCTGATGCGCCTCATTGCGGATCGCCTTTGTCAGACGACTTGCAGGCGAACCGAACTGATAGGGTTCCGAGATCGCCCCATTTCCGCCGAAGGCATTTGACAAGACAACCAACTGCTTATCACGGACCGTCCGGAATGCTTTGCCCGCGGAAAAATCAAACTCCGCTTTCGGCTTTTCTCCACCATGACAGGAGACGCAGTTCTTCGTGAAGATGGGCTGGATGTCGCGATCAAAGTCAATAGGCTTAGCAGCGCCCCACGCCGGAGGCACAGGCTCGGCAGGCTTGCCCGTGAGTGCAACGCCTGAACTCATCAACTCTGTATTGTTACGCGTCTCATGACACCCATTGCAACTCCGCTGCTCGCCAGGTGCAAAGGAGACGCTAGAGCGCATGCGCCGCACCTCCATAAAATCGCTATCCAGTGCCTGAAAATAGACTGAGGCATTATCCGAAATCGGCACCTTGAAATAAGCTGAGCCATCCGCCTCCACAGGCACAATGCCGATGACACGCACCGGACACCAGCGCGTCGCGCCCTTGTCGTGATTGGTCCCCCCCGAGACCCAACGTTTCACACCCTCGCGCGGCAGAAGCGGCCACGGGAGCGCCTCGGAGATGCGGATGTACTTAATGGTGCCCCGCCGTATCTTCTCCCCTTCAATCCCTTTATAAACATCGGGAATCGCACACGTAGCATAGTTCTTGGTGCGGTCTGTGGTTTTGGCAAGGATCGGCTGTTTTTTGCGCGGACGCAGCGGCTGCGCCGCATACGCGCCCATGAAGACGTCACGATAGAGCAACTCCTTGTTGCCATGAACATCCACGAGATAGACACCGTAGCCATTGCTATCGACATCGCCAGCTTCATGGCGATAGTGGCGTGCAGGAGGACTCAAAAACGCATAAGAAGCCATGTAACCGGTGGGCGAAAGCGCGATGGGGTCTGTATAGAAACCTGCAACCTCTTTGCGTCCGCCCTCTGCTGGAGGCTTTCCGGGTACACCGCCCTCATTGACGCGCATACCTTGGGTCAAGACTTCCAAGCCTTCAGGACTGTTGATGCCTGTAGCCGGATTGAGCAATACCAGAGGACCTTGCGGCAAGCTGTGATGCCCTGTCGCAATAGCGATCATGCGCGTCCCATCACCGATGCCGGTTGCCTGACGGACACCATGCGGCTGGAAGAGGTGCTGCTTGAAGAGCGCATCCGCCATGGCCCCGTCGGGTTTGATTGTCCAGACGGAGTGGACATCCATGAAGTTGCGCTCCTGATATTCCCAGCGCAAATAAGCGATCAAACCATTGGGCAACACGCGCGGAGTCATATCAATATCCTTGTGATTTGCTAAGCGCCGGACAATCTTGCGATCTGCTGTGAGTGTAAACAGATTCTGGTCGCTGAGATCATTGTTCACGCTGTCACAAGAGGGCGAATGTCCAAAGCGGTCTGACGAAAAGACGATCTCCCCCGAAGGCAAGTAGACAGGCTCTGTGTCGCTCCAATAGTTATGATCCGTCAGTTGCGTCGTCTTCTTTGTCTTCAAATCAATTTCATACAGATGGAGAGGCTCCATGGTCTCTCGATACTCGTAGGCATAGTTGTCATTGTGCGATCCAGCCTCGGGCCATTTGGTCGGATACTTGTTATCAGGGAAGACCGGCCAGACAGGTTGCGTTGCAAAGGAGAAGACGACCTTATCTGCATCGTACCAGAGGTCCATACCCTGAAAATGTCCTGCTCCCAGTTTACCTTCTGTGATAGGCGTTGCCTTGCCATCCTTGATGCTCACCGAGAGAATATCACCGCCAGGTTTATGAGACCAGGCAGTCATCATGCCGCACACATTGGGCTTATGGTGAAAGCCGTAGCGCGTATACAGAACCACGTTGTCAAAATCAACGCCCTTTTGAAGCAGCACGGCCTGGCGCCACAGTTGACGCGCCTGGACCCACATCTTCTGGCAATCAGCAAACGAGGCCTGACTCATCTTATCGCGCAGGGATGCGATCTCACCGCAATATTGGACAAAACGTTCGTCTTTTTCCATTCCGCCTTTTGCCATCAGCACACCTCGTCCCATACATCCAGCAATATCGGACACCATGGCATCGATATTCACCGCCTTATGTTCCAAGAAGAGATGGCGGATATAATCATAAATAATTTTTTGTTCATGCGATGTTGTT
>JBAXOG010000058.1:0-27505 GCA_037133395.1 bacterium | reverse complement strand
CCCTGGGCGTATAGGCGTCCCCGCCTGTACATTCTCCCCTGGGCGTATAGGCGTCCCCGCCTGTACACATTGCTTCACTTTATGGATGGCGGCTTTCTTGCCGCCATTGTACAGGCGAGACGCCTATACGCCCAGGCTTTGCCGCCATGCACAGGCGAGACGCCTATACGCCCAGACTTAGTCACCATTGTACAGGCGCCTATGCGCCTGCGTGCCTCAGATCCAGATGCTGCGGTCGAGCGAGCGATATTGGATGGCTTCCGAAATATGGATGGTGCCGATTTCATCCGCGCTGTCCATGTCTGCAATGGTGCGCGCCACCTTCACAATGCGATCATAAGCGCGTGCACTGAAATTAAATTCGTTCATCGCCATCTTGAGCAACTCCGCAGCCTCGGAGGAGGGCACGCAGCATTCCTGGACTTGACGCGCGGTCATCGCGGCGTTACAGGTGGTCTTCGGATGACGCGCAAAGCGTTCGCGTTGGCGTCTGCGACAGGTCTCAACACGTTCGCGAATCACGGCGGAGGGCGTACCTCGCGACAAGGTGCTCATCTGTTCGTAATTCACAGGCGGCACTTCGATATGAATGTCGATGCGATCCAAAAGCGGTCCCGAAATTTTGTTGCGATAAGCCTGGATCTTGGTCGACGTACACCGGCATTCACGCTTGGGATCCCCGGCGAAGCCACATGGACAGGGATTCATCGCCGCCACCAGCATGAAGCGCGAAGGGAAGTCGAGCGTGGCAACAGCACGGGAAATCGTGACATGGCCGTCTTCAAGGGGTTGTCGCAAAACTTCGAGCACGTTGCGATGAAATTCCGGTAGCTCATCAAGGAAAAGAACGCCACGATGCGCCAAGCTCACTTCCCCGGGCAGCGGATGTGCACCGCCGCCCAGTAGGCCCGCATCGGAAATGGTGTGATGCGGCGCACGGAAAGGACGTTGAAAAACAAGGGCCTGATGACTCTTGAGCGTGCCGGCAATACTGTGAATGCGCGTTGCTTCAAGTGCCTCTTCCAGATTCATCTCGGGTAAAATCGAGGGGATCCGACGCGCAATCATCGTTTTGCCAGCGCCCGGCGAACCCATCATGAGCAAATTGTGTCCTCCGCTCACCGCCACTTCAATCGCGCGCTTGGCGGATTCCTGGCCCTTGACATCGGCGAAATCCTCAACATGCCCACGCTCACGCTGGATCAGCTCCGAGAGATCCACCTTGAAGGGCGTGATCGGATACTTGCCGGAGAGAAAGTCAATGGCTTCTCGCAAGTGGCGCACCGGATAGACCTCAATGCCCTCCGCGACAGCGGCCTCTTCCGCGTTTTCTGCGGGCACAAGGATGCCCCGCTTTCCTTGCCGACGCATCTCAAGCGTCACCGGCAGGACACCTCGGATGCGGCGCACCTCGCCGCTCAGAGCCAGTTCGCCGATAAGCGCATACTGGTCGAGGTGCGGCATTTCGGCTTCACCCGTAGCGGCAAGAAGTCCGGCGGCGATAGGCAGGTCGTAGGAAGGACCCTCTTTTTTGATGTCCGCCGGCGCGAGATTGATAGTGGTGCGGCCAAGCATCGGACGGAAACCCGAATTGTTCATGGCGGTTAAGACGCGGTCCTTGCTCTCGCGGACCGCTGCATCGGGTAGCCCGACAATGACAAATTGTGAATCGCCCTTGCCTGCATTGACTTCGATTTCAATAGCATAGGCATTGACGCCGTACACGGCACCTGAATAGACACGTGATAACATAAAACGACTCCTGCTTTATTTTATTTACCCTCTCGACGGCTTCCGACCTCTTTCGATTTCTCACGATTTCGTATGCTTCCCCGCATCCAGCGCTGGATGCGTAAGAACGAGAGCATTCGAGAGAAATCGAGAGAAGTCGAGAGAAGTCGAAATAGGCGACACCCGACCGCCGACCGCCTCTGACTTCAGAGTTGTCTTTTGACAACTCCTCAGCTAAACTACCGAACCTGAACCCTGAACCTTGACTCACGACCTGTGAAATTTAATCCTAAATTCAGACCCTCATTAACAGCACAGGAGCGCCTCGCGCTCCTGTTTACGGCCGGACTCTTTATTCTCGGCCTCATCGCCCGCTACTGGCCTTTTTAAAGTGGCGTATTGATCAACTCGCTGGTTGACAGACGTTGATCGTTCTCACCCAAGCGCCACTTGAACCATGCGGAACTATTCGTGTATGCATTAATACGTGTGCGTGAGAGATAGTTGGTCGGATCAAAAGAGCGCCCGCTGAGCCAGTACTGGCCAAAGGGTTGCCAAGGATCGACTGAGCCACTCTCCTTTGCCCAAACCGTAACCATGGCATCCCCGAGCAAGTGGGTGACCCGGTTCGTCGTACCCAAGCCGTCAATCTTCGCCATTTCCACGGTCAGCCATAAGCCATGCGCATCCGGCACAATGCTCCGATTCTTGAAGATCAGGCGGTTCGTCTGTGTCGGATCCATATCGAGCCAGTATTGATTGAGGAACGGAATCGGATAGTTAGTGGTGCTCGTGCCGTAGTAGGACGTTGCCAAGGCCTTGTCGCCAAACTGCTGGAGCCACGCGAGCATCTCTGGCGTGGTCACAGAGCCGATTACGGAAGGCGCCAGACGGAGATCGGAGAGCAGATTGATATTCGTCTGGATATTATTCAAAACCACCGTGTAATTAGTGATCGTCTGCTGCTCCGCAGGCAAAAGCATTTGAACGGCGTTCATGGTGATGCCATAGAAGCGGAACCAGGAATCTGCAACATAGTTGAAGTTCGTCCCCTGGCCCTTCTTCATCTTAAACTGGAGCGGATTCTGCCGAATGTTGTTCTGCCAGCCATGCATGAGACTGTCCGGCGACTCAAAGGTTGAGGTCACGAGAACGTTTGATCCACCCGGCGTTGGCGCAGGCGGGAAGGTCTGACCGACATTCGCCCGGCCCGGTGTCCAATTATAGTTCGCCATCCCAGGAGCCCAGGTGTTGGTGCTGTCCGTGCGGGCATACTGTCCGGCTGCCACAATGACGGTACCGGTATAAGAAAGGGACCCATTATAATGTTCGCTACCGACATACATGAAGGGCGTCTGCGGTACGGGTTCGTTCTGGACAAAAACTTCCCCTGACCCGGCATAGAGTTTATTCCAATCGTAAGCAATGGCATGTTCGTACATGCCCATCGGACGCACCAGACGAAAACCACCGGGATAAAGAGTGACTCCGATGTCACCCTTGATGTTTTGTACCGACTGATGCACCGTCGTGGTCGTCGACAACGCTGGATAGGCGGGTACGGCTGAGGTGGCTTCGAAGTCATACGGCCCGATCACAAAGAGACCGTATCCGTTGGCATTCAACGCAGGCTGAAGCGCGCCTCGTGACTCGATACGCTTCGAAAGGCGGACGGAATAATCGTCTTTCAAAATATCCAAGCGCCAACCCGTCAAGTCCATCCAAGCAGGCTGCGCAACTTCAACATAAGGATTCAAAAATACCTTCTGAACAATCGTGTTCGCATTCTCGTTCAGGTTGAGTTCGTTGATCCAGACAGAGCCCGGCGGAACATCATACGTAATGTAGTAAGGCGACCACGCGGACTTGAGCGCCCCTGTGGATGAGTTGCCTTGCCTGTTGAAATCAACGGGAAAATACCAAGACGGATTCTCAAAGTGATCGGTCGTGGCGGTGGACTGATAGTTCGTGTGGAACCCATTACCGTCGTACGTGGCCCAGACGACGTACTGGATCACATTGTACTTATCTTGCTCTGGAATGCCCGCGGTCATAAAAGGATTAGGGGTGCGATACGTACGCCCTGTCGTTGCAGTCATGGTTTTCGTAACTTGCTGAGCGAGCGGCGCATTCGTGACACCCCAGGTGTTGGTGCCCAGCACGTAGGTGACATAGACTTGGATGTTCTGTGGCTCCAACAACACATTGGTGAGCTCCGCCTGTATGCCAATGTCTTCTCCTTCGAGCGGTTGCTTGGTCTCAATCGGATTGGGCGTGCCGGGCAGCAACAGCTTCACGCCTGTGATATCAAAGCGCGGATAAAGTGCTTCGGTCACCACGATCTCGTCGATACAGACGCGCTGCGGTGTGCCAATTAAGGGTATCACGCCTTCGACCACCAGCTTGACTGCCTGGATATTGTTTGGCACGGTCGAATGACTGTAGACGAGGGGACGATAAAAGCCGTTGGTAATGTTCGTGAAGGTATAGTACTTCGTCCATAAGGCATCTGGTTTATTCTTGTCCCACGCATCCGTGGTCGCATAGACCGAGATGGATGTATTCGTGTTTCCTGCGAGGTAGTTGGTTGTGAAGGCCCGCGCCAAGAAGGAGATGGTCCCTAACCCACGTGTCAGACGCGGAGCCATGATGTAGGGGTTATATTGATCCATATTACGCGTTGGGGCCGTATTGGAGACGGTACCGCTGTTCATATAACCTGAACGATCACTGTCCAGCCACCACTTGTTGGTCTCGGTATTGGTGATCTTCATGTTGTAGGCGGCCCAGTCATTCGGCGAATTGGTTGGATTGTTCCAAATCACAAAGTTCTTCAGGTCCACGATCGCTTGGCGATTGGTCACATTGTTGATGATACGCACATAGACGTTGGTCGCTGCCGCCAGTGCCAGATAATAGTTCGCGTTCGACCAACTCCCTGCAGCCGTCGCGAAGGTCATATTTGTGATATCCAACCAGCCCGCGTTGCTGTCATCCTGTGGGTAGGTGCTCGTCGTATACTGAATCTTGATCTGTGCGGGTGCGTTCATCACGCGGTAATCAAACGTCAGCGACCCGATACCCATAATACGTTCAGAACGCACACCTTGAATCAGATTCGAATCTGCCTGGGATGCATCCAGATGGGCATAATAGATGCTGTTGGAGCTCAGCCATCCTTCCGTGATCTTCCAATTATCCGAAGGGGAGGATGTGATGGTCTCGCCACGCCAGCTCCCTACACTGAAACCGTCGATCACCACGCCGACCGTGCCATTGGCTTGAATTTTCGCCCAGCGGTTATCCCATGCTTTCGGCGTCTCAGTAAACGTCTGATACGCATAACCCGTCACTGTATTGGTTGTAAAGATCATCCATCCCGCTTCCGTCGTCCCGGTCAACACCTTCACGGTGGTGGACTGGGTATCAGATATAAACCCAGACCCCGGTTGAACTTTATACAAGTCTGTCCCAATATACCACTCACTCGAAGTCCCAAGGACAGAAGCTGGGGTTGTAACCGCTTCGCCCCCCGCAGACCCCAATCCATTGATCGTCATTGTAGGAACCCAGATGGAACAATCGGCCGAGTGGAACCCATAAGTTCCATACAAAATCGGAGTAGTGGCATCTTCGATCACACCTCCGCTAACAAGTGTGGCGCCATTTGAAAGCGTCCAGCCCGATATTTCAGTCTGTTTGAGTATGACCTTCATTCGTGTGGCCGAACTTGACGGATTATACACATGAAACTCTGTCGGAGAAGTACCAAAGTTCGAACCATCTGTCAATTTAACATCCCAATTCCCATCAGCAGCAGTGGCTGTACGAACCACCGAAGCCAACAACTTTGGAGTCCTTGTCCCATCCCATTTCCAGATTTCATGCCGGAGCCGCTTATCCCAACCTGCCACGATGGTCGCCAATGTTCCCAAATCACGACTATCCGGCTCCTGCGTGATTCGATACTCATAAAATTTAAACATATTTTGATAGTAGACAATCACAGACATAGAGGGATTTTCCGGTGACATGGCAGTCGCATACATGGATGTGCGTATCACATAATTAGTCCTCTGCATATCCGTCATGCGCCAGCCCACATTAAAGTTGTACTCGGTATCCGTAGCAATCGGTCGACTCAAACGAGCCTTATATGTGATCGTTCCTACGCCGTAAATTCCGCCTTTCTGATTGTCGTTCCCTTGATAATAACCCAACCCCAGTGGCTGGCTGCCACCAAACAGGCGAACGGCTTGATTTCTTCGTTGCGAGGCTGTGCCTGAGTAATCGGGGAGTGTATTGCCCGGCGTACGCTCAACCACATACTGGAAGCTCCCTGCATTGAAAAAATCATTATTTAGAATTTTATCAGGACCTACGCTAATGGCTGCGATTTGAGCTGGCGTATAGGCAACGTTTGAGAAAAACCAATTGCTCATGCCTCGATAATAACTCTGTGGCCAGCCGCTGGAAAAGGTCTGTGAATAGGACGTCTTCGGTTCTTTATCATCCGCGTCTGTAAAATAGTTTTGCGCTGCGATGTTGACCCAGCTATTGAAGTTCTGGTATTCGCCACGTCCTGCCAGATAATTGATCTTGGCGGTGTCGAGTGTGAGGAGCACATAGCTTGACTCCCCCGGGGTCACCTTCACGCCGAACCATTTGGCGCGCTGATTCGTAATCGAGTTATCAGTCAGACCGCAGTTGTCTCCGTAAGGTAAGGCGCCGTTCTGAATGCCGCTCGGGCTGGTGTTCTGCCAGTAGGTCTTCTCTGAAGTGGTCATATAGGCATTGGTGTAGGCACCCGTGGCCTCGAAATACCAGAGCAGATTGGTGGTATTCAAACCAACCGCCTTATATTTGGCCTGCCACTTATTCGTGCCGACCAGTGACAAGGGCAGAGCGCTGAGGGTTTGACCATTGGCCGAGACCATGGCGGTCACCGTCTCATGCGACGACGGGAAAAGACGCAGCCCGAAAACAAAGGGATTGTTCGTAAAGGTTCCCGAAACAGCGGTAATGCCAGCGGCGGAGTAGAGCCGAGGGGACTTGTTTTCCGGAGGAAAAAGTACGAGATTGGTGACCACAGGATAAACCGTATAATTCTTAGACTGATAAAAGGGTCCATTGAAATAACAGATGAAGTAATATTCAAGATCGCCGGCATCGGGAAAGACCATCATGGGGGTCAAAGGCTGCCAGAATTCTCCATTGCCCGCCCCGTCGCCTGAACCTGTAACATACTGCATCTTGTTGGTCACCCAGGAGGTGATCTTCTGATTCAGATAGTTCCAGCGTGAGACCAACAGTACATTCGTCCGCGTTGCGTACGTGGTCGTATTGGGCCCAGAAACATTATCAATCCTGAACTGGAGACTCATGTTCGTGTTGACACTCGGATAGACATTGAAGGGGCTGTTCCCTTTGTCCATCACCACATCCGCTGGCGGTTCCGAGACACGAATGTTGTCAATCGCAGCATAGAAATTATCAAATGATGTACCGTTATTATTGCTTCGCTCAATTTTAATGCACATCGGCTTCCGGATATTAATTTCACGCTTGAACGGCGTATAACTCGCACCAGAGGTAAGCGTTATTATTTCAATTGGCGCAGGACTCCCATCTGGCTCCCAAATAATGGCTTGCCTATTTGTATGGACACTCGCATCAATGGGAACACGGTCACCTAAACTATTGACCATATTGGTTGCAATATAGATTGATAGTTCCGGCGAATCTGAGTATACCGAAATAGCATCGAGGTACAGAGTTCCAACACCTTGGGAGAAAACAGGCGACAGTATCTTTGCTGTTGTCGTGTTTTCCACATACACACAATAATTTGTGCCATTTGCAAATGTATTACCATTAGTAGCTGGCAGTATACTAACGCCTCCTTGTGTACGACCCATACGACAATTTAAAAAGGACCAGCCTGATTTATGAACATGGTTAGAGCCAGTTAACAAGCCTTTCGAAGAAAATGATGTTGGCGCAGGCCCATCATGCGTCCACGTGCTATCCGCCGTCAACTTATAGTCATCAAAAAATATATACCGTCCTGCATCGGATGACAGGTCGTAGACTGGATCGGCAAACGCCGGCGCGCTGATAAGGACGAGGCAGGCGAAGAGGCAGGTTCTTCGGAGCATCTTTAAAAGTGTATTGAGCATATTCATAGCTGTTCCTCCTCTTGGAGTTCGTTACTGCATCTTGGCGCGGACAGTGGCATCGATCTCCTCGCCATTACACAAATGTTCGGTAAGATCTTTCAAGTCGGCTGTACTGGCCCCCATGGGTTGCACCAGACCGTCAACATGACCATCGGCAAAGGCGACATGCGCAATCCACTTCTTGCCGATCTTATGATTAAAACCCAGATATTCGTTAGCCGCAGGATCCAAAACGCTGTCCGCTTTTACCGGCGAGACATCTATGGTCTTACCGAGTTGCCCCGGGAGTTCCGCAAACATCAGGCGTATCGCGGCGATGCCAGATTGTGTGAGGGCATCCACATGCACCCAACGGAGATAGGAGGCAGGACTGTTACGGTCATCGTATCCAAAATAGCGATTCATCACGTAAGAGCGGCGGACACGTCCACCCGTCTGACGCTCGAGCACCTTTTTATGCGTTTCACACAAATAGATGTTAGCATCCTTGCCCACATACGACCAGAGCACTCCGTTGGTAATGGAAAAAACAGCCTTCGAATTAATGTCCGTCCTGCTTTTATCATAAAAAGTTGCAACGCCCATGCTGTCACGTAGAGAGACATCCTTGCTGCTATAGAGCCACTGCCCGCTGGGCGTCCACGATACCCATGCTCCAGAAGAGTGATACCAGAGTCCTTGTTGTTGCTCGGTGCTCGTATCCACAGAGGTCCACTCAAACGAGCCTGCTGTAGGCATCACCGCATCATTGTTACTATTGATGCTCCAACTTGAGGAGGCCTGAGCCAGGTTTTTGAGATTCGCCTTACACTTCAAGGCGCGTCCCGCTTCGATCGCGCCGGGCATGTACGAAATCAAGGCAGCCGAGAGCATACCGATGATTGAGATAACCACCAGCAACTCCACCAAGGTAAATCCTTTTGTAAGATGCGTCTTCATAAGATACCACACAAAAACAATATCCCTTTTTTACCGTTAATTAGTTTGCTCTTTATCCACGCAAAAGGCAAGAAGGAAAGGGGGATGATTCATTTTTTTGAAATGAATCACCCCCAAGGAGGAAGTAGGAGGGAGGAGGGAGGAGGGCATGCGAGCTATCAGAAGACTTCTCCTGGGCGTATAGGTGTCCCCGCCTGTACTTTCTCCTGGGCGTATAGGCGTCCTGCCGCGCCGTAGCCTTGGCGTAGGCGGGTCCCCGCCTGTACACATTGCTTCACTTTATGGATGGCGGCTTTCTTGCCGCCATTGTACAGGCGAGGACGCCTATACGCCCAGGCTTTGCCGCCATTGTACAGGACGCCTATACGCCCAGGCATTGCCGCCATTGTACAGGCAGACGCCTATACGCCCAGGCCTTACCACATCATAAAAAAGCAAGGGGCCCGCATTTCTGCGAGCCCCTTACGTTCAACGCTTGTGTGCGTTTAATCTACTCTTCACTGAGGAGCTGGAACACCAGTCACCATAGCCTTGATGAACTTGTTGGTGCCAATATCCTGCACAAATATTGCGTTTGTCGTGCCAGTGAATCCTGTGCCATAGACTTCAGCCGTTCCACCCAACGTCGGATAGCCCTTGATCTTCAAGGCGCCATTAATAGCACTGGGCGAGAAGTCAGTTGTTCCGGCTTGCACCGATACTGTGGCTGTTGTATTGCTAATCGCAACACTCTTAATGCTCAGCGTCGGAACGGTGGCGTTCGTGGCAATGTTGAAGAGATACTGAGGATAATTAGCATCCAACAGTGTTGTCACGCCCTTGGCGATCGCCCACGCCGCGACTTTGTTCGCCTGCTGCCCGCTGAAGAGGGTTGAGCCACCCTGCGGTGCAGTGCTGGTCTCAGTCCGTGGTGTGATGGTCACCGTCTTACCAGAAGCTGCCGCTGTAACCGTGACGGTTGCAGCAGAGTCACCGATTGCGCCTGCGACCCAGTTAGTCATTACGTCAGTACCCGCGACATTCGCGATCTCATACCACTTCGATGCAGTAATGATGAGGGAGGCGCCAGAGAGCACCGGTTGACCAGTAGTCTTCTGGATTTCACCCACATAGACACTATCAACACCCGTAGAGAAACTCAACGTCAACGGAATTTCTGTTACGAACGGATCATCGGTACGGACAACGACTTCATCGATGAAGCCCGTGCCCGAGAATCCGATAGAATTGAGTTTTTTGTCTGCTTGATTGACAAAATACGGAGCAACATTCACTAAAACACCGTTTGTCTTCACATAGGCATAAGCATCTTGGTTAACATCGCAGTACAAATTTACCGTCAATCTATACCAAACATTAGTATCCATTGCGCCCGTTGTCAGAATCCACGCATTCGTACCTTGATTCACTTGATCAATTACCGAGATCGCCAACCTATTTGGTGTTCCAGCTAATACTGCAACAGCCAATTTGACATCTGTTCCAATGACAGGCAGTTCTTCGCTTGGCACAAACTTGACAAGCATATCCGCAAACACATTAGTAGTACCTGCAAACGACGCACCCACCGTGTTTGTCCAGACACTGCCTTCGGTATTGAGTTGGAGCACGCGGTTACTGGTTACGCCTGTCATCGGACGAGCAAGCGTATAACCTTCAAGGGAGGCATCGCCATTAGTAACACTGCCGCCTAAAGTGAGGCTAAGGCCTCCAGACCAATTACCAGAGTAGGTGTTATTTTCAAACGCATCACTCTGTAGAATCCCTGCAGACGCAGTCATTGCAGAAATGCATAGACCCGCTACAAAACATTTAGTTAGATTCATAAAAGAATCCTCCTTTTATCAAACATCCAAAGAAAAAACAATAGGGCACATTGTGTTTTTAACTGCTGATGAGAGCAATTTCAACCAAGCCTGCCTTACGATTTCTCTTATTTTAAACCTTCAAAATCTTGCCCAACGGCCCGCGGATGACACTCGTCTTCCAGTACCATCAAACAAAACCATTCTTTCGTTGTGAGTATAGGGTACACCCACGGCGGGGAGGAGTGCAAGCCGAAATTAAAAATTTTTTGAACTTTTTTTGGGGCTGGCCCATGAAATGCTTTTCCGCAAAAACCGCGAAGGGGAGCGCAAATGCGATTCGTTGCAGCCCTGGGCGTATAGGCGTCCTCGCCTGTACAGCGAAGCGTGGTGTCTATGGCTGGTCCGGCAGTTGCCGGACCAGTGTACAGGCGAGGACGCCTATACGCCCAGCCTATCTGTCCAGTCAACAGGTCAATGAATCGCAGATGCAATCTTATTGCGGTTTTTGCGGTAGAACCTCCCCTATTCCCCGAGGGAGTTGGGGCGGAAGAAGGCGCGGACTTTGGGGTCTGGGGAGGTGTCACGGAGCTCTTTGGGCTTTCCTTCGGCGATGATGCCACGCGTTTCAGCGTCGAGCATGATACAGCGATCTGCTACCGTATAGATGCTTTCGAGCTCATGGGTGACAATCACGAAAGAGATACCATGGGTATCTCGGAGCCGAAGGATCAGCCGGTCCAACTCAGCCGAATTGACGGGGTCGAGTCCGGCTGAGGGCTCATCCAGCAGCAAGACCTTGGGGTCGAGGGCCATGGCACGGGCGATGGCTGCCCGTTTCTTCATGCCGCCGCTGATGTCGGAGGGGAAGTAGTTGGCAAAGGGCTTGAGGCCGACCAGATCCAGCTTCATCTCAGCAATAAGCCGCCGGGCATCCGACGGGAGGTCAGTAAAGGAGCAGAGCGGCAGGCAGACATTTTCGAGCAAGGTCATGCTTCCGAAGAGGGCACCGCTCTGGTAGGTCACACCAAAGGAACGCATGGCATTTTCGCGTTCGACCGCCCCGCCCCCTTGGATACGATTGCCCAAAATACGGACTTCCCCGCCCAAAAGCGGGTGGAGTCCGATAATATGCTTGAGGAGGGTGCTCTTGCCGCAGCCTGAGCCGCCAAGCACGACAAAGGTCTCGCCTCGCGCGACCGTAAAGGAGATATCCTTCAGGACCACCCGTCCCTCATACCCTGCCACCAGGTCTTTCACTTCTATGACGTTATTTTCCATTGTTTTTGCCATTGTCGAGCATGTTCATGACAAATGCCGATCGAAATCGAGAGCATCGGAAGCATCGAGGGATTCGACTTCGCTCGATTTCTCCCGATTCGCTCGATTTTTTTCGCTTCCTTGGTCACGGCACGCCCCTCCCTTTACAAATCCAAGACATAGAACAGGACGGAGAAGATACCGTCGAAGACGGTGATGAGCACGAGGCTTCCGACCACGGAAGCTGTAGCGGCCTGGCCGACGGCGTCTGCAGACCGCCGCGCGTAAAGTCCGTGCGAACAACCCGACAAGCCGACCAACAAACCAAAGGTCAGCGCCTTAATCAGGCCGATTAGCACATTGGTCACGGTGATCGAGTTAAAAACATGCTGCCAATAGGTAACCGCCGGGATATGCATCATCCACATCACCACAAAACCGCCGAAAAGCCCCATCAGCACGGCAAAGATACTCAAAAACGGGAGCACGAGGGCTGAGGCGATGACACGCGGGAGGGCCAAAAAGACCACGGGCGGCAGCCCGAGGGTCGTCAGCGCGTCGATTTCTTCATTCACCTTCATCGTGCCAAGTTCCGCTGCAAAGGCCGAACCTGTGCGGCCCGCTAGGATAATCGCGGTAATGAGCGCCCCCATCTCGCGGAAAAGACCGATGGCTATAAGATCCGCCACATAGACCTCTACACCGAACTGCCGCATAGACGCGCCGGATAAAAAGGCAAGGATCAGGCCGATCAAGAAGCCGATGAGGCCCGTAATCGGCAGCGCATCCATGCCGGCGCGCTCGAAGCAAAGCAAGGTATCATGAAGGCGCAGCCTGCCCGGACGCCAAATAAAAGAGATGCCCGCCGCAACGACCTCGCCCAGAAAGGCGAGAACCTCGACGATATCCCGCCAGATATTGACAGCCGCCGCCCCCACTTGTTCGACGGTATGCGTATTGCGGGGTGGCAACTCGCCGGCGACATGATCGGAAAAGTGCGCCGGATTAAAGATCTTGAGGGTCCGGGCGACCACAGAGGCTGCATCGCGGATTTCAATCGTAAACCCTTGCGCCGCAGCGCAGCGATGCACCTCGATGATGATCGCCTCCGCAGAGCCATCATACTTCTTCACACCGTCGGCATCCAGCGTCAGCATGTCACCCGCCCGCAACGCCCAAACCTCCGGCATCCGCTGTTTCCACAGCGGCGTGACAGTCTCGGCGTTGCAGACTTCTGGCAGTTTAAGGGTCATGGGTTCAATGGGCAGTCAACAGTGGCAGTAGGCAGTGGGGGGAAGTCGAGAGAATCGGGAGAAATCGAGAGAACCGATCCTGCTGGGACTGGCCACTGCTGACTGCTCACTTATTATATCCTTCGGGGTGTCCGGATGCCGAGAAGAGTCAGACCTTGGTTTAGCGCTTGGGCGACCATGGCGCAGAGACGCAAGCGGCTGTCACGGATCTCGGGTTCGGACTTGAGCACGGGCGATTGCTGGTAAAAGCTGCTGTAGGTTTGCGAAAGGCTGAAGAGGTAATCGGCCAACACATTGGGCCGATAGAGTTCAGCGGCGCGGGAAACTGCCGCCGGGAACTGTAAGAGTTTTAGCGCCAACTCCTTCTCGAGCGGGGTATCCAGCCGGAGCTTGGCCTCTTGACCTGCATCCCCGAATTGCTCCACCGCCTTGTCGATCAGGCTACACACACGCGCATACGCGTATTGAAGGTAGGGACCGGAGTTGCCGTCGAGTGCCAGCGCCCTTTCCCACGTAAAGACGATGAGCGTTTGGGGGTCATGACTGAGATCGGCGTACTTGATGGCACCAATGCCGATGGCTTCGGCGAGTTCGCGCTGTTCAGCTTCGGGCATGGCAGGATTGGACTCCTGGACAATCTTGAGCGCACGGCTGACGGCCTCGTCGAGCAGCGCGTCGAGTTTGATCACATTGCCTTGACGGGTCGAGAAGGTGCCTTCGGGCAGACGCATCAAGCCAAACCAAACATGCTCAAGGTGGGGAAGGGAGGAGGGAGAAGGTAGGA
This sequence comes from bacterium, assembly GCA_037133395.1. Classification (GTDB taxonomy): domain Bacteria; phylum Verrucomicrobiota; class Kiritimatiellia; order RFP12; family UBA1067; genus CAIZQW01. The sequence continues at coordinate 13,554 of JBAXOG010000058.1, read as the reverse complement.
GGGAGGAGGGAGGAGGGAGGAGTTTGCTTAGGGAAGGTAGGAGGGAGGAGGTCGCAATCCCGATCTTCTCGCAGATCTTAAAGAACTGTTTGAAGTGAAGCTGTTGACGTTCGTCCGTGACATAGACAATGCGGTCGGGCTTAAACTCCGCCACGCGGTTGCGGACGGTCGCGATGTCCGTGGCGGCATAATTAAAGCCACCGTCGCTCTTGCGCACCATGCAGATCGGCATGCCATCGGCTTCGAGATTCACAATGAGCGCGCCCTCGCTCTCCACCGCCAGCCCCTTTTCCTGAAGCAGACCGATGGTCTCGGCTAGGATGTCATTATAAAAGCTTTCGCCGCGATAGAGGTCAAAGCCCACATCGAGACGGGCATAGATGCGATTGAATTCCACCATACTGATGGCGACAAAGCGCTGCCAGATGGCCCGATTCTCCGGATCACCCTGCTGAAGCTTCACGAGTTCAGCCTTGCAGCTCTCCAGCCATGCAGGGTCCTCCTCGGTCCGGTTATGGCTCTGGACATAGACCCGCTCCAGCAGCTCGACCGTCAGATTGGCGCGTTCCTCTTCCGTCAAAAACGCCCGATAGCCTTGAATCAGTTTGCCGAACTGTGTGCCCCAGTCGCCCAGATGGTTATCCGCAATGACACGATAACCGAGTGCGCGGTACATACGGTCAATGGCATTACCGATGACCGTCGAGCGGATATGGCCGATGTGCATGGCTTTTGCCGCATTGGGGCTGGAATAATCGATGATGATTGTCTTGCCCTGGCCCTCATCCGGAATGCCGAAGCGCGGCGCGGCGGAAAGTTCGCACGCGGCCTCCGCGAGCCATTCCGTACTCACAGTGATATTGATAAAGCCCGGTCCGGCGACCTCCAACTTCTGGATGGCAGGTGGGAGCGGCAGGGCCTTAACCACAGCCTCGGCAATGGCGCGCGGTGCCTTTTTGAACATCTTGGCCATCGGCATGGCATCATTACACTGGAAATCACCGAATTTCGTGTCCGTCGCAGGCGTCACGCGAATGGAAAGGCTGGAGGCCTCTTCGCCGCAGACGGCGATAAAAGCGGACTTCAGCCAATCCGCGAGTTGCTGTTCAGTATTCATGGGATTGGAATATTGGAATACGGGAATGTTGGAATATTGGAATAATAGGCGAACGGGATGTTGTCCGAGCGTATGCCAAGCGAGCTGCTAGCGCACTTATCAGCATAAAGTCTCCCCATCATTCCAGTATTCCATTATTCCATCATTCCATTATAGTGCGGCTTCGACGGCCTTCACCAGTGCATCGCCGGACTGGAGTCCGACCATCTGCTGGACGAGCGCGCCATTTTTGAAGACGAGCAGCGCGGGGATGCTCTTGATCCCGAACTTCACGGCGAGCTCGCGCGACTCATCTACATTGACCTTGGCGACCTTGGCGCGTCCCGCCACGGCTGGCGCGACTTGGGTTTCAAGAATCGGGGTAAGCATCTGACAGGGTCCGCACCAGGGTGCCCAAAAATCGACCAAGGTCACGCCCTCGGCGATCGCTGCATCAAAAGTTGCAGTTGTGAGACTGATTAAGTTTGCTGACATGTTTTCCTCTCCTTTTCTAATCTTTTTTATCCACGAAACACACGAAAATCACGAAATGATCCGTTTATAATACTCTGTGTCTCTGTGAGAAACACGTTACGCCTTTACGATACACGCGCCTGCGGCGGGTTTGATGATGCTGACGTCACAGGGCTTTCCAAATTTTGCCGCATAAGCACTAGCCAGCGCGGCTCCGGCTGTTTCCGCGTCACGCGGATGGACAAGAACGACCACGGAACCGCCAAAGCCACCGCCTGAAAGGCGTGCGCCCATGACGCCGGGAATCTTCTTTGCGGCCGCCACGACCACGTCGAGCTCCTCGCACGAATTTTGAAAGAGCGTGCGCGAACTTTCGTGCGAATCAAACATCAGCGCGCCAAAGCCCGGAAGGTCGCCCGCCGCCAGAAGTTCGGCGCCCTTGAGCACACGCTCATCCTCACCGATCGGATGCGCGGCGCGATTTGCGACGGTTTCGGACAGGCCGCCCTTGTAGAGCGCCCACTCGGCCATACTCACATCGCGCAGGGCCTTAACCGGATGGCGAAGTACCGTTGCGAAATAGGCGGCGGCCTCTTCACAGGCCTCGCGCAGACGGTTATACGCGCCATCGACCAGCGCATGTTTGGCATGCGTGTTACACATTAAAAAGCAGGCATCGGGTCCCATGTCCACATTCTCATACACGAGGGAGCGAAAGTCCGTCTTCACGAGCTTCCCGTCTTGTCCGGCCAGGCTTGAAATCTGGTCAAGCAATCCGCACTTACATCCCGCATACGTATGTTCCGCCTTCTGGCCGATCTTCGCCAGCGTGACCGTGTCGACCGTCACCGCATAGAGTTTCGCGAGCGCGAGGCCGGTCGACATCTCAAGGGCCGCCGAACTCGACAACCCGCTGCCCAGCGGAACATTGCCGAGGATCATGCCGTCAAAACCAACAGCCGCGCGGCTGTTGGTAAGACCCGCAAAGGTACCTTTGACATAGTTCTGCCACGGTTCCGTCTTGGAGGGAACGACATCATTCGCGCCAAAGGTAACCTCCTTCATGAGATCACCTGCGACAAGGCGGCATTGCTTGGTGGGACTCTTCGAGGCTGCGAAGAAAGTTCCGAAGTTGATGGCGGCTGAAAAGACAAAGCCTTCGTTATAGTCCGTATGGTTGCCGAGCACCTCGATACGGCCAGGCGCATACGCCACGACTTCAGGATCACGTCCAAAATGGGTGCGGTACTTCTGAATCAGTTCATCATAAACAGGTTTGTTGATCATTGTTTTTCCTTACGTAAAAACTTCATTGGAATGATGGAATACAGGAATATTGGAATGTTGGGGGGAGACGGGATACCGGCTCTGGGAGGGGCACGCGTCTGCGTGCCTAGGACGAGCAGACGCTCGTCCCTCCCCAGGAGCGCCTTCTTCCAATATTCCAGTGTTCCAACATTCCATCATTCCGTTTTATCGGTCTCTCCTCTACTTCCTGATAATCGCGAGCAGCTCCTCGCGCTTCGTTTCCATCACAGCCTTCGTCTTGGCTTCGAGGTTCAGGCGCACGAGCGGTTCGGTGTTTGAGCAACGCACATTGAACCACCAGTCCGCATATTCAACGCTTACGCCATCGAGTTCAAACATCCGGCCATCCGTATACGTGGCACGAATTTCATCGAGGATCAGCTTCGGGTCACGGGAAACATGCGTATTGATTTCACCACTGGCGAAATACTTACGCAACGGGGCGATCAATGCAGAGAGGGGCTTGTCGGACTTGCTGACGATATTCGCTAAGCAGAGAATCGCCATGGAAGAACTTTCCGCCGTGAAGTTATCCTTAAAATAATAGTGACCACTCAATTCGCCTGCGAAGAGTGCATCATTCTCGCGCATCTGCTGCTTAATGAAAGCATGGCCGACGCGACTCATCATGGGCTTTCCGCCGGCGGCCTCGATGACCTCCTTGACGACCCAGCTACTGCGCAAATCATAAAAAATGGCGCCCTTGCGAGTTGCGAGCACATCCTGGGCGATCAGCGCGGTAATGAGATCCATGGGGATAATTTCACCCTTTTCATCAATAAAGCCAGCGCGGTCGGCATCGCCATCATACGCCACGCCAAAGGCATACGTACCCGCACGGACCTTGGCTTGCAGGTCAACGAGCGTGGCATGGTGAAGCGGATTGGCCTCATGATTCGGGAAACGTCCATCGGGTTCCGCAAAGAGGCCATCCCACGTGATCAGGCCCTGAAGCGCTTTGACTTCCCAGATGCCCATGCCATTTGCAAAATCGATTGCGACATGGACGGGTCTGGCGAGATGCGCGAACTGCGCCACGTGCTTGGCATACGCCTCGTTCACGTCAGCTTTCGAGAGCGTCCCGGGTTTAGCGGCCTTAGGCGCAAAGGCCTCCTTGAGGACGATCTGTTCGATCTCCATGATACCGGTAGCGCCGCTGACGGGCACCGCATGTGCGCGGCACAGCTTAAAGCCATTCCACTCCGCCGTGTTGTGCGACGCCGTGATCATGACGCTGCCATCCGCGCCCAGCGTACCATTGGCGAAATAAGACATGGGTGTCGAGCCATAGCCGATATCGATCACATCGGCGCCCTGCTCCATAATTCCCTTAGCGAGATTGGTGAAAAGCGGCTCCGAGTGCGGACGGATATCCCGAGCGATCACAACCTTTGTGCAGCCGGTGAACGTGACAAACGCGCGGCCGATTTTGTAAGCGAGTTCATCCGTCAGATCCAGACCATAGATGCCCCGAATATCATACGCCTTAAAGATACCACCCATAAACAACTCCTTGGTTTAAAAATTGCCTTATTTATTTCGAATTCGTGTGTTTTTACCACGAACCACACGAAAAAACAACCATTTTAATTGTTTTTCTCTGTGCGATCTGTGTCTCTCTTGGGCGTATAGGCGCCTGCCTGTACAGCGAAGCCTGAACTATATGGCTGGTCCGCCATCCGGCGGCCCCGTGAACAGGCGAGGACGCCTATTCGCCCAGCAAGGCTCCTCCCCCATCGTTCCAGTAAAACTATTGGGGACGCCCTACTTAATCGAATAGCGGGTCGCCTTCAAAAGGGCCTTCCAGAGTTCCTCTGAGGATTTCGCGGCAAGAATCATCTCGCGGTTCTGTTCCTTCAGGAAGGTTTCGGTCAATCCAGACATCAGACGCAGATAGAAAGCGCTGACAGCGGTCGGAATGGTAATGAAAAAGATAATATTGACGACTTTTCCGGCGTCATCCCAGGGGATACCCTTCTTGGAGACACCCATGGCCAAGGTCAGACCGCCGCCTTCGACACCGCGCACATGCGGAAAGGCAAGTCCATTTTCCATAGCCGTGCTCAGGACCGCTTCGCGTTCCAGAGCAGATTGCACGAGCTTGTCCGCAGCAGAAATGAAGCTTTTTGCCTCCATAACCTTGGCCAGCTCTTCAATCGCCTCAGCAGAGGTCTTCGCCTTCAAGTCGACAACCATCAACTGTTCAGCCGAAAAACGCGAGACTCCCGACTTGCGGGGTTCCGTGCGGCTGGGCGTATCGCCAATCCACCGCGGGGCATCGGCCTCCTCATAAAGAATACGGGCGCAGCTCGGACAATTCTGAATTTGCTTACATAAACGCACCGCCTGAACCTGGCTGATTGGCATCCGCATTCCACAAATGGCACAACACCCATTATACATTGGGGCCATCAAAATATGATCTTTTTTGTATAAACGTTGATACAAAGACTTAACTTCGATCGGCAACACATCGGTAAGCTGGTCAATCGAGTCATTCAGGCGATCCAAGTGTCGGCCATCACCCGTTGTACGATGCTCGTCTCGAATCAGTAATAGCTCTTGTAACTGGTTGAGATGGTTAATTAAACTTTGCATATACGTATCCTTTTCAATTTCCACTAACAGTACTAAACCTAGCCCCGCTTTAAAGTACACTTATAATATATGGGCTTCGGGTGGAATACTATACAAGAAAATCTTCTTCCCGTCAACCTTGCGTTGAAAAAGGATAAAAAAAGGGTTCAGGGTTCAGGAAGCCAGGGTTCAGGATATATGTAAGCCCGCCGCGCGGGCTGGGCCGCGAACAAACGAAGGAGTAATTTCTCAAATTAAGCGTTAAAAGTTAAACGTTGAGAGTTTAAAGCCAAAAAATATTTATGCTAAAAGGGCTATTCTACACACAGGGAGGGACGAGCGTCTGCTCGTCCTAGGCACGCAGACGCGTGCCCCTCCCGTGTGTCTGGCGCCCTTCTTATGGTCTAAATACTTTTCGTCAGTTTGAACACTTAACGCTTAAGTTGAGAAACGACGGCGTAGCTTCTAAAAATGAAAATTCAGCGTTGGGCATTAAGAATTTTAGCTCTTAACGCCCAATGCTGAAGTGATTTTCTGAACCCTGTCCTTATTTGAAACGTGGATCTGCTTCGCCAGGGATGGCGGCTACTTCTGCCGGAAGCTCAACATCGCCGTCTGCCTCAAAGGCTGCTGCGGTGAGGGCACAACCCTTGTAGTAGGGCGAGTCCACCTTGGTCAGGAGGTCAGCCATGCCGACGATCTGACCCGTATAGGCCGAGATACGTCCCATGATACCGCAGGCGGTAGACATGGCAACGGTTTCGCCTTCGTTGAAATAGGGACCTGTGCCCAGAATACTCTTGAGCAGGTCGATATGTTCGACTTCATACGGGTTGCCATCCATGAAATCGCCCGCCAATTCGACGCGAGCGCCTGCTTCGCCAGGGCGGACTACGCGACCGCCGCCCGAGATGAGGGCGTCGTTCGTGCGGAAGCTTTCGCTGACGTTGCTGTGGCACTTGTTGATCTGGCGGCACATGCTGTGAATATGTACGCCGTCGCCATAATCGAAATCAATACCGAAGAAGTCGAACTGGTTACCTGTCACGCGACGTGCACGGCCACCAAAACCGACTGCGCTCTTCGGGAAGCGACCGATGAACCAGTTGGCGATATCGATATTATGAACGTGCTGCTCGACAATATGGTCACCCGAAAGTTCCGTAAAGTTGAGCCAGTTCTTACAGAGGTACTCCTTGTTGCTCATGCCTTCTGTGCGCCGCTTGATCCAGGGCACATTACCATTCCAGTACACGTTACCACCGAGGATCGGGCTAATCTTGCCTTCCTTGAGCGCCTTCGCCTGAAGCAGATAACCTTGCTGATGGCGGCGCTGCGTACCCGCAACGACGGTCAGCTTCTTCTCGGCTGCGAGCTTAGCAGCGGCGATGAATTGGCGTACGCCCGGTGCGTCGACCGCGACACCCTTTTCAGCGAAGACATGTTTGCCAGCCTTCACGGCTGCTTCAAAATGTTGAGGACGGAAATTGAGCGGTGTTGTGAGAATGACGATTTCCACTTCTGGCATTCCCATGACTTTCTTGTAGCCATTGGCGCCGGCGAAACAGAACTTGTCATCTAGCCCATGACTCTTAGCCATGCTTTGCGCCTTATCCATGAAAAAGTCGGCTGCCGCAACGAGCTTAACCTCGTGTCCAATCTTCTTCGCAGCATCCATGATATTCTTTACGGCCCCACTGCCTCGGCCACCGCAACCCACAACCGCGACTTTGAACACGCGCGGAGCACCTTGTGCCTTCAGAATCGTCGGCGCTGCCGCCATCATCGCGGTAAACACGGCCGAACCCTTTACGAACTCTCTACGATTTTGCATCATTCTATCTCCTTGTTTCGGGTAGGCGCAACGGCCTACCCTTACTGAGCAGGCACAACGGCCTACCCTTACTGGGCAGGCACAACGGCCAGCCCTTACTCGGCAAGCACAACGGCCTACCCTTACGCCATTGCCCATTGTTCACGCAACATCTTGCACATATTCAAGATGAGCTTAATCTTTTCCTCTTGCGGAATACCCTTCTTGGGATCCGCCGGATTTTTCGGCCAGCCGCCTTCGAAGCTGACAGCCCCGCGATATCCAATGAGCTTCAAGCCCTTAAACCCATCAACATAATTATCTTCTGCGACATGCACGCCCGGGATGATACGCTCCTTCAAACCGGCAATGTGCACATGTGAAAGCAGCTTGCCTGCGCAAATGAAGGCGCCCATGAAGCTGGTCTCTTCGAGTCCCATGTGCCAGAAGTCGCCCATCACGGTCGCGCCGGGTCCGATATCAGCGGCCATGCGCGCACCATCGCCCACCTGACGCAAGAAGGGCGTCTCATTGCGGCGCAGCGGTTCCAACACGATGCTCGTGCCATTCTTCGCCGCATGCTCAGCCAAGCGCTTGCCCGTATTCGTCACAAAGTCTTCGCGCAGCTCCTTAAAGCCCATCGGAACCTTACCGCGCGCAGGGCAGAGAATCAGCCCGACCGACTTCATCGCGCCCAACGCCTCAATCACCGGAAGGAACTTCTTCACTTCCGCTTCGCGCTTCTCTGCTTCGGCATACGAGAAATCGCTTGGACCGCAGGCGGTCGCAATAAAGAGCTTACGTCCGACCATCGCGGCCTTCATCGCTTCGCAATTCTTAATGGGCCACTCGCCCGAGGGAATTTCAACTGCGGCAAAGCCCTGAGCTTCCATCCAATCCAGCTTTTCTTTTATTTCGCCACCTGGGATGGCGCCCCACTGCAAACAAAGATTCAGCTCTGCGGCTTTCTCAGGTGCCGCCAGTTTGGGCATTGCACTTGGGCCCGCTTCAGCGCGCGCCAGCCTTGGCATACCGACTGCAACCATACCGGCAGTCGCTGATACAGTTAAAAAATCACGTCTTTTCATCTCGCTTCCCCTTCTTGTTGGATACTTTTTGAAAACCTATAAACCTTATAAATATGCACGCTTCAGTAGCATCTAATTATTTAACCATGAAGTGCCGTGCGGTGTCAATGGAAGAGAAAAAGAAAAATTGCCTAAAATAAAATATTAAAATTTTTGCATTTTACCCTTGATTCTTTGGGGAATTCGATTTATTTTTATACCACGACATGAGATTGTATTCATGTTATAACTACTAAGGAGTTACTGTATGGCAAAGAAGAATCCTACAACCAAGAGCGGAATCTTGGCTGATCTCGCGGAAAGTGCTGAAATCAGCAAGAAGCAAGCAACGATCGTTTATGAAAAGTTGCTCGCTATCGCATACGTCGGCGCCAAGGAAAAGAAGGGCTTCATGCTTCCTGGTCTGGGCAAGCTGATCAAGGTCAAACGCGCAGCACGCATGGGTCGCAATCCTGCAACCGGCGCAACGATCAAGATTCCTGCTAAGACGGTTGTTAAGTTCCGTCTGGCCAAGGCCGCTAAAGATGCAGTTCTCAGCTAAATCTTGAGTGACTGTCTTTGAAGAGCGGAGCGTGTGAACGCTTCCGCTCTTTTTTTATTTATCCATTGGATAACAATAAAAAATCAGGTTATCCGTTTAATTGAATGTTTGACGTATGACACGTCATGAACATATCTAAGGAGTACACAGATGAAGAAGGTTATCTATGTTGCAACATTGTTGGTAGCCGCTGTTTGCATGGCGCAAGAGAAGGCCGACACAGCGAAGAGTCCTGCGACGCATCCGCATCCTGAAGGCATGCGCGGACATTCGATTCCGAAGGAAGTCATTGCGAAGTTCGACAAGGACGGCGATGGCAAGCTCAATGAAACCGAGATGAAGGCCGCTCGTGAAGCGCATCAGGCTGAAATGATCAAGAAGTTTGACAAGGATGGCGATGGCAAGCTCAGCCCAGAAGAGATGAAGGCCGCACAGGATGCGCGTCAGGCTGAAATGATCAAGCGGTTTGACAAAGACGGCGATGGCAAGCTCAGCGATGATGAGCGGAAAGCCGCGCGCGAATTCTTCATGAAAAATCACCCGAAAGCGCAAGAAGCTGGCGCAAGCAAGAAGGCAGTAGAGGAAAAGATAGTCAAATAAGCGACTTCTTCTTTCTCAAAATAAAAAACAACGCTCCATTTTTCGAGCGTTGTTTTTTTATTTTCTTTTCCACCTCACACCATCTCGGAGTAACTGCCGAGATAGCGGAAGTCTTCGATCTGGCTTTCGAGTTCACCGATCAGTTGCAACAGCGCTGCCGAGTAGACGGAGCTTTCCACATCGAAATAAAACATGAATTCAAAGTTACGCCCCGGCATCGGACGGCTCTCCAGCTTAACCAGATTCATGCCGAGCGCATAGAAACGCACCAGCACGCGATAAAGCGCGCCGGGTTTATGCGGGATCACCATCATAAAGCTGGTACGATTCGCGCCGGGATATATTTCAAGCTCATTTGAAATACAGATGAAACGCGTGAAATTGCCGTCGTTGTTTTGAAGGCTATCTGCGATCACCGACAGCTCGTACAAGTCTGCACAGGATTTAGAAGAGATGGCGGCCACGTCTTTCCGCTTGCTCTCGGCCACATACTGCGCCGCGACCGCCGTATTTTCGCACACCGTGATCTTCACGTTTTTCAGGGTGGACAGAAAGGCCGAGCATTGGGCAAACGCCTGTTCATGCGAGACGATTTCCTTCACATCCGCAAGTGTCGTCCCTTTGTTCACCAATAAGGTGTGTGCCACTTGAATACGCGCAGTACGCACGATATTTACATTGTGATGTTGTAGCAAATCATAAATCTGATTGACCGAGCCCGCCGTGCTATTTTCAATCGGCAGCACACCATAACGGCACAAGCCGCTGCTCACCGCCTGGATCACGTTTTCAAACGTATTGAAGTACATGATATTGGGAATGGCAAATAATTTGTCGCAGGCATATTGCGAGAAGGCGCCTTCCATGCCTTGACAGGCCACGACGGCCTTTTCCGGAAAGAGTTTGGGTGTCTGCTCCATCGCCTGTTCAATTTTTTTGCCCAGCGTTGATGCATCGGCCAAAAACTTATGTTGATACGACCGGCTGACATCCATAAGCATGGAGAAGAAGACACGCATATAGACTTCAAAATCGCTGCCCGCACTCTCCGATACTTTGTGCAGCAAGTTTCGCTCGCGCGACACATCAAAGACAGGCATGCCACTCGCCTTCTTGTATTTTGCGATCTCCAGCGAAATCTGCATTCGGTTCTTAAACAGTTTCACCAGTTCCGTATCAATCTGATCAATCTGGCCTCTGAGGTTATCTATGTTCATCTTGCTGCTCCTTACATTCACGCCCCGTTTTCAATAGTGCGCACAGGCGTGTAACATCCTTGTCTGCGATCGCCTCGCGATAGTCGCGTAACGCGCCCATCAGTTCATCGATCTCCTGAATCAAAAAATCATTATTTTCGAGGAAGAGTTCCGTCCATAACTTTTCATCCAAGCGCGCGACACGCGTGAGATCGGCAAAACTGCCGGCGGAAAAACCATGATGTACGCGTGCTCGCGGACTCTTCACATACGCATTAGAAACCAGATGCGCCAATTGCGAGGTGATCGCAATCAGTTCATCGTGATTCTCGGCGGTTGTCCGCACGATCCGTCCAAAACCGATCGCTAAAAAAAGTTCTTCCGCGCGACGGAAAACTTCCTCCGATTCGCCCACCTTGGGAACCAACAGCATGACGGCGCGATCAAAAAGTGTTCCCAGGGCCGCCTGAAAGCCAGAAACTTCGCGCCCAGCCATGGGATGTCCGCCCACGAAATGAAACCTGTTTTGTTTGGCCGCCTCAAAACCGGCGTTGCAAATCGAACGCTTCACGCCGCAACAATCCACCACCAGCGTGTCGGGCGCGATCTGACTTGCATGCTCGCGCAAAAAGGCAAGGCACGCCTTGGGCGGGACAGCCAAAATCAACACCTGGCACGTGGCGAGATCTGCAAAGGCCAGCTCGCCTTGCACGGCACCAGAGACACACGCGGCCTCGACGGTCGCGGCACTGAGATCCATTCCGACCACCTCATGCCGTGTACGGGCACGCAATGCCTTGGCGAGCGACCCGCCAATCATCCCGAGTCCGATAATCCCGATTCTCATGAACGACACACCTCCAAGATACGGCGCACATGGATGGCGACATCATCGAATTGTGTGGGGGTCAACGACTGCGCACCGTCACACAGCGCATTCGCAGGATCGTTGTGCACTTCAATGATGAGTCCGTTTGCGCCACACGCCGCTGCCGCCAGGGACAAGGGCTTCACATAACGGGAGTAGCCGCTGGAGTGGCTGGGGTCAACGATGATCGGCAGATGACTCAACTCCTGAATGACAGGGATTGCAGAAATATCCAACGTATTACGTGTGTAGGTTTCAAAGGTACGAATGCCCCGCTCGCACAGAATGACATTCTTGTTGCCGCCAGCAAACACATATTCAGCGCTCATCAGCAACTCTTTGATCGTATTGGCCAAGCCACGCTTCAGGAGGACTGGCTTATTGGAGCGTCCCAACTCGCGCAGCAAGTCGAAATTCTGCATATTACGCGCACCGACCTGGATCACGTCCACATCCGCGAAGAGTTCTAAATGGTTGATGTTGATAATTTCGGAGACCACCGGCAGGCCCGTTGTCTTCTTGGCTGCGGAGAGGAGCTGGAGTCCCTCGGCTTGAAGTCCCTGAAAATCATACGGGGAGGATCTGGGTTTGAACGCGCCTCCTCGCAGCATGTTAGCTCCGGATGCCTTGACGCGCTTGGCTATTTCAAAGATCTGCGCCTCTGATTCGACCGAACAAGGGCCGGCAATCATTCCAAAATGACCACCGCCCACCTTGACGTCCCCCACGGAGACGATGCTATCCGCTGGATGGAACTTGCGGTTCACGCTTTTGAAGGGTTCTGTAATGCGGATCACCTTCTCGACCATTTCCAAGCCTTCTAGGCATTTGACGTCGATCTTGGTCGTATCGCCAATCAAGCCGATAATCGTCTGGAACTGGCCTTCCGACAGATGCACGCCGATGTTCTGTCGTTCCAGCCAGGCTTTTAAATGGGCGATCTGCTGTTGTGAACTCGTACTCTTCAGTGTGATAATCATAATCCCTCCAAAAAAAAATCCCGCAGTGTTTTTTCACTGCAGGATGCTTATTTTATTCGGCTTCAAAACGGGCATGGCGTCTACAGTGAAAAAAATGCGTTCCCTGCGTAATCAACCGCAAAGTAACGACTAAACTTAACTGTAAACAATGCTTGCTTCATATAAGGTCTCTCTCTTAAACGCAATTATTAAACTCTATCCCCTTCGAAAAGTCAAGCGTGTTTATAGGGCGGGTGCGATTCAACTTTGTTGAATCAACACCCGAGGGAGGAGGGAGGAGGTAGGAAGGAGGAGTGATTTGAAATGCGTTAGAGAGTAGTTCTCCACTATTCGCAAGTGTCTCTTGGATGAAGACACACTTTCAGGACTTGTGTAAAAGGGTATTCTTTCTGAAAAACCCGATTTTTATTGACTTCTTTTCTCCTCCCTACTCCCTGCTACTTCCTACTTGGTGTGATTCATTTCCACTAAAATGAATCATGCCCTTATAGGGCTTGAGGATTTTTGCGCATTTAGGTATTATATACCCATGACGACAGCATCTCAAATCAAAAAGGCTGGTGATGATAAACACTGGCTTGTAAAGAATGAACAGGGCGAAACATTCGGCCCTGTCGACTTTGAGACGCTGAAACTATGGGCGAAGGACGGACGTTTAGCCCCCACGAATACCCTTTCCGAAGACGCGACAATCTGGAATGCGATTACGCAATATCCAGCACTGGAAATGGACTGGGTTGCGGAGGTCTCTCCCGGGGCCTTCTACGGTCCCATCCATAAGCTCGCCTTGGAGGCGCTCCAAAAGGAAGGCGCCTTACCCGCAAATGCCGTCACTTTTCAGCGCCCGCTGCCGGTCAGATCGGCCGCCAAGACGCAACCTATAGCCGCGATTTGTTCAGTTCCGCCTCCCCCGCCCACAATCGATACCGACGTGCTACGCGCCTTGGAACGCCAGCTTGACCTTGAACGTCAGCGTTCGCATGACAGCGTGAAAGCGCTTCAGCAGGTCGAAG
>JBAXOG010000057.1:0-27739 GCA_037133395.1 bacterium | reverse complement strand
ACCTCCTACCTGGTGTGATTCATTTCAACTAAAATGAATCACACCCATGCATGCTTCTGCGTTCATTTTGTTATTCACTCATTGATCTATTCAACAATACCCCAGGAAAAACCTGTTTGATTCAGCTTGATTTTCCAGACCATCGCCGTAATTTTCAGTTTCCCATTTTCAAAATTCATCAGCGTCCGGTCATTTGCATTTCCAAGCGGAATGGCCTGCTTCAGCTTCCACCCCTGACCGCAAAGGCAGGCCTTCATTTGATTCACGGCGGACGCATAGGTGACGGGCATCGCCCCGTTCCGCCGCCACGTCTTTCCTGAATCATCTGATTCCGTGATCACAGCGGAGACTGGCATACGAATGGAGTAGGTCTTGACTGCGGCCTGTGCCTGCGAGAGGACGATCAGCAACACGACCATCGCTAGTTTACCAGTTTTCCAATATTCCAACATTCCTCTATTCCTCTTGTTAAAAGATAAATGTCGGTCGCTGACTCCAAGTCCAATACATCTCATAACGCTCATAATCTTTTCTGTTGGGAGGCGATGGCTTCGCCGTATCACTTTGGAGACTACTTAAATTGCTCCTGTACTGCTGAACCGTCTTAAAGGGATCATCCGCATTGTACACTTTTTCATACCAGACAGCAGACAGTACTGGCAAGGCGTTTTCATCACAGACTTGACGAGGATGCCAAGAACGATACCCCTGCTCACTACCCTTGGTACGCATCAACGCCGCACTCAGGAAGTTGTAGGTCGTCTCATTATTGGATGTCAGCAACTGTGTGCTAATCTGCGCCTCTGTCGTGGTCAGGATCAGACTTTCCCAAAGGGTCTCAACCTTCAGCCATCCTTTAGTCCATGGAGGCGTAGGCGCAAGCATCGAAGCCTTCCCGCCAACGGCCATGGCCCAGGGATATTGATCCTTGTCCGTCTTCAACGCTCGCATTTGGCGTGCGTCTGTCAGCGTCGGGCTATCAAAATCACCAGAAGGCTCGCCAAAAAAATAGGGTCCCAGTGACATCACGTTTAGACTACCCCGATCATGACGAATTCCTGCATGGATCGCTGCATTTCGATCTATCTGCAAAAGTTTCTGGCGATGGATGAACAGTTCACCAATCCAGAATGTTCCGCCGAAGAGCACGAAATAAATCGGCATCACCAGCAGAAACTCCATCATGATCGAACCTTTTCCCGCCTTCATCTTCATGACTGCCCTACGTTGACTTTCTTTTAGCTTGTCATTTTTCATGTATTCTTTAACAAAATCAATGTGTCAGCTTTTCTGACAATCCACTCCAGTTCAAATTCCCGGACATCTTATGCGGCGCGGGGACTTGTCCAAAGGCTGGGGCGGACCCGCCACCCAATCCTTGCCATTGTTCTGTCATGATGGAGCCCAGCACATCACTACTCCCAAGGCCAACCGTGAACGTGCCGGGGCTTTCAACCGTATTGCCCATGCAGAGCTTCCAGGCATCCTTGACGGGGAGAAAGACCGCATCCCAGTCCGTCTCTTTCAAGTTCCAGTTTTTTCTTAACTGTGCGGGGCTTGAACTGGACGAGAGCGGTGCAGGATCGGTATACGCAATTTGATAACGTCCATTATCGGACGGGTCGCGATATCCAGCACGTGCCGCTGAGACGGCCCACATATTTTTGACTGTTGGGTTAAAGGCTTTGAACAGCCCCTGGCTGATCGTACCAAAGATCTCATCCCATGGATTCTTGCACACCCGAGAGACGCCAACAACCAAGGATCCTTGCTTCCCGAAAAAGGTTTTATTCAGAATCAACGGCATACAGAGAGCACCTGTATAATAAATCGATTTGGCATTCCCTGAAATAAGCTCCGGATCATCCCCGTACGCACGGCCACCTCCGGCCAAGAAAGGGATCGCCCCAGAACCGTTGAAATCCAAAACGGGCCACGTGCAATTATTTTTAGGCTGGTTGATTGTACTTCCCCCATTGCAGTGGTCGCAGGACATTGCGGAGATCAGCGGAATATGCGCCCAGCCATCTAGAGTAGGGAAGCATAGCCATTTGGTTCCGCTCCAATGCCATTCCGAAACGAGAGCACTGGTCTTATTCGGACTCGAATCATTATCCGCGTCTTCATTCTTACAACTGGGTTCCTTGAGGATCACGGGCTTGTCCTGAAAACCTGACGAATCTCCGGAAGGGCCGAAAAGATAGGCACGTTGAATACCGATGTCGCTACTGTTTGCGCGCCGCGTTCCGTTATGCCGGACAAACCAATGGTTGACACCGCCGGCCTTGGATCCCGAACCAACCTGCCCCCCATCATCTTGCTTTTTATTGAAGGTTTTTCGAACTTCACTATCATAATGCGGGCCAGAAAACGCTAGGAACCTCCGTTCATCCTCTTTCTTATTATTCAAAAACATAAAATTGGAAATCGGGGTTCTATTCTGATAGAGATAATATTGGAAATCACCTGCACTCACCTGGCGTTCAGGAAGGTTAGCCTTCAATATATTAGGGACGACCTCATCTATTTTACCGGGAAGCTTTACGACTGTGTCGATCAAAGCCATATTCATGGCGAGAATATTCACTTTGTCGCAAAAGATTTGAGGCCCCAAAGTAGGCAGCCAATCGCACAACGGATTACCCGTACCTCTCTGCCCCATTAAATGAAGTTTGAAGAGTGTTTGAAAAATGGGGATGACGGTGTCTATATTGTTGGGGAATGCTATGGGCCAATCACAATTCATGGCAAACAACTTATCGATGGCATACAGCCCACACCAGTATGTTGACCCCTTTGGACCGCTGGTATGTGTGCCATCACACCAGCCATATACCTGCCAGAAGTCCTTCATCTTCGCTCGGTCTTCCTTCATCCGCGTCTCGGTCAGTCCCACCCATCTATCAACAATATAATCCATCTGCCGGCGGGTCATCTGCAAATAAGTCCATGCCATGGCGCGATTAATGGTGGCGACGCGGCTGATGGTGTCCGCTTGAATGACCGCAGCCGAATAAGATGCCGCATCTGCTGCATTCTGAAGTTCTATCCGCTGACGGACCATATCGCCGATTGAATACACTCCGCTACAGAGCAGAAACATAAACATGAAGACAGCCAGAGTCACCAGAAAAGCAGCACCACTCTCGTCTCTTCCGAGGCGAACCACTGATTGTCTTGCTGCTTTAAGGATCAATTTCATAACGTTACATGCTTAACGGATAAATCGCCGTGCTGTAGGGTTTGGGCAAAATGCACATCTCTTTCAGCGTAATATAGGGATAGGAATAGTTCTTCTTCTCTTCCTGTCCAGTCCAGCCAACGCCGGGCTTCACAGAGATCTCGCCTGACCGGATCTGTTGAATCACAGTATCCGCGTCCTGCTTAAACAAATAACTCATCATCTGGCCAGCCACGGGCATCAACAAGGCAAAATCAAACTCGACCACTGCCCGCGTCTGCCAAGGGCAAGTCCCCAGCATACCCATATACTTGCTATCGGTATACCCTGTTACCACGCGGGTCCGTTTTTTGACTGAGCCAGAGAACGGAATCATGCCCCAACCAGGAATCTCTGCCACGTCTTGAACATCTCCATCGCCCTCATCATCAAAAGCAATCCATGAGCAAACACGCAAAGCGGCATCCGTTGCAACAGGCTGATCACGGAACAACACATTATTGGCTGTCAACGTAGACCGCGCTGCGCAATAAGCCGCATAATGAACAACCTGCCGCGCCATCCAAATATGCGCAATCTGAAGTACGCCCATGATCATGACGAACAAAAGCGGCATGACCAGCACGAACTCCATCATTGCAGAACCTGTATGGCATTTCAGTTTCATCTTGAAAAATCAGTGTGCAACCCGCCAGATAAACGTAGCCCAGACCCCACCTGCGATAGCAACCCCAAACGGTATCCGGCACCGTTCATTGTCCCGGGAAGGAAGCGATTTCCTTCCACATTTCCGATCATAGCCCCAGTCAAATACGCAACGCGCATAATGTTTCACGCGGCTCATATCGACCTGTCCAGCAAACCACATCAGCAGAGAGAGCAGAAAGCCAGCAATCGACATGAAAAAGAGAAAATTCATGATATTGCCCATGCCCACCAAGATGCCACACGCGAAGAGCATCTTGACATCTCCCCCTCCTGCCGCCCTTAACAGGAACGGCAGGAAGAGAAAAAGCCCGCACAACAAGCCCGCCAGCAAACTCTGGAACACCAACGGAAAGCCACCTGCGCCCCAATAGGCTACCAGGCAAACCGTTGCACCGCCCAATGTGATACTATTGGGTAATCTCCGATGCTTGACATCCCAGATGCATAACATCATGAGCCAAGGTGTTGCCAACAACAACTTAAGTGCGGTATCGTTCACTATTTTTACTGCTACGCGAGCAGTTTCACACAACAATCCCGCTTATTTCGTTGCTGTACCAGCAGCCGTGCCAGTATGCAGACTGTCATGGTATTCACCAGCGGCCTTCGCATCCTTGGCCTGGTCATCGCGTACTGCGGTCTGCGTGGTCTTTGCCTTCGCGGAATCGCCAGTTGCACCCGAAGCGGCGGAGCTGAACATGCCAACGATCGTACGACCAAACATTGCAACTGCTGTTACGCAAGCTGCGGCAATCAGAACAGCCACGATCACGTATTCCATCATCACAGCGCCCTTTTCATTACCAGCCATACGGCAGAGGACACGCCCGAGCAGGTGCTTCTTTGCACGTGCAACATTCCAATTGAGTTTCATTGGGTTTTTCCTTCATGAGTTCAGTGATCAATCCGAAACTCCAAACCTGCGCCACCCGGCGCACGTCCTTCCGAATCCCTCACTGTTTATTGTTCGTGTAACATCATACGCTGAAAACCGTTCTAGGCTTTCAAAAAACTGCTCGTCCTGATCTCAGGGTGTCGGCAAACAAAGACCGGCCATCACCCGCTGATACATGCCAGCCACATCCGCTCCCAGAGTCGGAGGCCCTGCGCCCGTGGCTTGATCAACAAAAAGTGCCTCATTCATCCATGTATCATTCGTCAAATAATTATTACCCGCAAAAAGAGCGATCGCAAGCATCATCACCAAGATGACGTATTCCATCATCACGGCTCCACGCTGACTTCCTGCTTTGCGCATCTTCACGGGGTTCCTTTCTGTAGAAGCTGAGCATGCTGCTGCGTAGGAAGATTCTGCGGGAGAGGAATTGTCTTCCCCTCCTCTGAAGCCTTTAGCAACGCGTTCATCTGACTTCTCGTTTGGGGATCCATTTTTTTCATCTCTTCCTGAAGACGCTTTTGCAATGCTTGCTGAATCATCTGTTGCTCGATGCTCTTGCCTGGACTGGATTTTCCTCCAGCACCCGAAAAGACATCATCCACATTCAGGGGCTTCATCTCAATCTTCGACTGGGTTGACTTGGGGAAAGCCTGCTTCAGCGATGCATTCATTTCAGGAAGCTTTGCATTGACCTCCTTAAAAAGCGCAGCTACTTTAGCCTTCTCTGCCGACGAACGAGGATCCGCTTTCGGTTTTTGATCTCCTTTTTTCTCCATCCGATTCGCCTCGTATCCCATTTTTGCTTCGAGCACAACGACCGAGGCGTCTTTCACAACATGCTGGTGTTCACGCTGACTCACACCCTTTTGACTTTGGAGTTCGCGCAACTCTCTCGCATATTGCTGTTGCAAACGAGTCACATCGCCCGACGTGATGCTTTGCTGGGCACAGAGGATCCCTGCCAAGCAGATACCTAGCATCACGCACGACTCTGTCTGTCTCATCTTACGCAACATGCGTCACTCCTGTATGGTTGCCCACATCCGACGTACAATCGGGTCACCTGGAATACCTATCGCGAGAATTTGAGTACGAATCTCAATCGCCTTTTCCGGAGGAGCTGAATCATAATCATTGTTCAGCTTCACCAAAGGCAATCTGTATTTCTTAAAATCCTCGGCTGCCTTTTCGCAAACATCGCGTGAATAGCGTCCCTCAGGCGCAAGATTCATAGCCAAGGCGCGACCCAATATCGAACGCCGCGTCATCGTGTCCGTTGTGGTCTCATCACAAAGGAAGCCGATTATTTTTTCCCGGTTAGCGACTTGTTGCTGACAATATTCATACGCCTTTTGAATATCGCCTCTGAGTAACCACTTGTTTTGGGGCAAGGTCACAAAGCTAATAAAATCGGCGAAATTCCTGAAGAGTGCTTTGATCTGTACGCACTCCGGTTGATACTGCATGGATTCGAGAGCCGAATCATCATATTTCTCAGGCAGACTTCTCAGCAATTCATAAAAATAGTCAACGCCCAACACTCGGTCATACGCACCTTCGGGTTCGGTTCGCGTGCGTTTGGGGATCTTACGCTTGAGCGCATCGCACGCAAAGACATCGGGCCAGGTGCTTTCATCCTTGAAGGCCTGGATAAGCCTCGGCGTCTTGAAGATTTCAATGTTATTTCTCTTAAAAACATTGAGCAGGTGCTGTATCTGTGTATTCGCAACTTGGAAGTTCTTATCGATGTTCTCGATATTTTTCCGTTGGCTATTAATATAGGGGTTAACTGCACATTCATCGACCGTCGGCAATTCAACACCAGCAACCACCTGGTCAAACTTCAACGCCGTCAACGCGGTAGCATTCTTCAGGAGTTGCTCTTGAATGTTCTGCATTTTTTTAATAGGCACCAAATACCGCCCCGCCATCTGCTTGACCGTCCCTGTTGCCTTCTCTTCGACCGCGCTCAAATCAGCGACGATGAGTTTAAAATTGGGATAAGGCTGATTCAATTGCTCAATCGCCTTATTCATGTCATCCAGATGTGTCAGGTTGCTGGACAACGTCTCTAAAACTCTTCGACTGGCTTCCAGCAGGGTCGCATATAATTCGTCCTTTGATGCATCCATCTGTTCAGCCATGGATGTCAGTTCTTGCAGCATACTCCTCATCGCCTCCACGCCATGTTCCGTGCTTTTTAAGGAAGCCTGGACTTTCAAGTAACAGTCCAGATAATCCTTCACCTTCGCGGCCTGATTTTTGGACTTAATCGCATTCAGTTCATTCCAATTCCAGTTCTCCATCCGGTCACAACGCATGGAACCCAAGGTCCGTACCGCTTCCGGCCATTGCTTGTTCTTCATGCTCTTCTGGACATAGACCCAGTCATTAAAGGTCTTCTCCCAAATATTGACCTTCTCCAAGAGGGCATCACTTTCCAGTTTATACTGCTCAAATTGACGCGCATTCTGTGCTGACTCCAAGCGCGTGCGTGCATCAACGAACCGTTCCTGCGACGCATAAATTTTTGCCATCTTTATCAAATCTGGCGCGGACGATGTCCCAACCAAATAAGCAAAATAGAAGATTGTGCCAGCGATAAGTGTGACGCCGATGGAGGCGATCTTGACCCAGAAGAAGGAGCGCGTATGTTTCACCGCCTTATCCAGAAAACGAAAATCCATAAATGAAAAGGAGACAATATCGCCATCCTTTAACATACGCTTCTTGCCGCTCAAGGGAACGCGGTTGACAAATGTTCCATTTGAACTTTTTAAATCATTGACCCAGCATTCGCCTTTTTCATCCACGGAGATCTCCGCATGACGACGAGAAATCAGACTGTCCGCCAGATGCAATTCACTATCCGGATCCGATCCCACACGAAGCATTTGCTGTCCAATATCGATAATCTGTCCTTTCATCGTCCCGCTTAAACACTCAAGTCGGTGGCATTTGTTCATGATGACGGCGGCGGCGGCAGCGGCTAATTTTTGTTCCGCGACAGAGGTCACAAACAATTCGCTTTCGCCAATCTTTATGCAGTCACCCGCGCTAAGTTTCCGCTCCGTAATTCGCTCCCCTTTAAAGAATAGCCCGTTCCGGCTGCCCGCATCCACAATAAACACACTGCCCATTTTCTTTTTAAGCATGGCATGTTTTGAACTGGCGGCACGGTCTTCCGAAGGAATAATAAGCGCGCAACTATTGCTACGCCCGATTACAACCTCTCCCGCGATATCATCGGAGAAAAGTTCGCCGATAACCTTATGCTGATGCTCCAGCCTGAATTGTAGTCTGCCTTTAGAAAACATAATTATTCCCATTGATCATTTCGAAGTTGGTGACACCTAAAATCATCCTCATCTGAAAAAACAGCCAAGCAATCTTGGCGAATCGTTGCCGCTAGTTTGGACAGATTCTTAGCAATAGCCCCGAAGTACTGGATCTTCTGATTGTTCAACCATTGTGATTGTTTGGTCCGCAAATCGCGTAATAACTCCATGGCGACCGTATACGTTGCCATATCGTTCGTCCGCAACGAAGCCCCCATAATATTTCTGAGCAAATCCAGAATATGCGGCCACATGCGTGGCGTGGCGACGGTACGATTCAACATGAGTCTGGCTTCGCTCAACATTTCTGGAACGGTCATCTGGAAGGTGACATCCCCGGGTTCCCAATGATTCAGGACGTAGCGCGGCGTGACACTGATAAACGGCGTATCGACCAACAAGGCTTCGCCACGATACCGTTCGGAGGACGGGATCTCCTTTTGCACGATTATTTCCCAGTCGCGATCCTTGATATACATCACGACACCGAACCAGGCCACCTTCTCCACGGATCGCGTGTACCGAGCCATCTGATACGGCAATCCGTTATCCTTCCCGCGAAAATGCACATTCGAATCTTCGTCGAAGTTCCATTGCCCCCCTAAGGCCATCATCTTATCTTGCCAAGCCTTAAAACCCTTCGCGCGATTCAAGGACAGATTATCCAAAGATTTGTTCATGTTAAAAAGCACACGGCAGGGGACATCCCGCCGCTTGCCAAGCCGTGTCATGGCCATAATACGGTTTGATTCCTTGACGACCTGCATACTCCGATATCTCGGAAAATATAAGATGAAATCCTTGTCCACGCCAATATCAGGAACCAAGACCTCATCATTAAATTTGTCCCCGTCCATAGGCCATGTTATTGGATTTTCAATATTGGTTTGGGAAACCACGTAACGGATTCCCACAAGAAAAGCGGATATCCCCATGGCGGCCGCCAGCCAGATGACCCGTTTATTGGCTTTAGGCTTGCGCGTCTTCCGAAGCAGATCCATCTCTTCCATGCTTGCAACGCGCGTCTGCATCATCATGGTCTCATCGTCGCCCTCATCCTCACCCGCTTGAGCTGTCTTGACCTCTTCGTCATCCACCTTCGCCTGAGGCGGTGGCACAAAGGCTACTTTCTTAGGTGCAGGCATCCTTGCCGGCGCTGGCGCAGGCGCAGGCATTGCCTTCACTTGCGGGGGCGCTTCAGGTACCACGGTCGCATCATCATCCACAGGTGCTGGCGCAACAACCCGAGCAGCGGCAACAGGCACGTAGGGCTTCGGCGCGACAACGGGCGCATCCTCATCAGGAATTTCCGTCTTTGCTTCATCGACTCCAAGCGAAACGGGCGGCGCAACGGACTTCTGGACTGGTGCCGCCGATGGCATCATCGCCTTGACCTCTGCCGCAAGTGCAAAATTTGTTGCGCAGGTCGGTCCATCTGGGTCGCCGGCTTCTAACGCCATCGCTTTCGGGGCCGAGATCAGGATAAACGCATTCGTGTCTCCAAAAGCCACCCGATCGCCTTCGCTTAAGATAACAGCCTCGCCTTCGGAAAGCGCCTGTCCATTAACATCCGTTCGATGCGAACTCAAGTTCTTAATCGCCACATCGCCCGAGGGGAGAAGGGTCAATTCAAGATGTTTCCCAGAGACATCGGGTGCTGAAAAGCGGAAGGTCGCGGAACGTGAACGCCCCAAGACCATAGACGTTCCTTCAGGCAGTTCTCGGAACTCGCCCTTGTATTCACCCGAAACAAATTGAATCTGGACCTTTACCTTGCTCATATCAAATCCTTACTTCGACATCATCGAGCCCATACCGCTCGCCTGGATCTTTAAATAGACAGGCACAAAGATGATAATAAACACCGACGGCATAATAAACAAGGCCATCGGCAAAATCATGAGAGACGGTGCACGCTGCGCCTTCTGCTCAGCCAGATTGAAGCGTGCACGTCGCATCTCTTCGCTCTGGATCACCATCGTATCCACAATGGAAGCACCGATTTCCGTGCCATGCGCAACCGCGCCCACAAAGGTTGTAAATTCCTGAGTGTTGACGCGCTCGGCCATATTACTCAAGGCTTCAACACGCGTCTTCCCCAGTTCAATCTGCTTCAGCATAATCCCGAATTCCATGCTGAGCGCTCCCGGAATACCCATTGAAACAAAATAACGGATCGCGGCATTGAAATCCAAGCCTGAACGCATCGCAGACCCCACAAGGTCAATCGCAAAGGGCAGGCTCTTGATAATCTCCTGTTGTCGTTTATTCGCCAGACTTTCCACCGATGTGGCGGGATAAACCCAGCCGATGAAAAAAGCGACCAAGGCCGCCATCGCAATGACGGACGGCTTGAGACCCAACACAACACACCAGATAATGGCAAACACGAGCAAGGCCAGACTATAGACAACCTGTGCCGTGTAAACCATCTGCGGAGTAATGGCCAAGTTAGCAATGACAATTCTTTTTTCAAGCTCCTGGGTCTTCTTTGCATTCATCTGCTCCAGCATGCTGCCAATACCAGCAGAGCAGAGCGCACCAATCGGAAGGCGGGCCAGCTTAAAGAGTTTAGGTATCCGCCCTGAATCAAAGGAGGTCTCCTTCGGCATATCCTGCTTATCGCCCCAAAGCTGACCCGCAATCACGGGCAGCATCACGGCAAGAAAGACCGCCATATAAGCCATTATTGTTTGAATATCCATGTTCCCTATACCTCAATCGTAACGATCTTGTTAATGATAGTGAACCCAATCGTTTCCAGCAGGACAACCACTCCGAGAGCCGCCCAGCCTATGGTTGTCTTCAACATAGGTGCCATCAATTCGTTGTCCACAAAATAGAGAATCAAAAACGCTACGGCTGGTGCTGCAGAAATCGCAATCGCCTCGAATCGCCCTTGCGCCGTGAGCGTTTGGAGCTTGCCTTGAAATTCAGTGCGCCCACGAATCATCTCGGTCATGCGCGACAAAACATCGGCCATGCTCCCTCCTGATTGAGAGGTTAACTTCACGGAAGTCACCAGCAAACGCAAGTCCTCGCACGGCATGCGCTGATACATCCGTTCGAGCGCCTCGGCCAATTCCAGTCCAAAGCGATATTCGCGCAGTACCACCATCAGTTCTTCTTGAATAGGTCCTTCGAGCCGCCGCGCAATAGCCTCCAACCCCTGCGGCAACGCCTGTCCAGAACGCAAACCATTCGCTAATCCCATGGTCAAGTCGAGGATGCGACCTTCAAACTTTCTTCTCCGGTCATTCAACTTCCACTGATAATACCAGAAAGGTGTCATCCACCCCACAAAGCCCATGCCAGCAGCGATCGGTATCCAGATGAGTGGATTCGTGACCGACGCGAAGAGAAGAATTCCCGTGAAGCACCCCCCCAGCACAACTGCACTTGAAACACGGAACTGAACCAAGCGTTGATCAGAAATGAAGCGATTCATGGGATTGGCCCAGCTTTGCAACTCCTTTGATTTGCGATCCAGTTCGACCTTTTCCATGCTGATGCTATTCGCCAGACCTGTAAACGAATAGACCACGAGCGCAACCGCGCCAAAGACCAGTATGTAGACTAACCACACCATAACATCTCTCCTTAGTTATGCGGAACAAAAACGCCCATATCCAACTGAAGGTCACCCGAAGAGCGCAACTCTTCCACAAAGTGCGGAATGTTGCCAGTCGGCGCATGATATCCGCGGACCTTGCCCTCTGTGTCGAAGCCCTCCTGCTCATACGTAAAGATGTCCTGAAGAAGGATGGTACTCCCTTCACGTCCAGCGACTTCTGTAATCTTGATAACCTTGCGCGAACCGTCCGGCATGCGGGTCTGTTGTACGACCAGATTCACGGCGGAGGCAATCTGTTCTCGAATGGCGACGGATGGCAACTCAAAACCTGCCATCATCACCATGTTTTCCAGACGCGCCAGCGCATCGCGAGGATTGTTCGCATGACAGGTTGTCATGGATCCGTCATGTCCTGTATTCATCGCCTGCAACATGTCCAGCGCCTCGGCACCACGACATTCGCCAACGATGATACGATCGGGACGCATCCGCAAGGTGTTGACCACCAGCTCACGAATCGACACGCGCCCCTGTCCTTCAATATTGGCCGGACGAGCTTCGAGACGGACAATATTGCGATGTGATAGTTTCAATTCGGCAGAGTCTTCCACAGTGATGATGCGCTCACCAGAAGGAATAAACTGTGACAGAATATTCAAGAGCGTCGTCTTGCCGGAACCTGTTCCTCCAGACACCAGAATATTCTGCCGTGAGCGAACAGCCTCTTCCAAAAAGAGGGCCATTTCTTTGGTCACACTCCCGTACTCAATCAAGTCGTCCGTCGTCAGCTTCTTGTCAGAAAACTTACGAATCGTCACCGAAGAACCATCCAGTGCTAAGGGCGGAATAATTGCATTCACGCGCGAACCGTCAGGCAAACGCGCATCCACCATGGGCGAGGCTGCATCCACATGCCGTCCCAAGGGTTCGACAATACGCTGAATAATCGCGATAAGATGCTGCGCATTGAAGAACCGTACGCCCGTCTCATAAAGCTTACCTTTGCTTTCAATAAAGACGTGATTCGGACCGTTGACCATCACTTCCGAGATGAGCTTGGAACGTAGCAACGGCGATATCGGACCAAATCCCATCAGCTCGTCAATCATGGCCTGCCGCAACATGTCGCTCGGAATATCCGACGGCAACTCGTGCCACAGGTCACGCATCGTCTGATCCAGGCAGGTCTCTAACTTGGCCTGCATCTCTTCGCTAGCAATCTCCTTCATCGCCGTCTCTGGCAAGTTCAGCTTTTCAAGGACGTACGTATGAATCCGGTTTTTGAACACCATCACTTCATCGGTGTACAGGACTTCGAGCTCCTGAAACTCTCGGATGAAATCAGGCACTTTCGACTTTGCAGGTAGCACCTTCCCATCGCTTTTTGGAGCCGCTGGCGCAGGAGACACTGCCTTGGGAGCGGCAAGCTTTGGCGGAGGCGGCACCGGGACATTCGCGTCGATAAAATTCAACGTGAAATCCCCGATCGCCGCCGTATCGCCCGCAGATACGCGCACCCGCTCCGGAATGACCGCGCCGTTTACTTTGGTCCCCGCGCTGCTTCCAGCATCTTCAATAAATACAAAACCACCTTCGCAATGAATACGGGCATGCAGACGGGAGACCGTTTTACCCTGCAACACGATATCGCAGTTCTCGTTGCGTCCAATCTGTAGAACCTTATTATCCTGCAACGGTTCTTCCAGCAGGACAGACTTATCCAAGCGCGTGATTTTGAGTATCATAAAATGCCTCTTACCAGCAGAACCAGTTCAGCCATACCCAGAATCCATGGAAACGTTTTCCTTCGTCGATCGTTTCTTTATTGGTCTTCTCAGCCTTCTCGAGGGTATTGGCTGTCTCGGCTGACGGCGGAAGTTTAATCTGAGTGTCATTAGTTTGTACGCGCGGACTGAGCAGAATCAGTAATTGCATATCGCTCATGCTGGTTCCATCTTCCGCGACAAACCACTGCAAGATCGGGGTATTGCGCAAAATCGGGAGTCCTGATTTTGAAGTTCCTTCAACAAGGTCCTTCAATCCACCTAAGACAACCGTCTTGTTCATGTCACAGATCACCGAGGTTGAAACCTTACTCTTGCGTTGACCATAATCGTTAGCCGAGTTCAACTGTGGCGGATCGCTACGCTCAATCATGATGTCAAGCTTGACCTTGTTGCCACCAATCAGACCACCACTGACCGTCATCTGCAAACCATACTGAACCTCTTTCAGGTCACCCGAATTCTGTCCGCTCACGCGAATGTACATCGTGCCACCATTTTGGAACGTGGCTTCTTTCTTGGTGTCATTGTTACTGATGAACGTCAAGTGTCCAGCCGTCTTAAAGCGCGTGATTCCGCTATCCGCCATAAATTTGATCATGGATCCCAAGCCGACGTTCATCTGCGCACTGCCACTGCCACTGCCTTTGACAATGTTATAAAATGCGCTCGGATCAAAACCAAAGAAGGAGTTGTTCTTTGACCCCAATGTTTCACCCTCTGATTTTGTAACGCCAACATAAACTGTCCCGACATCGATCATGGTCGGATCAACCTTCAGATTCATAATCAAACGAACCTTTCCATCGCTAGCAGCACCTTCGGTCGTGATCCAGTTCTGCGTCGAGAAGAGCGTCTTGATATTGGCGATATCTGAAGGATGGAAAACACTGCCGGTGACCGTAATCACGTTCTGCGCAAATTGGAAACCGATGTTGCCGGGTTCTGTCGGAACAGGCGATCCCGAAACGACATACCCAGATTGTTCCAACAACTTCTTCATGTTCAGAATCATTTCTGGAGCCGGTCGGAAGGTCACATAGCTTTTACACATCGTCCCGTACATGGGCAACACTTTTTGAAGATGTTCCCAGTTCTTGATACTGCTGATTTCTCCCTTAATCGCAATGTAGTCCTGATTGATCGAAATATCCAATTCCGGAAGCGTATCCAGATCCACCCTCAGCTTGTCATAGACTTGACGAATATTGTCCACGACCGTCACGGAGAATCGCTTAGTCATGCCAGCACCGATCACTTCCAATTCACAGGTACCTTGCTTCTGCCCGATGATTCGGAGTTGCTTCTCCGAAAAGGTCTCGAGCTTAATAATGTCCGGCGAGGAGTTTCGATAGTTCTGCATCACGAAGGGAAGGTCAACAACCTTCAAGGCGCCAATAGCAATGGATACTTTTTCAACTTCTTGCGCAAAACCCATGTAAGCACAAAGTGCTAATCCTAATGCAAGTATACTTTTTCTCATGATTGATATTCCTTTCTGTTGTGTTACTTAGCGCCTTTCCCGGGAATTTCCGGGATCTTAACAGGCGTCAGACCTTTGCGAATGTCGACAAATGTGGTGTCGTCGACGACACCGCCATCCAAACGGTTCAACGACGAACTGTCGTTTGCACGGCGCAATGCAGGATAAAGTTCCGCGATCCGCTGAGCGGCCACCAACGTGGCGGCCTGCTGCGGAGGCAGAGCTACAATGACTGACCGCGCATTGTTCCCTTCCTCGCGACTGATACCATCACCCGAACCGATGTCCAAAATGCGGACACTCGGGAAGATAACCGAGGTAGCACGCTCTTCCACGACAACGGGTTCCGCGGACAGATCTTTGGACGGTATACTCTTTTTAACTGAAAACGTACCCAAAATCGCAATTTCGTCGCCCGGCTGGAGAAATTGGGTAATGCCATTGTCAGAGAATGTCACAGGCACCGCCCATTCACCCTCACCAATAAGAAGATTCAAGCTTCTGCTCATGCCCACATCATTCAACATAATGAAATCATCCTTAGCCACTGAGCGGAGCATGGATTGCCCCATAATCATCGTGGCCTTGCTCCACAGCACGTGGCGCGAAGATAAAGCGGATTCTGGAATGACCCGTTCCCGAATATAGCCATCCCGAATCTCTTCCTTCATGGATAAATCACGCGTAGCAGCAACAACCCTAACCATCCCTTCACGCGTATCACTCGTTTTCTTCATCATGCGACTGACGACAAATACTGCCGCGAGCCCAAGTAAAACCGCAATAATCAGCGGTATAGAATTTTTCATACGCTACCCTCTCCTTTTTTTAATGCGTCAGGCAGTCATTGCCCATTCCGCAAAAGTGTTCTTAATTGATATAGTATAACTTTACTACCCTATTCAAAGCTTTGTCAATAAACTTTTACTGTTTGTTGCTGTTTCTTGAAGTGAAAAATTTCGCCCATCTCCTTCTTTCAGCTCACCTTGCGGATTCCCACGCGTAAGGGATGACAATACGATGGGTCTTGCCTGGCAGTACATCCTGCTCCACAATCATAGACTTATAGCCTAATTTCGTAAAACGGAAGCGTGTTTTTCCTGGGTCGATACGGGCGTTCCGAGAAAAGGGTTGCCACTGCTTGGCTACGTCCTGCCATTCGATGGTCACCCGTCTGTCGGGATTCTCTACAACAGCCCGTACGGGCGACACAAGCACAACCCGATACATGTTCAGTTTCTGAAGCGTCTGCGTTGCCTGTAAGACGGAAACATCTGCAGCCTTCGCCTTGGCAATCGCCTCAGCAAGCTTCGTCACCTGGGCGTTCACAAATGCCAGATCTTGCGATGTCAGAGCCGCCAAGGACTCTTCTTCAACATTTCTTAAGATCGTGGCCCAGTCCACGCTCTTTTTTTGCTGTGCCTCGCACGCCCGCTGCGCAGCCTCCAACTGAGTCGCATCCCCGCTCTTGGCAGCACCAAAGGCTCGCCATTCTTTCGCGAGTGCATCGCCTTGACTCAATTGGCCGCCCTTATAAGCTGCCACGGCCTTTTGGAGAATACCCGATGCTATTTTGACACGACAGGCTAGACGCGCTTGCTCAATACGCTTAACGCCCTCCGCCACCTTGCTCGCGTCGCATTTCTTTTCGTTTGCAAAATCCTGCCAGTGCTTATGTTCAACGTCTCCAGAAATGAGTGCTTCTGGCGTACCCAACCCGTAAATCGTTTCGATCTTAGCGACGAGTTGATTCAATTGTCCCTCAAGTCCTGACTGATGCTCTTGCTCGCTCTTTTGAAGCTTTGCGACTGCTTCAGTACGCGCCTGCACCATCTCATCTTCATAGCTGAGGCGAAGTTGTTCGCCCATCAAATCTTTCACGCGCTTAATCGTTTGGCTCCACGCCTCACGGTTCTTATCTCCTTTTTCAAGTTCGCCCGCGAGATAGGCGGCAACTGCCGCTTTTCGAAGTTCATCGCTTTTGGCCAGATCGCGCCGTTGTTCATCTGTAATCACCGATTTCTTCGACGTTTCCATCCTCAATCGTTCGGTTTCATTCTGGCGAAGCGTTTCAGTCTTTGCAGCAGTCTCTGTCTTCTGGCGTACTGCCCCATCGGCTACCTTCCCAACCCGCACGGTCGCCTCTGCCTTTGCGGTACGAATCCGCGCCGCCTGAACGCCAGCTAGCGCATCTGACAGATAAGGCTTCCATTCATTCCACAGATCTTCTTGGCGTTGACCCTCCTTCATATCCCCCGTCTGGTAGGCACCCTCCGCCTTTTCACAAACGCGTAAAATCTTTGGTTCTGTCACAATACGTGCCTGCTGTTTCAGTTGCTCGACCTGATTCGTCTTCTCGGCATAAGCAAAATATTGTATCGCCAACTCGGGCGTCGCATATTCTTCACGTACCATTATATGCCGCGAAGCCCCGTCAACCAGTTGCCTGAGGAGTTGTGCCGCCTTTGTTCCGTAAGCCTTATAAGCCGCAGGGGTCTCAAGGGCCGTTGCCTCACGCGTCATCTGGACACGTTGCTTCTCAACATCCGCGAGGAGTTGTTGAAGAAAAACCGCATCCTCCTTCATCTGTACGCTTGCCAGCGGTTTTTGAAGCATACTCAGCAAGGGCTTCCGCACAAGTAAAAATCCCCCGCCAAAGAGTACTAAAAGAGAGACAGCGATTACTATTTTTTTTCCGTGCTGAGCCACAGTGTCAACGTTTAAAAAGTCCGTAGCTATTCTCATCGCGCGAGCAACAAAGGCCTGATTGACCCAACTTCTGAAGGAAGCAACCAAGACCTGCGGAGCGGCTTGTTTCACAAAAGGCTCAGCAACGGACTTAGATTTATTGTTTGCGGCGTTCGCGCGAGCTGTCTTTTTTAGATTTTCTAATTCAGCCGAATTCGCCACCATGGTTGCCATGGTTTCCTCGTCAACCGCCATGGTTTGCTCTGTGGCCCCCTCTTCTGCTTCGTGTTTTTCAGGCAGGGGCGCGACGGTCTTCTTTCCAGCACCCTTGAGTCCCCTCAAGGGTTTTGAAGGCGGATAAGCCAACCCCTTGCCCGGGGTCGCTTCGAGGAGACGTTTCAGAATTTCCACAATGCCCGTCATGTCTGAAAGACGCTTGGAAAGATCGGGCTCGATCGTCGCTTCCATTAAGGACTTGAGTGTCGGATTCCCAAGAATTATCTCATCCTTGAATTCGGGGCGCGGCGGATTGGAAACGGAACGGGAAAGGTAGGTCAGCCAAGCTTGGCTGCCCGCTGGCAATCTCGGCAAGGGGAAACGCCCTGTCAATGCTTCGTGGAGACATAAACCAAAGGCGTAAATATCGGATGCCGCGCTTCCGCGGCCACCATCTCCACGCGCAAACTCCGGCGCCATATAATCCAGCGTGCCGGGCACATGGCCCATGTGCGTCAACGTGGCTTCTTCATTGCGCGCAACGCCCAGATCCATAATACACGCGAGATGAGGCTTGCCTTCTGGAAAATAAAGATTCGAGGGCTTTAAGTCGCGATGATAAACCAGAGCCTGATGCAACACAGTCAGCCCCTCAGCATACCGAATAAAAGCAACGAGGGCCTCTTCATACGGAATGCCAGCTCGCGTGCCCGTCACCGCCTTGATCTTTTTGAGCTGATCCCGCAAGGATCCTCCTGGCATGCCATCCAAGTAATTCATCACAAGAAAGCCATGGCCGCCTAACGTTTTTGATTCCGTAAAATAATCAATGAACTGGACAATACGATCATCATCAAATTGTTTCAGTGTCGCGGCTTCGCGTTGAAACCGGTCTGTAAAACGCACGTCCAGCAAATATTTAATCGCGACCTGTTGCTTTGCTGGCAACAGATTAGCCTTGTACACCCAACCGAACCCGCCGCCGCCTACAAACTGGAGCGCCTCATACGTCCGTCCTTCGGTTCCTTTCCACACCGTCAGCTTCAGTGAACGGAAAGCATCCGCCATCTCCTGAAATGATGCATAGCGGTCTGTCGGCTTGACCGCCAAGCCCTTTATCAAGATTTCATCAATCCCTTCAACCACCGAACGGATCTTGTCATCGACCTTGATCTCGCCCTTGGCCTGCGCCACGCTCCCGCGCTCGTATGGCAGATTTCCGGTGAACATCTCGTGCACGCACAAGCAGAAACTGAAGATATCCGACTGCACTGGCGTTTCTTTGGAACCGAGGAAAAGTTCCGGTGCCATATAGTCGAGTTTTCCAAAAACACCCGTGCTGTTTGTCTGCTCCGTGGGACGCGTCGTCTTCGCCACCTCAAAATCGATCAACTTAACATCCCCGTTGTCGCACAGAAAAATGTTGGAGGGCGTCAAATCGCGATGAATGATGTTTTGGGATTGCGCATAAGAAAGCGCATCCAAACAGGCTCGACTAATTCGCAGTGCCTCATCCGCATTGACCCCAGACTGCAACGCCGTAATCTTCTGCTTCAGCGTCTGACCCAGCAAATATTCCATGATCACAAAATGATAATAATTGAAGACCTCTTTTTTGGCCAAACAGCCGTAATACTTGAGGATGCCCGGATGCTTTAACGCCGCCAGCGCAGCCGTGCGGGTATTGAGTTTATGGAAGGCCTTGCCGTCACTGTCCTGGACGGTCATGACCTTGATGGCCACTTGGTCGCCGATCTCCACGCCGTCGTACTGCTTCTCAACACAACGCGCAATATAGATTACGCCTTGACCGCCCTCGCCTCCAGGGAGCTCACAGACAACCTCAAAACCACCAATTTTTGTATTCGCGGCATCTGACATCGCTTACACCTATCACTTCGCTTCGTTTGAAATTGTCTTGACGATATTCACTAGTCTCAAGCGGCTCGCGTCATTGTCCATCGACAACGTCTTCAGTTCGGCCGACTCTTTGACAAGCTGCTCCCATATTTTTTTATTCGCATCTTTCATCCGCGTCTTTTTCACATACAATTCAATAGCGTTGGTGTTCAAAAAAAGTGCGAGCGATTTTGCATAATCACGTACCGCTTCAAGTTGCTGCTCGTTCAGTTGTTTCAGCTTTCCAGCCGTTAATGTCTGGCTATCTGTCCACTGAACCAAAGCCAGTCTCGCCTCTTCATATTCTTTCACCAGCGGAGACGTCTCCAAATGGCGTGGCGCATGAGTGACCATAAACGTGTAGTAGGTCTTGGCTTGCGCCTCATGCTTAGCCATACTGACCAAGTTGAGCACAGCTTTTTCTCGTTCCGAGGCCTCTACGTCTTCTCTCCCTGCCGTAACCGCAACAGCCAAGCGTTCGGCCTCGTCCTCAGCCCTCTGCTTTTCCGCAGCTAAACGCTGGCTTTGCGCTTCAGCCTTTTGACGTTCAGTCGTTCTTTTTTTCTCCGCGTCCGCTCTCAGACGCGCCGCGACCGCCCCTTTTTCAGCCTCTGCCTTGAGAAAATCCTCTTCTGCTTTACGCTGCTCTTCAGCCTTCTGTTGCGCAGTTGCCGCCTGCTCCGCTTCAACCCTTAACCGTTCCGCTTCGTCCTTCTTCGTGGCTTCCGTCTTGACCGCA
Source organism: bacterium (assembly GCA_037133395.1). GTDB lineage: Bacteria > Verrucomicrobiota > Kiritimatiellia > RFP12 > UBA1067 > CAIZQW01. The sequence continues at coordinate 7,231 of JBAXOG010000057.1, read as the reverse complement.
GCTTCGTCTGCTTGCCGTTTCTCGGCTTCTACTTTCAGCCGGACCTCTTCGGCCCGCTTGGCATCCACCTCTGCATTCCGTTTGACCTCGGCCTCTTCTGCCGCACGAATCTGTCCCAGCGCTTGCCGTCGAGCCTCGTCTTGTATCTTTTCGATCAACGCAGCCTGCTTTTCGGCACTGTATTTCAGATAAAAACCGAGTCCTGCCCCGCCTACCCCAGCAACCAGCAGAGCCCCGAGCGCGATGAACAAGAGCGGAAGTCCATTTTTCTTCTTCGCGGATGTTGGTTTGGTAGCCGTAATCGGCGCAAGCGGTGTCCGATACTCGGTCAGCCTTGTGACTCCATCTGCAACAGGATCCAACGGTGTCTGTGGCGTCATATTGGAATCTGTCTGCGCATGGCCCCAATCCGGCGGAAATTGCTTGTTCATCTCTGCGCTGGGAACCGGCTCAGGCAATGTCCCGACTCTGACCCCGACAACCGTCACATTGTCCTTGCCGCCATTTTTGAGAGCAGCCTCAATTAATTTTTGAACTGCGGCTTCGAGCGCAGGCTCCTCATGCACGATTTTCGCAACAACAGGGTCATCTACCATCTTAGAGAGTCCGTCGCTGCAGACGATCACCGTGTCGCCTTCCGCCACATCAAAGGGAGTTGCCTCGACTTCCGTCTTCACGGCCAGTCCAACCGCACGCAAAATAACGCCGCGAAATTTTGGATTTAAATCTTTTTCGTCCTTGATACCCGCTGCGTTGGCCAAGGAGTGGTCACGCGTAATTTGCTTAATCGTTGTGCCCCGAATACTATAGACGCGACTGTCGCCCGCATGAAGCGCAACGGCTTTATTTGGATGCTCGGGATCAAAACAGACCCCCACAAAGGTCGAGCCCGTACCACTCTTGCACCGTTCATTCGAACGCTTCAAGATCCAAGCTGAGGCATCATTGACCGACTGACAGACCCACGCTTGTGACGCCGCGCACGTCAAGGGAAGCCCTGGGTCAAAGGCTGTCAGCGTCTTACTCAGGGCATCCACAATAGCCTTAGAAGCGACCTCGCCATCTTCAGCGCCGCCCATGCCATCGGCAACAATAAACACACCATAATCCGGAAAAATTTGATAGGCGTCTTCGTTGTTTTTTCGCTTATTACCAACATCCGTCAGCGCAAAGCAGGTAAGATGTGAATAACATTTCGCCATACAGCCTCCCTCTTTAAACGACCGAAATAACAGTGTAAATGTATCACTGTTTAACCTCGCCTGTCAATGAAGGTGTGCTTCATTTTAGTGAAATGAATCACACCAAGTAGGACGTAGTAGGGAGGAGGGAGGAGAAAAAGTTGGCCGTGAATAAACGAGAGGGTAACTTTTTAGCATCGAATGACACGAGCCTCAAGTATGAACACGAACATTGAACATTCAACATCGAACGTCGAACTTCGAATTTTCAATAACGCAATAAGGCAATAAGGCAATTCCAGTGGAAGTTACAGCCAGGCAAATATGGAGCATATTTTTGGAAAAGCGCGAACAATCAAAAAAGTTGTATTCTCATGCCGTATTTAGTATTCTTTAAAACATTGCAACGCTTTGGGTTTAAAAGAAATGCAATTTGAAAGGAATTCATTATGCCGGATTATGATACGTTGAAAGTGGCCATGAAGAGTGGCAAGGTCATCGAAGTTAAACGCTTGGTAGAGCTGCTTCTCGTCGAAGGTGCACCTGCTAAGGACATTTTGAACCTCGGCTTGCTGGACGCGATGAATGAAGTCGGCCAGCGCTTTAAAAAGAATGAAGTGTTCGTTCCTGAAGTTTTAGTCGCTGCACGTGCTATGAAGGCGGGCACTGAATTGCTCAAGCCCCATCTCATCAAGGCGGGCGTTCAGGCTATCGCAACCGCCATCATGGGAACCGTCAAGGGAGACTTGCATGACATCGGCAAGAACCTGGTTGTCATGATGCTCGAAGGTGCTGGCTTCCATGTCGTCGATGCTGGTGTGGACGTCGCACCGGAAAAGTTTATCGAGCTGGCCAAGCAGCATAATGCAAAAATCATCGGTCTCTCCGCGCTGTTGACCACTACCATGCCCAGCATGAAGACCGCTGTTGACGCCATCCGCGCAGCAGGGATCGACGCAAAGGTCATCATCGGTGGCGCACCGGTCACACAGGCCTATTGTGACTCCATCGGCGCAAACGGTTATTCGCCGGATGCTGCTTCTGCAGCTGACCTCGCCAGACAATTAGTCGCTTAAAGGTACGCGGTATTGTAAAAATACCGCTCCTTCTTTTCTCAAATCCCACGAATAGACAGGTTACTCTGTCTCGTTGGGGTCTTTTGTCTCAAAATAAACAGGAATCAACAAATGACGGGCAAAGAACTTCTTTTTAATACGATTCATAATAAGCCGATGCCACGTGCGGCCTGGGTCCCGTTTGTCGGTGTCCATGGCGGAAAACTCATTAATGTGCCAGCGGATGCCTATCTTCAATCCGCAGACTTCATGGTTCAAGGATTGAAAAAGGCTGTTGAACTGTATAAACCCGATGGTATTCCGGTATGTTTTGACCTGCAACTGGAAGCGGAAGTCTTAGGTTGTCAGCTCCATTGGGCTACTGCTGTGCCTCCCTCCGTCACCACCCATCCGCTCGCGGAGGGCAAGACGCTCGCAGACCTTCCCTCATTTGACGAGACCCAGGGACGTCTCCCCATTGTTCTGTCTACGTTGCGCACGCTCAAGAAGGAGATCGGCGATGAGGTCGCCTTGTATGGCCTGATCTGCGGTCCGTTTACTCTGGCGCTCCATCTGCTCGGAAGCGAAATCTTCCTGCAGATGCTCGATGATCCTGACTATGTCAAGCGCGTCATGGCCTACTGTACCGAAATCGGCAAGAAAATGTCGAACTTCTATCTGAAAAATGGCGCAGATGTCATTGCACTCGTGGATCCCATGACGAGCCAGATCTCGCCCGATCACTTTGCTGAATTTGTTGCCCCATCAATCAATGCCGTCTGTGACTTCATCCGTGAAGAAAAGGGCTTGTCCGCCTTGTTCGTCTGCGGGGATGTCACCCGTAACCTCGACGCCATGGTGGCGACCACCGCCGATTCACTGCATGTCGACGAGCAGATCAACATGGAGCATCTTGCCAAGATCTCTGGCGACAAGAACAAGGCCTTCGGCGGCAATATCAAATTGACGCTTACCCTCTTGCTCGGCAATGAGAATGATGCCCAGCGCGAAGTGATCACCCTCTTCGATGCTTGTGGCAAACAAGGCTTCATCTTATCCCCCGGTTGTGACCTGCCTTACGATGTTCCATCCAAGAACCTCGTGGCTGTTGCAGAAATGGTACACGACGATTATGCGCGTGAAATGGCACGCATCTCGCTCAAGACGCTCGTCAACACCTTGGATCTTGCGCACGTCACATTGCCCCAGTACGCAGCGGAGAAGAAGGTCATCATCGATGTGATCACGCTCGACTCAACCGCCTGTGCGCCCTGCCAATATATGATGGAGGCTGTTACCATGGCCGCAACGTCCATTAACTCTACAGCCTTTGACATACGTGAACACAAAATCAAGGAGCCCATCGGCATTAGCATGATGGTGAAGCTCGGGGTTAAAGCCCTCCCGACCATCTGCGTGGACGGAGAGGTCTGCTTCATCTCCATCATCCCCGACCAGACGACCCTCGTCGAACGTCTGAAGGGCGCCTTGAGTCAGAAGGCGAATCCAACCTCCTTGATTGCGCGCCTCCGCGTCGCCATCGCAAAGAAAGAAGATCCCTCCGCCTTGATCGACCAAATCGAAGCACTCCTCCACGAGCGTGCCTCATGAATACAATTCCCATCTGGCTTGTGGTTGGATTTCTCGGCGCAGGCAAGACCACGGTTCTGCGCAGATTGGTTCACCATGCCAATGGACGCGGACTGCTCTTTATTGTGAATGAGTTTTCCGCCGTGGATGTCGACGCAGGCTTAGTGGAGCGTGAAGGCGGAACTGCCATTGCCGTGGCGGGCGGCAGCATCTTCTGCCGCTGCCTCATCACGGAATTCATCAGTACTCTTACACGTGTTTCGGAGGGCATTCCCATGCGCACAGGAGAGATTCTGCAACCGCAGGGTGTGGTCATTGAAGCGAGCGGTATGGCTGATCCGCGCTCCATGCGCCGCTTGCTCCAGGAGAGCGGACTCGACAAGCATTATCATGTCGCAGGCGTCACCACTGTCGTCGACCCCGGAATACTCATGAAGCTCTTGCTCGTGCTGCCCAATATTCGTGGACAGATTGAGAGCGCGGATTTAATTCTGTTGAATAAAACAGACCTTCATGCGCCAGAGACGATTGCCAAGGTACGAGAAAAAATTGCGTTGCTTAATCCAAGCGCCCAGATTGTGCGCTGTACGTACGGGAATATCTCGCCCGACCTCATCCTCTCAGACGGCCATGCTGCGCGTATCGAAGAGATGGATGCCGCCTTCGGACTCTGTAAAGATCCCAACTTTGAACGCGAAGTCATAACCTTGGGAGCCCCAGTTGAGACTGCTCAACTGAAAGCCCTTTTCGCACAAGCCGGGGATAGCCTCTATCGTGCGAAAGGCTTCCTACGAACAACCGATGGGTGGCACTATCTGGATTGGAGTTCAGGTCGCCTTTCGCTCAAACCCTGTCCCCCTGCCCCATCATCCTCCCTCGTCCTCATCTGGAATCCCGCTACAGCCACCTCTCTCATCTCCCAGCTCCGCGCACTCGAACAGCACCGTAAATAAGCAGCTGCCAGAGAAAAAACGATGGGGTAACTTTTAAATTAAGAGTTAAACGTTGAGAGTTAAACTCTTGTCGTTCTTAGAACTACTTTCTCCAGACACACCGATAATTAAACCGCCGGTTGGGCGCGCTGTCGCCGCTCGTGCAAAGCGAGATGGGATCTTTTAACTCTGCTGGATTGTCGCACCATTTGAAATCGAAGATGAAGGCATCGCCTTTCAAGCCCAGTAGCTTGCGTGGCACAGCTAGTTCCAGTGCGTTCCCCACCGTACAATAATCGAGCCGCGCCACCTCGACCCACGGCCCGCCGGATGCCTTGGGGTCGTAACGCTGGAGGGTCGTGGTCTTGTCATCCACTACTTGCTTGTTAATGATGAAATCGTAACCGTACCAACCCGTGGCTGGATTCTGATCCGCATCAATCAGCAGTAGCATCCAATTGTTGCCCGTGTGCGGGGAGAACGCGTTTTTCGTCTCGACGTAAAACGAGACCGTGTCGCGGTCAACAGCAACCTTCGCTGTGATGATGTCGTTGCGGCCTGAGTCGTCTTTGTAATGAAGCCCGCCATAGCCTTTGTAGTCGCGGTGCGCAGTGTCGCCGATTGTGTCGCGGTACTCGACCTTGACGTCCGCCCAGTCCGCAAAAACGCCGTCAATCTTGATGCGGTTCATGCCCACCACTTCCGGTATGGGACGCACGCCTTTGTAGCGCCGGATGTTCTGCGCCATCTGCATGTAGTAGTTGTCCGTGTACCCGCCCTTCATCGGCTGGATGCAGCGGGTGAACTCGGCGTTGTACTGGTCCACAAAATAAAACGGACTGGCCCGGCGCATGAAGGGGAATGTTTTTCCCGGCTTGGGTTGATATTTGCCGGCGGTCCATTCGTTCCAGTCGTTGATGTAGAGGAACTGCGGATCGCTCTGGAGCGCCTCGTCCCAACGCTCCTGAAAATAGATGCCATAGCCTTCAGGATTCGCGACAGTCTTGCCCAGCCACGGCACGTACGTAGGCACGGGCATATCAACCTCGTTCAGTTGCGGCTGTCCCTGCACGCGACTCCACGACTTCCCGATCATGGAACTTGCATGTTGCGCCGGGGTGACGGCCGCCTCTTCCTTCTTGCCGTTATGCATCGACACCAGATCGTCCGGGTTCATCGCCTTGACTCGCTCATCGCCCAGGTCATACCCGAAGCTCCAGTTGTCCTCGGTCCCGACAAACCGCTTTCCGGCCCATTCGCGGTAACCCCACCACATCGTCCGCAATGTGAAGAAACTCTTCACCTCTTGCGTATAGTCCTTATAAAACTCCTCGGTGTAATCGGGATTGTTATAATGCGGATGCTTCGGGTCTGTCTTGGCTGCGGACTCGTAATGCGGGTTCGGATTCTTTACGTTCCCGCCGTTAGCATCGAACTTGGGATTCCCGTTGCAGAGCAGCAGCGGCTTGCCATCCCAGCCGAACCAGATGTCTTTGTACTTCTCTGTTTTATAGATTTTGTCGAACAGATCCTGCACCACCGTGATCACCGGACCGTTGAACGCCCAGAAGCAGAACTGAGGAACCCTGTTGCCCTCGGCCTTCATCCGGTTCATCACCGCGAAGATGGTCTCCCACTCATCCCAGTAACGGACCGCATTGGTGACATCCATGATCAGCACATCCACGCCTGCATCCACGAGCATCGACATGTCCTTGCGGATGACATATTCGTCCTTGCTTAAGAAGTAGCCGGTTTCCGGCTCGCCCCAATGATAGGAAGGTCCCTTCCAAAGCGGATGGTTGGCATCCAGACGCGCCTTCGGATCAGCGATCAGCAACCGAGTCACATCCGCATCATATTTCCCATCGCCATTTCCCAGCCCGTCGCTGTGCCACGTGATGTAGAACATACCCACCACGCGGCGTTGCCCCGTCTTGACCGGTCCCACTTGAGAAAAGGACGGCATGTTGCGCCCCAGCGCATCCTGCGCCACCCACGTGTCGGAATACAAATCGCGATAACCGGGCATCTCCTCCGCACATACAGCGACACCGGCTGACAACATCATGCTGAAACTCGCAAAACAATAACTAAACTTTCCAAAATACATCATTCATTACCTGCTCATTACTAAACTAAGGTCTGACCCCGTTACATGATTGAGGATCTTACTTCCTTCCAAGCTGCATAGCAAGAGGGATAAGTTTCCATGAGGGTGATTGATGAGAATCCAGGTGTCATATTTAGACATAAGCGCCCCACTCGGGGTACCGGGAATAAACGGACGAGTACCTTTGGAGAGAAATATCCTCCTACACCAAGGCTACGGCGGACAGGCCGAGCACACAGAGTTTTAAACCACGGATGAACACAAATCGACACAGATTTTAAAATTCGTGTTTTTAGTGTATTTCGGGCTCTTCACGGTTTGTCGAAAAAACTTCCTGAAAAGAAGCACCCAAGAAACCGC
>JBAXOG010000056.1:0-28243 GCA_037133395.1 bacterium | reverse complement strand
CACAACAGCCATGAAATACCGCTTCCGGGCCGGTGACGCCTATGTCGCGGGTTGGAAGGAGATTACGTTGCGGCCGCCTCTGGCGTTCAACTCCCTTCTCCTGAAGGTGCTTCCTCCCTCCTATATGGGGCTGCCCGCACGGAAGTATGATGGACAGTCAAAGGCGATCGACATCCCATACGGTTCGAAGGCCGAGCTGTCGACCGCGTGCAATAGCTCGTTGCGCTCACTCATCCTTTCCGGGGCGGGTGCACCAGTGAATATGGAACTAAAAGGGGAGAGCCGGAATTGCGTTGCAACTCTTATCATCACCAATGGGGGCCCACTGACGCTGGCCGCAGTGGCAAAGAATGGTGACGCAGCTGAAGCCGTGATGGGGTTTAACCTTCTCCCCGACCGGCCTCCGGTGATCGCGGTCAAATATCCACAGAAACCAGTACCGCTGCCGCCTGGCTCTGCTCCAAGCATTGACTTCTCCGTCTCCGATGATTTCGGGTTCAGTGAAATCACCATCGAGCAACTTTCCTCTCCAGGGGACACGGCTGAACCACCCAAGGTGCTGAAGAGCTTTAGCCGGGCAGAAATTAAAAGTAAAGACCTCTCCTTCCTGTGGAAGGGTGAAATTCGCAGGATAGCCGATACGGGTAGCATCACCTTGCGGGTTGTGGCGAAGGACAATCGTGCGGTATCTCCAAATGTGACGGTCTCGCAGACGCTCAGTTTTGAGCTGGATGATATGGCCGCGGCAGCGAAAATCCGTTTGGAGGAGCTCAAGAAAAACGCTGAAGGACTGAGTAAGGTGATTGAACTCCAGCGCGAAAATATTGAACGGACCAAACTGCTTCAAGGAAATTTGATTGCCGCCAAGGACGAACAATGGAATGAACGGGTGGAACAACAGGAACTCATCCGGAAGACGGTTAGGTTACTGATCGAAAAGGGCGGTGTCAACGCTTTAGGAAACCTAGTGGCAACGGTCAAGAAACTGTATGTGAATGAAATGGCGGAAGTGATTCCGGCATTGAAGAAGGTTCCCGAAGAGAAGGATGTAACAGCGAAAGATCGGCAGGTCGTCCTGGCGCTTTCAATGCAGGAAAAAATCTTGCGTCAACTGACCTTTGCTGGAGAGTCGGCAAAGAAGGTACAGGAGGCCAATAAAAACAGTTCTTTGATCGGCATATTGGACGGTCTTATCACTGGCCAGGCGGACATCATCAAGACGACCTTGAAATGTGCAACCCAGAACGTCGCAGTAGCCTCGACGCTTGTTGCTCATCAGGATAAGCTGAGTTCGGAGCTCATCGCATTCATTAAGGCGTGCAGGGCAGAAGCGTCGTCCGGTCAGGGGGAAGATAAAGATCAGTCCGCTTTTGTGGAGTCTGTTGCGGCGTTCTGCGAGAAGGAAAAGATCAGTAATGACATGCTGCTCGCCTCCGAACAGTTGGATGGAAACAAAGCCGTTAATGCTGTTCCGCATGAGCGCACCTCCTATACTAAGCTTCAGGCTGCCCGAAAAAAGTTTGAGGAGGTCCAAGCTAACGGTGAAAAAGAAACGCGGCAGGAGATGATCGAGGCCATCAAGGTTGCGGAAGCCAAACTGGGAAAACTCAAGGAGTTGACGAAAAAACTCAAAGAGGAAATGGATAAAATTGAGGATAACAAAAACAAAAACACTAAAGATTTTGATGTCATGGAAGAGCAGGCCGCCGAGATCGAAAAGAATATCAAGGAGGCGATGCTTGAAATCCCCAAAGACCTGGATATTTTTGCCCACCTGAATGTGGGGAACGACTTGGTGGAGGATGTCTTCTCCACGTTTGAAGAGGTTACCCAGAAGAAGGGCTCTGGCCAGCCGCCGCCCGGTGGAGGGCCTGTGTCGGAGAAGGCGGTGATCAAGCGTGAGTATTTGCTGGAAGCCATGGAGAAGGCCAAAGAACAACTTGACGATTTTGAGATGTGGCTCGGCAAGGAACCGGATACCAAGAAGATTACCGTGGAGGCGGCGGATAAGGAAGAGATGCCAGAGGGGGTCGCGTTGACACCCCTACAGACGTCGATGGAGGATATCATCGGTGATCTTCTGAAAGTCGATGAAAAATTGGCTAAGGAGGCCGATGACGGAGCCATCAATGCCGCAGTTCCTGACATGGAGATGGGCGGTGAAATCAAAGAAGGTGATACGACGACTTTTTCAGCAAAAGGAAAGTCTGGTAATCAGGCTCCAGATCATAAAGAGCAGGACGGACGGTCGAATGTCGGGCGCCAGGGAATGTCGAGTGGAGAAACTGCCGCGGGTTCAGGCACCATCGGGAAGGGTGATGACGCTATTGAGGCGCGGCGCACTCAGGATCCTACCCAGGCCGGACAGGTTATGGCGGATGGTGAAGCCGATACAAAGGCCACGGGTGGAGGCAAGCTCGGGTCGGGCAAGGGGGATGCTTGGGGTGACGGCGGCGGAACGGATCGCATGGATTCAAGCGAGGCGGGTACCTGGGCCGCGGCGTTGGAGAATATGGCTAAGAAGACAGACCAGGCTTATGCGCAGGCATCCATGAAAGGTTTGCGTACGGATTCGTTGCAGGCTGCGGCCCACCACATACGTCAGACCACGGATGCTATCGCTAAGGGTGGCTCCATCAATCAAGTGGCAGAACTGCGGCGCAAAGCGATCGGGGCCTTGAAAAAAGCCAAAACAGAACTTGGCGAAGGAAGCGCCTCTAGCCTAGATGGGCAAAATTTTATCTCGACCCTGAGCGATGTGATAGAGGCTGATCAGGAGCTGTCGCCCGAGAAATATCGGAAGTTGAATGCCGAATATTATAAAAAGCTGAATGAAGTAATGTGATGAAGATAACAAAAATAGTTTTACTGTTTACGGGACTTGCGCTCTCTGCATGCGGGGCTGATATTTCCGGAGACTGGGCGGTGAAGGATGCATCCGTCCGGTTCGTGGTGGATTTGGTCAACGAGCCCACTCACCCGAGTGCAGGCTATTTCGCGTTCATCCAGGATGGCGGGATGTTGCCCGGGCCCATTCCCGAGTCGGTTGTAATGGATGAAAAAGGTAACGCATTGAAGAGTGGCATACTGTGGCATTGTAAAGATACTGGGTGTGGCCTGGTCTTTGAACCTCCGAAGGCCGGAGAAAAAGTGGTGATTTATTTTCGCGGTGCGAATAAACTCAATCTTTGGACACCGCAGAGTGGCTTGACGCCGAGCGCCATCTTCTGTGAGATCAACGAAACACGGGATAGAGAAGCTGCATTTAAACTGGGTTCCTTGGGGACTGTCGGGCCGAATGTGCGATGTTCTAATCAGGCGTGGAAGACAGCGGCTTTTAGAGGTAAGTCAATTCCAATGGCTATGTGGGAGGGGCGGGCAGGAGGTAGCTCCATGTATATGTTGGCTTATATTCAGGTCACGGAACCAGGACCCACGTGGATCGCTCCGCAGGTAAGATCTGGTAATATGGAGATCGCCATTGACGGCAAAATTGTGAAGCAGACCAAAAAAAATGAGAAGGTTGGGGGTGTCGGCGGCATGCTCGATTTGTCGGCGGGTCTACATAAAGTTGAACTTTATGGATATAGCGTTGATCGTAGTAAAGCCAGCGGCCCAATGATGTTCAGTTGGCGTACCCCCAAGACTTCTATTGACGATCTTGGCGGTCCTCGCGCGAAAGATTTAAGATATGCAGGAACGTCTATGAATGATTCGTGCTTGATTGATGAGAAGAATGTTGTGAAATCCGGCCAGTGTCGAGTTTCCGATATCCATTCACGCATAGGGCCAGTTGCTGCATTTGAGGTACAGTCCGGCAGTCTGTTTCTGTTCCCGGAAGAGGATGAATTGATTACTTATGGCTTGAAAGCATGGACAAAAAATAATCCGCCTGAAACCCGGTACAGTTGGCGTTTTGAGGCGATCCCAGAGGTTACGGCAGAGGGTTCCGAAATCAGTTGGCTTTTAAAAGGTGGAAAATACACCCATGTGACACTGACTGCTGAGGCGGCGGGGAAAAAGACATCAGCCAAAGCGGTTTTTTATACGGGCTCAAGTGCAAGTAGCAACTTAGACGATGAAAATACACGGCAGGCTTTTAAACTGGCCTGTTATACGATGCTGAAATCGTACCCGGATAAGGTGGACCCATTCGCTCAATGGGATGGCACGATGTGGAATAATTTTTTCCGCGTTCTCGATCTCAAAGGTGCGAATACGTTGCTTGAATATATTGTGACGCAGAGATGGAATTTTTTCAAGAAAAAGCTGGAGTCCGACAGGAAGGAACTGATACAGGATATCGTTCTTTTTTCGATGGGGCCCCGTAAGCCAAAAGAGGCTATAAAATGGGCTTCGGACTTCAGCGCGGAGGTCTTTCCTAGTCCACGATCTGCGTTATTGAAGTTGAAGCAGGCTGAAATCCTGATGTATTACCTTGATGATTTGGAGGGGGCCAGAAAAATCATCACCCCGCTACTCAGTATTAGCGGCGATGGGGGAGAATGGGCTAAAATTCGAATGGGAGATCTGGAGTTTCTCTCCCGTAACCTCAACGCTGCCACGCAACGTTACGGGGATGTTCAGAGCCGCTCCAAGGCCGAAGCACAGGAGGTCCATTCGACACACCTGCGGTCATTGTCCGAAGGTCCAAAAAAAGTGCGTGAACTCATAACGACACAGAAAAAAATGGATAAGGGCGGCAAGAGTAGCTCAGAGGAAGAAAAGAATCGTTTTACTCCGATGGTCGCGCCTCGGGATGTACCTGCATGGAAACTTGCCGCTATCCGAGAGGTGGCAGACTCTGAAAATGTGAACATGCTGATCAGTCAGGGGTTCTATCTTGAGGCGTTGCAGGCCTTGGAACTATGGGAACGGGCCTTCCCGATGGCTAAAATTACTGGCGATTACATTCTTCGCGAGGCCAAGCTGTATATGCAGGTAGAGGATTACAAACGGGCGCGTAAGATTCTGACGATGTATTGCGAGCAGGTTGACGTTTCGAATTTCTTGCCCGAAGCCATGCAAATGATTAAGGAATGTATGTATGCCATGAAGGAGCCCGATTCGGTTGTTGAGAATCTTGAGAAAGAAATCCGCAAGCGAACGATGTTTGGTGGGGGCCAGGAGTGATCGTTAACAGGGAGATGGTTATGAAAAAAATGATGGGTGTTGTCCTGCTGTTTTTGACGCTGTCGGTATCGGCTGCCGAAAAAGAACACAGCCGGTTGTATACGTCTCCGGATATGTCCGCTTCAGGTGGGATCGCGGGAAAAATCATTAATCCGGCAAGGCCGATCGTCCAGATATTGGCTATGCCGCCTGATGAACCGCGCTTTGTCTACGAAGGACAGATCTCGGGGGCAAACCGGCAGGAGTTCACGTTCGGATATCTGCCGATGTCTAAATATAACCTCTTCGTTATTTATGAAAACGAGTTTTTTGAGGGGCTTCAGTTGTCGTTCGACCCCGATACGCTAACGGATAAAGATCGTCAAAGCATTATCAAGATCGTAAATGAATCCGACCCGTTTTATAACAAAAAGACCATTCATCGCATCGCTGGTACAACCGGACGTGGTAATTTTGCTCGGTGCGTAGTGACACAGTATCGGGATGGCCCCGGAACGGTTACTGCGGATTACGAGGCACTTAAAGGGCAAGGGAGACGGACGTTTAAATTGATTTGGTTGAAGGATGTTGGCGTGGGCTGGCAGGTAGTCCAGAAAAGGGATCTTTATCCCGTGACGGTCGATCTTCGACTGCTCAAGCCGAAACATCATTACTCGGAGCTGTTGTCGAACATCCGGGTGACGGATAAAGTTAAAAACTTAGGTGACATTGATATTAGTAACGATAAGAAAAACAAGTAAGGGTGATGAAAGGGTACTTCCATGGCTAGTCTGTTAGTGAAGAAGGGGCAGTTTGAAGGGCAAGCATTTGATTTTGCAGGTGGCGAAATATTAATCGGCCGGGACGAGACATGTTCCATTATGTTGGAGAATGATTCGATGGTATCCCGCCATCACGCTAAAATTTCCTGCGACGATAAAGGAGTGTGGTGTCTTGCGGATCTAGACAGCGCCAATGGAACGCTCCTCAATAATGCCGCTGTAGCGACTTCTCCTTTGAAGGAGAATGATGTCATCTCTGTCGGAGGCACGACCTTTGTCTTTAAGAATGAAGACAATCTGGGGGCCGGAAATGTCCCGCCACCCGCTCCGAAAAGCGCTCCAGAAGACAAAGGCATGACGACGGATGATGACCTTAAACTGGTCAAGCAGATGCGCGAATCTATGGATGCCATCCGCAAAGAGGTTGGCAAGGTTATTATCGGTCAGGAAGACGTGCTCAATGAGATTCTCATGTGCATCATTGCAGGTGGACATGCCCTGCTGATCGGTTTGCCAGGGCTGGCCAAGACGCTGACTGTCAATACGATCGCTAAAGTCTTGGATATGAAGTTTAAGCGTATTCAGTTTACGCCCGACTTGATGCCTTCGGATATCACAGGTACCGAGGTTCTTGAAACAGATCGCGTGACCCAACAGAAGGAATTCCGCTTCATGCAGGGCCCTATCTTTTGTAATATGTTGCTGGCGGACGAAATCAATCGTACGCCGCCTAAGACGCAGGCCGCGTTGTTAGAGGCCATGCAGGAGAAACAGGTCAGCGTCGGGAAAGAGGTTTATAAACTCGACAAGCCCTTCTTCGTATTGGCCACGCAGAATCCTATTGAACAAGAGGGAACATATCCGTTGCCCGAAGCGCAGCTCGACCGGTTTATGTTTAATATTTTCGTGGACTATCCGACGTTGACGGAGGAGATGGAGGTCATCACCCGGACCACAATGTCGGCGGGCGGCGAACCCAAGGTGGTAGTCGACAAACAGGCTGTGATCCATCTGCAGGAGGTGGTGCGCAAAATCCCTGTCTCCCAGCATGTGATCGGTTATGCTGTCAAGTTGGTCCGAGCGACCCGGCCGGGCGACGAAGTGGCTCCAGAGTTCACCAAGAAGTATGTCTCGACTGGTGCAGGACCGCGTGCCGGACAGTTCTTGATCTTGGCAGCCAAGGCGCGTGCCGTGTTGGAAGGCCGTATTCATGTCAGTTGCAATGATGTCAGGAATGCTGCCATGCCAGTGTTGCGCCATCGTATTCTGACCAACTTCTCCGCTGATTCTGAGGGGATTAACTCCATCACGATTGTCAAACGCCTGCTTGAAGAGGTGAAAGAGCCCGGCGTTGAGACTTACGAAGAACCAAAGGCCGTACCCAAAAAGAAGAAGTAGTATGCTGAATTTTTTGGTGCTCTTGTTAGCACTGCCGTTGACCTCCAGTGCCGCTCCCGTGTCGCACGCGCCTCGCGAACCTATTCGGGGTGTTGATGCGCTGCCGATCGAACAGCGCCGTGCTTTTCTGCGGGGAACATTATCTGATTGGCGAACGGATACCGATGATCGCCGAGGCATAGAAGCTCCTCCCATGCAGAAGCCTTATCGGACGGAGGAAAAACGGTTGGACTTGGTCGCCCCTTCTGAGTTCAAGGTCGGCACGGTCAGCGTGATGGATGCCATCCGTAACCGGTGTAGCAGACGGGACTATTCGTCGGAGTCGTTCTCACTTGAAGAGCTGAGTTATCTGCTCTGGGCCACTCAGGGCATGTCGAAGGCCGAACGGGATGTGAAGGGGAAGCCGGGTACGCAATACAGGACAGTCCCCTCGGGCGGGGCAAGGCATCCCTTTGAGACCTACTTGATTATCAACCGGGTCGCGGGTGTCGCCTCTGGATTATATCGTTATCTTCCGTTGGAGCATCAACTGTTGTTGATCAAGGAGGATGCGACATTCAATACGCAGGCCATGGCTTCCTGCTATGGACAGACTTTCATTGGCAGTTCGGCTGTGGTGTTTGTCTGGGCGGCGATTCCTGCTCGTACCGAATGGCACTATGGCAGTATTGCGCAAAAGCTCATCGCAATCGAGGCGGGACATCTCTGTCAGAATCTTTACCTCGCCGCGGAATCTATTCATGGCGGGGTATGCGCGGTTATGGGTTATGATCAGGCTCGCATGGATGCCTTGCTTGGCCTTGACGGGAAAGAGGAGTTTGTCATCTATCTTGCAGCGACAGGAAAAGCGGATGCAGGAAGTGGCGTGAAAGCCGTCCCAAGCTCAAACTCAAAGTGAGCGAAGAGATTCAGGGAAGAGCCGAAACATTGAAAACAAAAGTGATACCTTTTGAAGCGTTTCAGTTCCGGACGCTGAACGAGCTGCGTGATGAGGCTAGCCGCCAGAGGCTGGAGCTGCCTGTCTCCAGTGATGTCGCCGTGCTGGGCGCCCCCTTGTTGATTAACGGACTGAACATCCCCAACCGGCTTTGCGTACAGCCCATGGAGGGATGTGATGCCGATGAATGGGGTGCCCCTGGCGAGTTGACCTTTAGGCGTTACCGTCGCTATGCAGAGGGCGGCTTTGGTCTGATTTGGTTAGAGGCTGCCGCCGTTGATGGGCCTGGCCGTTCCAATCCACATCAGTTATGGATGAACCGGAAAAATCTTCCAGCCTTTGCCCAACTTGTCTGTGAAATTAAAAAATGCGCCCGCCAGCGTTGGGGACACGACATTTGCGTGATCCTCCAGTTGTCTCATCCGGGCCGCTATTGCCGCCCGCAGGGCGAGGCTGCTCCTTTGATCGCCATCCCAGACCCACAGCGAGGAAGCCCATCAGATTCGTCCGTGGTATCCGATGATGATTTGGATGCGCTTCAGGAGAAGTTTGTCAGCGCAGGCCACCTTGCGATGGATGCTGGGTTCGACGGGGTAGACATCAAAGCCTGTTACAATGACCTGCCTGCAGAACTGCTGTGCGCGGTCTCTCGACCTGGCCGATATGGAGGTTCACTGGAGAACAGAAGTCGTTTTCTTTGTGAGTTGATCGCCAAGCTTAGCGTGGCGAATCCCAGAATGCTCCTGGCTTCAAGAATCTCGATCGTGCCAAATGTGACGGAGGTTGATGAAGCTGTTGCATTGGCTCTGCTCCTGCAGACTGCGGGAGTGAAAATACTCAATCTTTCGGCTCGTGTGGAAGGCATTCAGGAATTAGATTTAAAAACAGATTCACTGGAGTGCTTTGTGCGCCTTGCCGACGCTTCGCGAGTCCTGCAGCAGGCTGTACCCGGCGTTGCAATGGTTGTCGGGGGGGTCAGCTGGTTCCGGCAATTTCTTCCAAATGTCGCTGCAGGTGTGATACAGAAGGGTAGTGCCACATTGATCGGTATTGGTCGTGCGGCGCTGGCCTATCCTTCGCTGGCAGGAGATATTCTCAGGAATGGAAGAATGGAGCCGGATGAATGCTGTATCAATTGCGATGCTTGTGTCCAATTGATGAAGGACGACGGGCATGCAGGTTGTGCGATCATGGACGGTTCTGTCTATGCAGGGGAATATCGTAGCCGTCGTCATTTTGCGACAGACCATTTGGTGGAGGAGGCGAAGCGCTGTCGTGGCTGTGAACCAGCACCCTGTCGTGCGGGGTGTCCGACGCGGATTGATGTGCCGACGTTTCTAAAAGCTTTTGCGGAAGGGCAGATCGGAGTGGCGTATGACATCCTCTGTAAGGCGAATGTCCTGCCAGAGATGTGTTCACACCTCTGCCCTGTTGGAACGCTCTGTGAAGGTCGGTGTGTCGCCGGTACATTGGATGGCACCCCGATTCCTATTCACGACATCCAATACCTCGTCTCCTGGTTAGCCCGTCGAAATGGCTTAACAGGTATTCGCGTGCCTGCATGCGATACTGGAAAAAGAATTGCTGTTGTCGGGGCTGGTCCTGCTGGTTTATCCTGTGCGGCAACACTGCTGGAACAAGGGCATCAGGTCGTGCTTTTCGAGCGCAGCTCGCGTCTGGGCGGAACCCCCGAGCAGGTCATTCGTTCGAGCCGGTTTACGGGTGCCCATGCTGAGGCGCAAGCCCTCTTGATGCCGGCATTGCGACAGGCTCGCCTGGTGATCAAGTATGGTGTTGCATTGGGACAGGACATGACGCTGGAAGAAATGCGGCGCGACCATGATGCGCTATTTCTGGCGACGGGAGTCTGGGGCGAGAAATTGCTTGGAGCTGCGAAGGGGGTTGTCTCTGGATTGGACTTCCTCTCTCAGTCCAAAGCAGACCTTTCCAGAATACTCCCTGAGCGGGTGATTCTGCTGGCGGGGGGCGACAGCGCGATGGACAGCGCGAAGGTTGCGCTCGAACGTGGTGCGCGTGAATTGTTGATCGTCTATGGCGGACCGCTCTCTCAGATGCATTGGCACATGAATGATTCGTGGTTCCGTACGGAAGGCGTTCATTTCCTGACCATGACCCAACCGCTGGGATATCGCGTGGATGCTGACGGCCATGTAACGGGTCTGCGCATCCGCAGATGTTTAGGCGACTCCCTGGACGCGGCGGCAATGACTGAAACAATTCTTTCCTCCACATTTATTATTGAGGCCATGGGATTGGGCCTCGAAGCATCACTGGCATCTGCGCTTCCTGGGTGTACCTTCACGGATGAGGGCCTTGTCAAAACGGTTGCAGGAGACTCACTCGCCTGCGGCTTGCCCGGAGTTTTCGCCGGTGGCGGCGTGATCAACGGCGGCGCCTCTGTGTCGCAATGTGTTGCAGAGGGCATGCAGGCCGGACTGGAAATCGATTTATTTTTACGCACAGAGAAATAAGCGTCACCCCTTAAATGGGTGATGGCACTCGTGTAGCAGTCTCATGTTGTGGAGGCATCAATCTCTTGCCGGGTTATTGAACACCAGTCGATCACACGCTGGGGCTGTTGCCGAATCGTGTGGTTGTCCTTCATGATGATTTCCAGTCTGCACCCTTTTGCTTTCTCCAAAATATCCCTGATGTCCGCGCGCACGGCTTCAGGAGAAAACGTGTCGCCAGCCAGTAAGCCGGGATGGGGTTTCAATGAGTAGATGAAACGGTCTTGAAGATGTGCTGCCATCTGTTCCCTGTCTGCCCAGGGCGATACGCTCACCCTCCGCAGATTGCGGACTTTGGAGAGCATTGCCCAGCGGTTGTGCAGTCCTTCGCAACAACCATAGCATACCAGCCCGAAACGCTTCATGAGCGGTTGCTGATACGGGAAGACAAATTCGCCGACCATGTCCGGGGATACGCCCACCGTCTCCTGGCTTTCACAGAGGCACCAGAGGTCACGCGTCCTGACCTTGCCGGAAAAATCAGCGGCAGGTAATTCTCGCGTCCAGCCAAAACCGCCCGAACCGACGTAATCCCCTTCGTTGTTCAGCGTGAACAGACCGTCGCTCTCCAACCGGTCAAGGAGGTCCAGTGTGCCGTCACGCAAGAAGGCCATCAGCCGGTGCAACCCTTCCGGATTGTCGTACATGTCGAGCATGAAGGACTGCAGTCCGCGGAGTTTGATCGCCTCCCACGTCAGCCCTAGCGTCCAGTACCAACTGCCCCGCAGGCGAATGGGCAAGAGGTCGCCGAAAGTCTCGTTCGCGATGTAGAGCATCTGTTCGGTCGCAGGACGATCCACCTCTAAACTTTGATAGCGCAAGCCACTCAGATCATCGAGGTTTTTTAAGGGCGCATCCCAGCTTTTCGATCCGCCGTCCTCGCCGCCGTGATAGTTTTCGTGCACCCCCCAGTCCCCGCGGCGGTAGACCCAGAAGATGTTGAACCACGGCTCGGTCACCCGGTCATCGTTCATCCGTTCGGCCCAGAAGATCTCCTTACGCAACCGATATTCCCAGTCGCGCGCCAGTTCATGCGTGGTCTCCATCTGGTCAGAGGTGATAATCTCCTGCCAGCCATGCTCGGGATCGCAGAAGAGTAGGGGACGTACGTTTTTGTCCAGTGCATTGTGCCGATACCAGAGGGCGCGCTTCTCCGCTTCGATCGGACGGGCTGCGAGTTCCGCTACACGTGCCGCTAAACGGCGCAACACCTCGCGTTCGCTTGCAGTGATGGTCATATCATTGACGTGAGTGTCCAGCGAAACATTTCCAGGTTGATCTGCCATGAAGCCTCCTTAAGAATTGCCTTATTGCGTGATTGCCTTATTGCCTTATTCGAACTTCAGCGCTCATTGTTAAAAGGTCAGTGTTCTAATTGCCGACTGTTGTCCGCAGGTGGCGAGCTACTGCGCGAAGTTCGCCGCAGTCAGTTCGAATATGCGCCTCGCCAGTTTCACGCGGTTGCGGGATGCCGCCGTATAGCTGCCTTTGTCCAGCGCGATCGCGGGTGCAATATAGGCGCCCACGATCAGCCCTTCCGTGCCATCCATCGCCTTGCGCAACTCGCGATAGTAATCTGACAGTCGCTGCTCGGCCGGTGCAAAATCACACGCCATGTAGACAATCCCCTTGTCGCGTAGTGCGCGGCGGATCTTTGTGGCAGCCTCAAAATTGTCGAGCGTGAAATTATTGATCGCGGTGACCCCTCGGGTGTTGCAATAGTTCTCGATGTTCTGAGTCGAGTTGCCGCAGTAGTGAATGCAGCCGCCGCCGAACGCGGCCAACACCCGTTCGTTGTATGGCCGGACAAACTCGTTGTAGTGTTCCGCCCCCATGATTACGGAATCGTCATCTGAAAGCCATACGCCGCCGAACCCCTCTGGCACCTTGATACTGAGCGGATAACAACAGCCGTTCAACGGCTGTCCGGCTCGCCCCTTCTGAAAACGGATCCAAGCGATCAGGGCGTCGCTGACCCGCGCCATCAGCTTATGAATACGTTCAGGATCGTCCTGCATCCAGTAGCAGAACTTATCGTAGCCAACGATCTGAAGGGCTGTCGAGAGAGGCCCCTGGCAGTCGGTGAAACCTACGGGTAGATCGGCGTGCGCTTTGAAGTAATCCAGCATCCGCATGATCAGCGGCATCACACCCGACTCGCCGGGCACCGGCACGGGCAAGGCGTCAATCTCCTCGAGCTCCCGCATCGTTGAGAGACCCACCGCAGGATCCATCTTCGGATTGCAAATAACTTCGATCCCAAACGCCGAAGCCAGCACGCCAGTGCCATACCACGGATGCAGGAAAGGTATATAGGCATCGTCAGGGATGTCGTCGAAATGGCGCTCGATCTTCGCCATCTGATAGCGGAAAGCTGAGGCCGGCTCCGTGTAGTGGTCGTCCGGAATCTCTTCAGCGAGATCGCCAAACGTCCAGTAGTTGGCATCCACGATCACGACCGGTGCGCTTTTATTCTGAAAGCGGAACGCCTCGGCTAACCGAGACTCCGCCCGTTGGTTGCGCGTGTTCCATTGTTCTAAAACTCGTTTCATTTCGTACTTCTTTCTTTACCATACGACGACGGTCTGGTTCATCTCTGGTGCGGTTGCGGGCCAGAGAATTTTTCCCCCATCTGCGGTTTGGGCTTCAATCCGGTACTCAAAGCTCTCTTGGGAGAGGGGCATCTTAACATGGCAGGTCGCCCGCGCTAGATGCTGGGCCTCAACCCTGCGGAATTCGCCCGCGCCGAGCGGACGCCACAACAGCGTGACCGCACGCGCTGGATGGCTGTCTAGGACGATGAAGGTCAGGAGCACGGCTTCATCCTTGCGCACGCTACTTCGGATTGTCGGCACGATGATGCGCGGCTCACCCGCATATTCCTTGGGCCAGGGTTGCGAGGCTTGCTTTGCAACCGCCGGTCCCCAGCCCGCGCAGTTTTCCATGTTGACCACCATGGCTAGTTCCCCTAGAGTCCTGACAGACCGCAGGAGGGCGTGGTAGGCCTCGGCATAGAGTCTTGTCAGCTCCTGGGGATCCGGCTTGGCCAGCACGCAACGTACTTCAGCAATCGCTTTGAGATAACGGAAGGTGTTCAGCCAATAATCGAAGCGGTCAAGGTTCCCCGCGCCTTTGATGCGTGGACGGAATGTTTCGAGTTCGTTTATAAAGGCGAAGCTGGGGAGAAGCTCACCCCAAGGCTTGGTCACGGGTTTTAACCCTCCCGACGGGCAGCCGCCATCGCTTAAGCTTGGCACCTTGCCGTCGATCTTGGCGAATACCTTTCCAATTTCTTCCGCGCCGAAATTGGCCCGAGCCCAGTCCGTGTAAAAATCATCGCACGCCAGATAAGGGTTCTGCGTTATGTGAGCGGCGGGCTGTGTATCTGCTTCGTAGTCCTGATAGACGGGGCCTCCGAAGTTGATCTTGCGCGTCACGGTCGCGCCCTCGGCCACCAGCGCTGATATGCAAGGCAGCGATTGGCGGGCCGTAATCTCGAGACGCAACCAGCCGTCCGTGACCTCGATGTTATCAAAGGAGAGGTCCAGCGCTTCATTTTTACCGACCTTTGCAAAGATATCGAGCGACTCGATCACGCGCTTGCTCTGAAGTTTGAAGTCGCCGATGCGCTCACCTGCCTTGTCAAAGTGAGGCTCGCAGAACTTCAAGGTCACACGATAGCGTCCGTTGGGGAGTTTTATGTTATACCCATTGAGTCCATATCGGCAGGTCTGGTAAAGCGCAGCGTCAGAGGTGTTTTTAATCTGCTGGCGAGGAAAGCCGGCAATCTGGCCTCCCTGCGCCCCCTCGGTTGTTGGCACAGGCATCACTTCTTGTGTTTTGCCAAGTGTTGGGTTCCAGCCCACTTGGGTCCAGGCGGCCTCTGCCAGCGCGGCGACATTCGGGCCGAGAATGTCCGTGCGCCACTGCAAACCCATCAGGCCTGTGCAACCGTAGGCGAGCGCATCCGCTGCGTCCCGGCGCATCCGTCCGACGAAAAGCTGGACACCTGCCAGTCCTTCCCGGTTGTCGCTCTCCAGCCACGGGATCGCCCATTTCTCGCGATCTGAAATTTGCCGGAAGGCGGAATCGATAGGCGTTGCGCCCGTATTCCGGCTGATCGCACTCATCGGGATCTCTTTGGGCAGATCGGCGTCAAAGGCGGCGCGGTCGTGTTGCGGACCCAACACCCAGCCGCAGGTCGCCAGTTTAAACGGTGCGCCGAAATCCTTGAGCGCCTCAATGGCCAGCTTCACATCTCGCACGGTGTTCGTGTACTGCTCCGGCTTGTTTCCACCCCAGGTCCAGCCTTCAGGTGTCCAAAGCCAGAAATAATCCAGCGGATGACTCGCCGCGATACGCCGGAACATTCCCTTGTAAACTTCTCTGACCGTCGCCGGATCATCAGGGTTTTTACCTTGGGATTTGAGCCGTTCTCGCACCGCTTTCGGCATGATCATGGGTGCCTCGCTTCCGACGCAGGTCTTCACGCCCAGTTCATGCGCGAAGGCGAAGGCGTTCCGGAACTGCGTCGCCATGCGGTTGAAAACCTCGTTGCAAGCTTCAGGCGTCTCCGGAACAGGGCAATGCCCGCGCATCACTTCCGGTGCCCAGGCATCATCCTCAAACAATTGGGAGCCACCAAAGCTATACTCACTGGTTTTCTTCGGCAGAATCGGGCCCCAGTGTCCCTTGACCAGTGTGTTGTAATAATGTGAAGGATAACTGGATTTCACCTTGCCCTGCGCATCGAAATCATCCTTTGTTCCTAGCCAGACGGTCGGCTCGGCATACGGATGACCTTCAGGATAGCAGTGGATGCCGAGGAAGTTCATGCGCATCTTGGTGAGCTGGGTGAAGATCGCCTTGTAGTCGTCCATGCCCCACGCGTCGAAGCCGAATGGGTGCGACCCCCACGGATTGATACCCCGCAGCGCAAACAGCGGCTTGCCGATCTCCTCCATGTCTGGGATGGCGGTCAGGCGCTCATCGGGGATCACGTCGCCATGCAGATAGAAGCGCACGCCCAGCTTTTCCGCGAACCGGTAGGCTCCGTAGAGCGTACCGGTATCGTCTCCCCCGACGATCCACCATCTCTTAATGCCTCCAGTGCATGTCGTCTTGAGCACGTACTGCTGCGCCTGCAAATCGTGTGAGGCCGTGAGGACCGCTTCGTGCGTGATAGCAGGCGAGTTCTTCTGCGCGATGACGATGGTCCCCAGCTGCTCAGTCGTCTCCGGCAGCGAGCTTGTGCGCAGATACAGATACCGTCTGATCTCCTGAGCGGCCAGTCGTTCCCGATCGGTGGCATCCTTTGACGTGCTTATCTCGACGGCCTCGGCCCGTGAAAATCTGCCTCCGATCATCAGGAGGGTCAGCGCGGCGATACATCTGAAAGTCATCCAATTTTTTCTTGTGTGCAACTTATGAGTCTCCCTTTTTTATACTCGATGGTTTACCTGTTATTGAAATCGGATCAGTGTCCCCCGTATCTTCCGCAGGTTCACAGTCGTTGTCGCTGCATCCAGGACGCACGACAGGACACCGCCTGCCTGACTCTGAAGAATCCAGGCCACCGCGTTGGGCGCGCCGCCTGTGCCGTTGTTCCAGGACGCGCCTTTCAGCACGGGAATTATGGAATATCCAAAGACCTGATTCAGGTTTATAGTCGCAAAGGTCATCTGGTTTGGCAGGGTTAACGCGCCGCTTGCCTGGATCAGAGGAAGCCCTCCGCCCGCATAATCGACCGCAACTGTGGCACTATTCTGGAAGGCGAGGTCTCCAATGATCCCTAGGATACCCGTGCCCTGGTTCATGGCCTCGATCCGTCCGCCGGTCTCCACCGTCACCGAACCTCGCACCATGCCCGACCCGCTGAGCCGTCCTCCGCTTTGTACGGATAGACCGCCCGTCTCGCTTGCGTCAAGTTCCGCGCCCGACACCACTTCAAACGACTGCGCCCCGCGCAGCGCGGCGACAGGCGTTCCCGCAGGCGCGTCAATCCACTTCGCCTTCAGATAGGCGGAGATCATCTGGTATTGATCCGGCGACAGGGCATAATCGAACACCAGCACCTCCGCGACGTCGCCGTTGAACGGGTTAGCCCCTGTCTCCATGTAATTTCCTAACGCGAGTCGGTTCGCGTTAAAAGTTTCTGAACTCGCCACGTTCGTGCACAGCACAGAACCGTCAACAACCATTCGGTGATTGTTTCCGTCGAAACGCGAGATCAGACAAGTCGGCGTTTCAGCAGGCAACCCGGTCACGGCAGACTTGGACTGACTGTTGCGATAGCCATACCAGGAAGTAACCGTACTTCCATTCATCGTAACAAAAACCCCTCCATCAGTTGTGTTGTAATCTAAGGCGCCACTCTTCCAGACCGCCAAAAGGCGGGCGTTTGTCGCCTGAGTCGCCCGTCGTTGCATCAGCACGATGGCTGTCGTTGCTTGATTCGTGAGCAAATAGCCGCTGCTCAAGACGAGCGACTGTTTTGGTGTCGCATCCTTGTTGAAACGCAGCACCGTCCGCCCGTTCATTCCGTTCGCCACCAGCGTCGGCCCTGTCAGTCCCGCTGGCGGAAGGAGCGTCTGTACTGTTGAGATACGGTTCGTCCATCCCGTGACTTGTCCGCTCTCGTTGGTCGCCAGGGTTCCGGAATCCGACGCGTCCAGCCAGAGCTGCGCGCTGACCAGCAAAGCATCCAAAGTATTGGTGGACGGCTGCTGCCATTTGTCGCGAAGATAGGCGTTGACAAGCGCAGTCTCGCGGGCCGAGAGCGCCCGGTTGTAGAGCACGACCTCGGCGATGTCGCCATTACAGAAATTATCGATGCCGGCAGTGCTGCTGGGGCGGGCTCCTAACGAAAAGCGGTTTGCGTTGAAGAACCCGCTCGAGGCAACTGGGGCTGCTGCTGCCCCGTTCACAGCCATGGTGTGTTTCAAGCCGTCAAACGACGACATCAGGCAGACCGGTGTGGCATTCGGGATGTCGTCGACGCGAGACAGTTGCACGGTGTTACGGTGACCATACCATCTTGAGTAATCAGCATAACGGGCTGCGATCAGGAGCGCACGACCTGAATTATCATGGTCCGAGAAACCTGTGGCATTGAAAACGGACAGCACGCCATCGTAATCAGAGCCCGACACGCCGTACCGCATGACCACAAAGGCTGTCGCCTGCGCTCCGAGGTTCGTGTAGCCGGCCTCCATCACCAGAGCGGTCTTATCCGCTTTGGCGAAGCGAAGCACAGGGCGTCCGTTCATCGCATTGGCTACCCACAGCGGCCCGACACACTCGTTCGTGGCCGGAATCGTCAGCGCGGTCGTTGAGACCCGGTTAGAGCAGGCCGTGACTCGCCCTGACGCATTGGTGATCACCGAGGTTGCCACACTGGCATCCATATGCACAGCGGCGTCTGCCAGCAACGCACCGAGACTCTCCTTCTGTTGCCACTTCTCCCACAGATAGCTGTAGACCGACTGCTCCTCATCCGCAGTCAGCACACGGTTATAGACTAATACTTCTGAAATATCGCCGTTGAATGGATAGGCAAAGTTAGACACCGGCCGGTTTCCAAGGCACAGCCGATCGGCGTTAAAGGAGCCCGTCATCTTAACATCGGTAAGATCTGCGTAGAGACGATAATTGTCTTCGACAAGCCGGTGCGAGACACCGTTGAACCGTGACATCAGGCAAATCGGCCTCTCGGCAGAAAACAGCAGCTCTGGCGTGGTTTTGCTATAGCGAGAACAATAGATATTTTTGGCCGCACTCAAGGCCAGCGAGAAGCCGTTTTGCGTGTTCCAATCCTGCTCTCCGTTTTTGTACATGGAAAGCACACCCGCATACAGAGTCTGCGCATCTCGCCGCTGATAGAGAACGAAGACGGTGGAAAGATTGGTTGTGTTCGAATAGCCCGACTCCATGACTAGCCGATGATTAGAGGAACTGACAAAACGCGCCGCAGGTTTCCCGTTAAGTGCATTCGTGATGAAAAGCGGCCCGGTTCCGCCTGCGGTGGTCATCGCTGAGAAACCGACTCTGTTCGACCATGTTGTAATCGAACCCGAGCTGTTCGTGATGATCGTATTCCTCGCGCCCGCGTCAAGCCAAACTTTGAGGCCGCTTAATACTGGCGGCCCAAATCCGGTTAAACCCTTCAGAACGCCCGCTTCGACGCGGTAACTTCCGGTAAAGAGGCTCTGTCCGGAGAGCCAGACCCTGCCGGTGCCTGACTTGACCAGGAGGGCCGTGCCTCGCAGCTCGCCCGACACGATGAGTTCGGCGTCTGACGCGACACTCCATGTCTGTTGAGTCGCCGCCACGTACGGGCACGAGAGTGTGACTTGATTGCCTGACACGCCGATGCCGGCGGTGCCCACCGTCAGCGCATAGCGCGCAGAGGCGTTGCCAGGAACCGTTAATGCATACGTTCCGGAGGCGCTGCCCTGAACAGACTGCGTCAGGTTCGTGAACCGGAGGCCCGCCACCGACACGGCATTGGTCAACTGAACCTCCCAGCGGGTTACGGCCTGTTGAAGCGGATCGATCACCGCCACATCCTCGCTGCCCGGCACGCTCCCGCCGCTCCAGTTCGACGGCGTGAACCAATCCGTGCTGGTCGCGCCGCTCCAGAACACGTCAGCCCCTTGCAGGCCGAACGAAGCAGAAACAATCGCCATGCCGAACACCATCCGTACATTTCTCCGCATCATCGCTTTCATACTTGACTCCTTTGATTAACCCAATACATCCTGTTATTGCAACTCAACACATTTAAAGTGACTGACGACGAATCAGATCCGTCGATTGGATCTCCTGTATCGGCTTCGGATTCAGCACATATTCCGCAGCCCGGCGCCCCAGCTCCGCAAAGTCCGTTGAAAGGACTGTGATGCCCCTGTCGATCACGCGCTTTACTGGCGAGTCGTTGTAAGAGAGGATCCCGACATCCGCGCCGAGCATGAACTGCTTAGCCCGCGCAACCTCCACCACGGTCACGAGGTCTGCATCGTCAATCAGGAAGATGGCATCCCCTTTCTTGACCGGTAACTCTGCCACGCAGTCAAGCACATGGTGGGGCAGCCGCTGTTCGCGGCAGAACCGCAAGAACCCCTTGATGATCTCGCGGGGCGCCTGGCTGGACTTGATCGCCACGTCCGCCTTGTGCGGGAAGACCAGGTAAAAGGTCTTGTATTTGCTTAACAGGTCTGACGCTGCTACAAGGCCCTGATAGGTCTGCTCTTCAAACTCCTGGCCGACGAAGGGAAAGCGTTCATCCGCATACTCCCGCCGGTCGAGAAGCAGCACTTTCTTAGGATCAACCTGTGCGAGAACCTTCCCCACCGACTTGTCCGCAAAGGGCATGACCACGGCCAAGTCGTAGTCTTTGATGTTGTCCAGCAGGAGGGACTCGAAGAGTGCGGGCCGACAGTGGTGAAACATGAGGTCAACCAGTGCCTTGCCTGCTAGCTCCTTGATGAACTGGTCATAAAGGATCTGTTTATAGCCTGGAAATTCATCGAACAGGACGAGCACATTCGCTTTGTGCTCCACAGATTCCGTCGCCACGAAATAGCCCTTCCGTGGAATGGCTGTCACGATGCCGCGGTTGCGCAGGATGGCGTACGCTTTAAGGACCGTCTCTTTTGAAAGGCCAAAGGACTTGCAGAAATAGCCAACCGTTGGAAGCGCTTCGCCCCTCCTGATACTGCCAGTACGTATCGCGTCTATGATTCCGTCTACCAGTTGCCGGTACTTGTCCACATCTGACAAGGGATTGATGGCAAGAGCGATTTTCTGTTTATGTGGCATAGCGTTGAACCTCTGTTCGTTGGTCTGGTTTGGTCTGGTATGGTCGATACTATATATCAAAAAAAATTCCCTGTCAATAGCCATTCAGTTTTTCTTTGTAAGGCTTGCGTAAGGCTTGACCTCTCCAGACGAATATGAGATTGTTTCAACCTTTCACTTTCACCTATTAACTTGGCACTTACTCTTATGGCTTTACTTTCACTTCGAAATATTTCAATGCAATATGGTGGGCCGCTCGTTTTGGACGACGTGAGCTTTTCAATTGAGGAGGGGGATCGCGCCTGTGTCACGGGTCGAAACGGCGAGGGGAAATCCACCTTGTTGAAAATTATTGCCGGATTACAAGTACCGGATGAAGGTGAATTGATTAAGCAACCCGGGGTGCGCGTTGCCTATCTGACACAGGATGTGCCGACTGACTTGGACGGGACGGTCTTGGACATCGTGGAGCAGGGGCTGCCCCATCATTTGCATGATACGCACCATGCCGGTGCGAGCCGCTATTTGATGCAACTGGGTCTTGATGGTGATCAGCTCTTTAATTCGCTCTCCGGCGGGATGCGCCGCCGCGCCTTGCTCGCGCATGCGCTTTTAACTGATCCCCATGTGCTGTTGCTGGACGAACCGACGAACCATCTGGATATCGAATCCATCGAATGGATGGAGGAGTTTCTGCGCAAGAGCCGTTGTGCATGTCTCTTCGTGACGCATGACCGCTCCTTCCTTAAGCGCGTTGCGACCAAGGTGCTAGACTTAGACCGCGGCCAGCTCGCAGGCTGGGATTGTGACTACTCGACCTTCCTTCAACGCAAACAGGATTTGATCAGTGACGAAGAGGTTTTCTGGGAACGCAAGACCAAGAAGCTGGCGCAGGAAGAGGCTTGGATCCGTCGTGGCGTCAAAGCGCGTACGACACGCAACGAAGGGCGCGTCATGGCTCTGCAGAAATTGCGTCAGGAATTTTCCCAGCGTCGCACGCAGTCTGGCACGAGCCGACTGTCGTTGGACTCCGGCGGCTCATCCGGTGCGCAAGTCTTGAAGATTACGAATCTGTCGTTCGCGTATCCTGGAAGAGATCCGATTATCCACGACTTCACGAATAAAATCTTTCGCGGTGAGCGCATTGGCATCATTGGCCCGAATGGGTCTGGCAAGACCACGCTCCTCAATTTGCTGTGCGGACGGCTGGCCCCGACCAGCGGAACGGTTTACGAAGGTTCGCGTGTGCAGATCGCCTTCTTCGATCAGCTGCGCGCCCAATTGGATTTGACAAAGAGCGTCATTGAAAATGTAGCGGAGGGCAAGGAAGAGTTGGTGATCGGCGGTGTCCGCAAGCATGTTCATGGGTACTTGGGAGATTTTCTCTTCACGCCTGAACGTGCGCGGACTCCAGTGAGCGCGCTCTCAGGCGGTGAACGTGCCCGCTTGCTGTTGGCTAAGCTTTTTTTGAATCCCGGCAATCTCCTGATCCTCGACGAACCCACGAACGACCTCGATATAGAAACGCTTGAACTGCTTGAAGAACAGTTGATGGGATATGAAGGCACCTTGTTGCTTGTCAGTCATGACCGTACCTTCTTGGACAATATAGTAACGAGCACTTTTGTGTTGGAAGGTGATGGCACAGTGGATCTGTATCCTGGCGGCTATGCGGATTGGCTTGCGCAACGCGCAAAGGAGGCGGAGTTAAAGGCGGCAGCCAGCAAAGCTGCTGCCGAAGCACGTGCGCCCGCAGTCCGCACCTCTTCAAATCGCCTGAACTATAAAGATCAGCGTGTTCTGCAAGAACTTCCGAAGGTGATTGAAAAGTTGGAAGAGGAGATCCGTCTGCTACATGAAAAGCTCTGCGATGGGGCGTTCTACCAGAAGGCTCCCGCTGAGTTCGAACGCGCCCAAACGCGGTTGACACAGGCGGAAAAAGAACTCGAAACTGTCTTCACCCGCTGGACCGAACTCGAAGCACGGGCTGCAGAACTGAAAAAAAGTTAGCAATATATTACAGCGAGTTGACGTATTCGGCGAGGTCTTGGACCTCTTTCGTTGAGAGGCCTTTTGTGTTGCCGTGCTTGTTGTTGCTGTTGTCCGTTGTAATGACATTCTGGATGGAGATGGCGCGTCCGTCATACATGTATGGAGCGGTACGCCAGGCTTCAATCAAGATAGGTGTGCAGAACGCACGGTTTCTGTCGTTGTCCGTGCCCAGACCGAAAATGTATTTCTTCTTATCGCCGTAGTAGGGGGGCGTATGACATTTGATACATTCGGCCTTTCCTTCAAAAATTACTTGGCCACGCAATGCAGAGGCTGTGAGTGTGCCGTCGGGATTCCGATACGGGCTCAGTTCGGGCTCCAATGATTTGATATACGCATTGACGGTTTCGAGATAGAAGGGTGTCACGGCATGGAACTGAATCATGGTGAAGCCCTTTTCAACAGCAATTTC
This sequence comes from bacterium, assembly GCA_037133395.1. Classification (GTDB taxonomy): domain Bacteria; phylum Verrucomicrobiota; class Kiritimatiellia; order RFP12; family UBA1067; genus CAIZQW01. The sequence goes on along the minus strand of JBAXOG010000056.1, from coordinate 5,221 downwards.
AGCGGATTCGCGGACCCCCGTGATCATTACCGGCGATGTCCTGTGGGTATAGAGCATGCTTCGAGATTGCTTGGGATTGCCAATACCGTCGTTGAGCAGGTCCCAGTTGGTGCCGTCAGAACGGGTGTCTGGGTGACAACTTGCACAACATTGCCACTGCTGATAGCAGAGCGTTGCGTCATTAAAGATTCGTTCGCCACTTCGGGCTAAGTCAGGCTCCTTGGGTTTCTCGACAAGCGGCAACGGGACTGATCCGCCAGGGCCGTCATCCCACATCTCGACGAGTGAGAGATTGTCTGAAAATCGGTTTGCGCAATAAACACGATTCCCTGTGATGACAACAGCGCGTGAACCTTGGGTCTCATCCATAGGCACCCGTGTTTTTGCTCCGTAAAGGAAGGAGAGGTTGTTCACGATTTCTTTCGGTTTTTCGTTTGTTGCAAAGCGCTTCATGAGTTCGGGTATCGAGATGACAATCAACTCGTGAATTCCAGCGGCTGCAATGCAGAGCCATTTACCATCTGCAGTGACATCGACACCCCAAGGATTAGGTGCGCCTCGCGTGGTGTCATCTAAGAGAGCTGTGTTGATGTAGGCACATTTTTCGACATCAAAGACCGATATGGCGCTGGTATTGATCCAGCCACGGTCAAGGTGAGTGGTCGGTACAGTGAAGCGTCCGATGGTATGAGTGACAAAACAGTATTTACAATCCTGGCTCATGACAGAGCCGCGTATGGCAAAGGAGCCAGATGGCAAATCAAGTTTTGCACGTTGCTTCAAATCTTTCGTGTCATAGACGCAGACCGAGGCAAAGATATTGGAGAGGTTCGCCTCCATCAATGGCAGATGGTTGAAGGTCCAGAGCGTCTGCTCGTCTTTGGATAGGCACATCGTGACGGGTTCGCGGATTGCCTTCACAGACTTGAGTGTTTTGCCAGTAGCCACATCGATTGCATGGACATCCGGCTGGTCGATACGTGCATAGCGATTGCAATAGAAGAGCGTTTTGCCGTCCTTGGTTAACCGGGGGGACATGGGCGTGTGACCTGCCGGGAAGGAGCGCAGTGTCTTCCCGGATTTTGTATCCACCTCTTGTAACATGCCATGGCTGGTGCCGCCCGCGACATAGAGGAGTTTTTCATCAGGGGAGAGCGCTAATTCGTGGACGTTTGCAACCGTATGCCGAGCCGTGACCTTTTCAGAGGCGGTGTCAAAGACCATGACCTGGCCTGCTGTTTCGCAGGCAACATAGAGCGTCTTACCATCCTTGGTCGCAAGAAGATCGGACGGTGAAAGATAATTGGCCTCTGCCGCAAAAACGGAAGAGGCGAACAACACAAATGAAATGCTGGAAATTGAAAACGTCCAACATCCAACGCTCAACGTCCAACGTCCAATTTTAAATAAGGCAATAACGCAATAAGGCAATAAGGCACTTTTTGAAGCCATTATTAATCCTCGACGACAATACGGAAGCCCACGTTAAATACGCCCTGCCAAGGCGCATAGCCCAAGCGATAGCTGGATGTTGCGCGGTAGGGGCGATCGAAGAAGGACCCGCCACGAACAGCCTTCTTTTCATTGACCGATTGGGTATCGCTCTTCTCTGCCTTGTATGGATAACGCACGTAATCACTGCGTGTCCATTCAGAAACATTGCCATGCATGTCGTAGAGTCCCCAGGCATTTGGCTGGTACTGTTTGGTTCCGGTCACAAGGAATTGTGAATCGTTGAAATTGTTTACTCTCGGAATGAAATCGAGGGTACGATTTCCAACGTTCTTGGGGTTAAAGGTCGGATTGACACCCGTGACTGCAAACTTCTCAATGGATTTATCCGCAAGGTTTGCATATTGGCTGAAATCAGCATCCTTCTCGCCAAAAGACATAGCCTTGTCGCTACCAGCCCGGCAGGACCATTCCCATTGCGCTTCAGTGGGCAGGGAAACCTTCATGTTAGCTTTCTTGCTCAGCCATGCGCAGAAGGCATCTGCGTCAAGCCAGCTCATGCGTACCGCAGGCTGCTCAACATAACAAGCATAGTAACCCAGACGCACATGGTCTTTCCATTGCTGATCGAAAACGCTGGCGTTGTGAGCAGGCTTGAAGGCGAAGAATGCGGCGTTGTTGATTTCATTTTCGGACATCCAGAAAGGCTTAGTAATTTTGATTTTGTGGCGCGGTTGCTCGAGTGCGGTTTCGTCATCGCTGCCCATGATGAATTCGCCAGCCGGTATACGAACGAGTGTGATGCTTACGCCGTCAGCGATTTGAACGGTCTTCTTCACCGTGCCGAGTTTCTTCTGCATTTCCTTGGCAATCTCTCCGGAGAAAGGCCAGTTGGATGCGGAAACGCTTACGGGAGCCTGCCGTTCCTCGCTCTTCTCCTTTGTGACATTAATCGGGTGGGGCGCGGGAGAAATGTACTCGCGATTCTCATCCGAATCCATATATGCATATTTTTCGCGGGATTCCGCAGCTCTCGTGGCGATGTTGGTCGCCCATGCGCCTTTTCCTGAGTCACTAGCATAGACGGATGACCAATTTCCATAATAAGGTACATTTAGGTCAATCCACATAGAGAGGCGGCGCCAAGAATCCTCGTCGAGCTTTACGCCGTGGTGTCCCTTCTCCAGCATTTGGATGCCTTCGGAGGTCGAAGCATGAAATTCGTAAGGAATGTTCATGATGCCGCTGCTTTCAGGTCCGGGGCGACGAAAATAACGATGGAACGCATGGTATGCATTGCTGAAGTTAGATGCAAGGGTCGTATCCTTAAAGTTGGGCATATTTGTGTTGGTTCCGTCATGGCACCGTATACAATAAGCGTCCAATATCGGCTGAATCTCGTTGCTAAACGAAAAACCTTCCACGGGCGTACGATAGGGCGTAATCTTCTGTGGCACCTTGAGCGATGCGAGGGTCTTGCTGGTCAGAGGCGGTTCGGTGGGCGGCTCGTGGCAGCCGACGCAGGAAAGTTCTTCACCCGGCATGGCGACCAGCCAGCTTCGGAATAGCTGGATTGCACGGCCTTGTTTATCCAGAGGCTGGATCGAAATGGTTGTGTTTGCAGGAATCTTGAACATAGCAGAACCGTCTTTTTCAACTTTTACGGTTCCCAGCACACGTTTACAATCCCATCCACTCTCGACGCCCAGGTGATTGTGGCTGCCGGTGCGGTAATAGCCATAGACGTATGTGAAGACGCGAAGGGAGTCGACTTCACCCAATGGGACGCCCTTGATGCCAGGACCGCGATGAATGTTCTGGATATAGCAGACGGCTTCCTTGTCCTGGAGATTCACGCGCTCAGGGATTGCAGGCGGACGTTCCCGCTTTTGCAGGACATACGGTTCGACCATGACCTTGTACTGACCCATATCTTCTGGCTGAACAGCAACAAAGTTGTCGAAAGTGTCTACTAAATAGAGGCGGTAGGGGCTATTCGGTGTGACCTGCGCAACAACCAAGTGGTAATTCGCATTGATGGGATAGGGCTGGTAGCATTGCGGATAGACTCCGTTGGCTAGGCCATCTAAGTCCAGGGCCATTTCAGGATAAATATCGCGTAGCCGTCCATAACACTTGTTAAAAAAGTCATTATTCAGATCATGGTAATCCTTGACACTCTGAGGATCTGGCGGCATGCTTTTGGCGATGAGGTCATCCACATCCTTTTGCAGGTTAGGAAACTGCTGAAGTAATTCTTTCTTCACTTTCGGATACAACTGGTCAACGGTTACATGCGTCACCTTCTTGCCGTAACCTGGGATATGCTGGACGACACCGTCTGCATGGGCGTACCCTTTATTGGTGTCGAAAATAGTCAGCTTACCCGTTCCAGCGACGCCATGGTGACCTGAAACAATCGCGGTAAACTGTCCAGGTTGTCCAGGAATGGGGCGTGCGTTGAACATGGCGTTGGGCCACAGGCTCTGGGATCCATAAACCGAACGCTGGTTCGAGCCGTCTGGGTTCATGGTCATCATGATGCGCGTATAGTAGTGCATGATGTCTGTGTACTCCCAGCGCAGATACATGATCTTGCCATCTGCAAGAACCGTCGGATACCAGTCTGCATCCTGCTCAAATGTGAGTTGGCGCGGACTTTCACCATTGGCTCCCATTACGTAGAGATTAGGCACAGTTTGACCACCGCCGATACACGGTACGCCCACCAGCGGAGCGGTGGAACTAAAAATGATTTTATCATTTGGCAGATAAACACCGCCATAGCAGTGGACAAACTCTCCGGTCATTTTTGACACTTGACGGAGCTTATCCCCGTTGATGCCCATTTCCATGACTTGGAATGTTTTGTTATCGTCGGTGGTAGTAAAGAGCAGCTTTGAACCATCAAAATAGAGGTCGGGTTCGCCGACAAACGAGCCATCTTTAGGCTCATATAGATCCGTGATTTGCTTTGTCTTGATGTTGAACTTTGCAATTTTGCTCTTGTGCCCCTTGGGTGCAATCGCATGTGTTCCGAGCCAATTATTTTTTGTTGAGAGACGATCCGACATGACAACAAGTGTTTCATCAAAATTGATGAAGGGGTTGTCCAAGACCAGTGCCTTGAATTTGAGTGCTTCCAGTTCCTGGTAGAGCTTGACAGCTTCGGGGTCGCCACTGTCGAGTTTGGAGAGAAGGGCGGGCATCTTCACGGCAATATCTTCGGCCTGCTTTAAATAGTCGTGGCCATTTTTGTAGTCTCGGGGTTTGGACTTGAGAATGTGCTTGATGGAACGAACCAGTGCGTCGGGCGGTGAGTTTTTGACGAGCGCCTCGAGTGATTCTTTGCCGCGGGGAGCTTCCTTTGCTTTAACTTTTGCTTCCTTAACTTTTTGTTTCGTTTTGGCCGCGTGAGGAGCGATTGACGTGTTTACTGTTTGTTTGTGGGACTTTAGGTTGCCAGAACCATTATTCGCTGGATCACTCGGCTTGTCTGCAGCAAAGATTGCAAAAACAGAAAAAACCGAAACTGTAACTAACATCTTTACTTTAAACCCGATCATAATTTCTCCCCCTTTGTGCCATGCACGGCAATGCCGCACGGTTGATGATAAATGCAATTTTTTATCCCCTGTCAGAATTCCCTAAACCTTAAAAGCAAATTATGATATCACGTCTACTTAGGATGACGCAATGGTATTTTCGGGGAATATGTAATGGGTCAGTTTCTGGGGGGTCGCGGTTTCGTCATGGGTAAACGCCAAAA
>JBAXOG010000055.1:0-28354 GCA_037133395.1 bacterium | reverse complement strand
CAGAGAAAAGAAATTGATCTTTGCGATCTATGCGTTCCTTGCGGTGAATTATTCTCGTACTGCAGAGAAGTGAGAGTTTTTTTACCACAGAGAACGCAGAGAGCACAGAGAAAAGAAATTGATCTTTGCGATCTTTGTGTTCCTTGTGGTGAATTATTCTGGTACCGCAGAGAACAGAGAGAGTGATCTTTGTGGTCGCTATCGGTAGAATTACCGACTGCCCGGTGACGGAGGACTATGGTAATGTATCAACCACTATGGATTTTATGGCAACTAAAACATCCAAACTGATTACGGTCGCTTTGGTCGAAGATGATGATCGCATCCGGCGGACGGTGGCGATGATTCTGGATCGCGCCAGCGATTGCCAGTGCGTGGGTCAGTATGGAACAGGAGAAGATGCTGTGGCCGCCATTCCTGCACTCGCACCGCAGGTCATTATCATGGACATCAACCTGCCGGGGATCAGTGGTGTCGATTGTGTACGTCAGCTTGTCGAGCTGGGTGTGAAATCCCATGTTTTGATGTTGACCGTACACAAGGATTCCGATGTGATCTTTGATGCTCTGGCCGCGGGCGCCGGAGGATACTTAGTCAAGCCCGTGCCTGCTGTTCAGTTGCTGGCAGCAGTACGCGATATTTATGGTGGCGGAGCACCGATGACCAGTAGTATCGCCCGCAAAGTGGTTCAGTCTTTTAAGAGTGCGACGCCCGAAAAAGTATCAGACGATCTTTCGCCTCGCGAACGCGACATCCTCGACCTTCTTGCACAGGGCTTCATGTACAAAGAGATCGCTGACAAGCTCGACTCCAGTTATTCCACAGTGCGTACCCACATCGAACATATCTACGAAAAGTTGCACGTCAACTCCCGATCCCAGGCTGTAGCTAAATCGCTCCGGGTGTGATTCGACTTTGTTGAATCAACACCCGAGGGAGTAGGTAGGAGGGAGGATGGAGGAGTTGTAACACCTTGATTTTAAATGTATTAGAGAGTAGTTCTCCGCTATTTTCTCCTCCCTCCTGCTACTTCCTACTTGGTATGATTCATTTCAACTAAAATGAATCACGCCATCGGTAATATTACCGACTACACGGTTTTCGGCGAGAATGATATACTAGAAATAATGTTTGAAAAGCAGTGTCAAGGTATGTCGAGATGAGGATTAGGAGGTTTATGATGGGTATCCGAATGAAAATTAATACGCCGCGTTCGGCCATGTGAAAAAATAATGCCCCCGTCTGTGTGGTAAGCTGAAGATTGGAATCGAGGGCGTTGGACTGCGCAGACAGTCGATTCCGGCAAAGATGCGGTTTTTCATCCGTTAAATCTCTAACATACTGTTTTCATTAGGATCGCAACGTATGTGGAATTTTTGTCATCGTTAGTTTTACCGATACACAGGATTTTTCAAATGTGATAACATGTTATTCGAGTTTAGCTGTATTGTTTGTAAATCAAATCCTCAACATGGAGTTTTGACATGAGAATTCGAATCGAAAGTAATACGCCTTGTTCACTAATTTTTACACGCTGTACGTCCGTCTGTGCAGTAGCAAAACAAGTTTTCGCGCCATCTCTGTTTGTGGCCGTCGCCCTCTGCTTCGGTAGCGTGCAGGCGGCGAGTTATACGAACACGGCCAGCGGCAACTGGTCGCCAGGCTCTGCCACCATTTGGTCAAACGGCGTGGCAGGCGTCAGCGCTGCGGATACCATCATTGTCTTCAACCCCAAGGCGACCGACAACAGTACCAACAACGCGGGTGCCTTTTCTCTCAACCAGTTGCTGGTGGTGACGAACCAGACTGTGAACCTATATTCAACCGGCGGAAGTTCTCTGAACTTCGTGAACAACGGTGGCACCCTGCCAGCGATCACCAATGCTGGCACGAGTACCCTCACCATCAACTCACCCATCACCTTGGGCGCCAACCTAACGTTGGGAGCGGCGTCGACCGGGGCCATCACGATCAACTCCAACATCACCGAGTCCGTCACGTCAGCGCTGACCAAGACCGGCACCAACACGTTGACGCTCGCCGGCTCGAATACCTTCTCGGGTGGGTTGACCATCAAGGCGGGGACGGTGCTGATTAGTCAATACTCCGCGGGAACAGGGACAATCACCTTGGGAGACAGTTCCGGCGCTAATACTGCCAAGTTGTATTTTAATTATCAGTCCAATGGCACGTATACCAACAACATCGTGGTGGCTGCCGGTAACACGGGTGCCATGATCTTTACGAGCGACAACTTAAAAGGGAACGCAACCATCAACGGAACTGTCGCACTAAACAACAACCTTACTTTTGACTATGGTAGCTCTGGCAAGTATATCGCCTTCAACGGTCTGATCACCGAGACCTCAAGTGGTTCGCCTGCCCTCGCCATCGCCTCTGTGCCGGGTATGACAGGAACAGATATAAAAATCATGGGAGGTGTGGTGATTGGCACCGGTGGGCTGACTTTCTCCAACAACAACGCGAACTATACGTGGACCGTCGGTCCAGGCAACATCTCCGGTAGCGGCCCTTTGACCTTCAACGCGAACAGCAACAGCGCGTTCACGGTTTCCGCCACAAACATCAACCACAGCGGCTCCATCACCAACTCTGGAACTGGCATGGGCGCCACGACCATCAGCGGCAACATCGGTAGCTCCGTCACAAACGTTGTTCAGAACAATGCGACTTCGCAGATGATCCTCACAGGCATGAACACGTATAACGGTCCAACCACGATCAACGCTGGCACCTTGTTTGTCAACGGAACGAATACCGTGGCCAACGGGACCGGCACGTACACGGTGAAATCCGGCGGCACCCTGGGCGGTAAAGGGAAGATCGAGCTTTCTGCGGTGAACGGGAGTGTGGTGGTTGAGGCTGGCGGTAAGGTGTCGCCCGGTTCTGTGGCCGGCACGGTGGGCACGCTCACGCTGGCGCTTAGCACATCAGGTGTGTTGGACATCAGTGCGGCGGCGGGCACGGCGGGTACACTGGTTTTTGACTTGGCTACGACGAACGCGAGCGACTTGATTACGCTGCCCAGCGGCACGCTAAACATCGGTAGCGGTGCGTTGAGTCTGGCGAGCCTCCAGATCAGTGGGATTCTGGATGCGAGCCAAACAACATACACACTTGTCCACACGGTAAACGGCATCACTGGAACGATGATGGGTGGCGGTACGAGCGTGAGTGGCACACTGCCTGGGTCAAGTGTGGGTGCAATCCTTTCTATTAGCGGAGACGGGAAGGATTTGGTGCTGAATCTGACAAGTTTTCCGCCTCCGAAAGCTGTGACATGGAGAGGAAATATTTTCAGTCAATGGGAGAGCGTCACGACTAACTGGGTGGTCACAGGCACGTCCACGCCGACCAATTTCATGTATTCCGATACGGTGACCTTTGACGACAGTGGCATTGCGACCGCCACGATCACCAGCATTGCCCCTGTGACACCCGCTTCCATGATTGTCAGCAACAGTGTCAACGCCTATACACTTTCGGCCTCCATCGCGGGATCAGGTGCCCTGACAAAAAAAGGCACCGGCACGCTTAACCTCCAGAATGCCAGTGCGAATACCTTCTCCGGAGGGCTGAACATCCAGATGGGTACCGTAGCTGGGCAGACTGCCCAGCAAAATTTTGGCACGGGCACGATCTCGCTAGGGAATGGGGATACGAACAGCGCGACTCTGACGATGTCGCAAGTCGGACGGACCTTTACCAATTCTATTACTACGGTGGTCGGTTCCACAGGCACGCTGTTGATCAAATGCAATGGTGGCGGACAGACCTTCACCTTCAATGGCCCTATCACCCTGAACAGCGACCTTTCTCTGGGTGCATCAGATAACACCACCGATGCTATGATCTTTTCCGGCGGCGTAACCGGCACGGGCAACCTGATCCTCAAGAACGATGTCGGAACAGGCGCGCTTACCTTGCAAACCGGCGGCATCAATATGACCGGCGCGATCACCAACAAAGGTTCCGGCACGAATATTGTGACCATCAGCGGCACCATCGGCCCCAACGTCACGGCCGTCGTGCAGAACAGCACGAGCTCGAAACTGATTCTGTCTGGTACGAACAATACCTACGCCGGCATCACCACGGTCAGCCTGGGCACGCTGGAAACCCAAAAGACTAACAGTCTCGGTGCCGCCTCATCGGTCATCATCGCCACGGATAACGGTAATGCGAAGATGTACCTGAACTTCACCGGTACCAACACGATCAAATTCCTGAAGATCAACGGCGTCAATATGGATAGAGGTGTGTATGGCACCAATGCGCCGCTAAACAATCTCTATTTTAGTGGCACAGGCGCGCTGAACGTACTGAAGGGTCCACCGAATGGCACGATCATCAGGTTCAACTGAGGCAATGCAACTCCAAGAAAAATCTAATGACCATAAGACAATCGTTTGTTATCGGTGCCGTCTTCGCTCTAGTTTCAATCACGCATGCTGCACCTGTTTTTGGGCCATTCAGCGCTACCGCCAGCGGCTCCGGCCCCGGGCACGTTGAATGGTTCGACGGGGCGCCACCGACTGAAGCAGGAGCTACGTGGACGCTTTCCGCTTGGGTAAAACCAGCCGCTGTTATCACAGCTCCAACAATTGTGGCAGGCTTTGGCGATGGAACAGACTATATTGGCGGACAACGTTACTTCTGTGCAGACAGCAAGGGCTGGTTTTTCTGGTATGGCGGTTCTTCAGCCATCAAACATGAACTCGTAATTACTCCCGATCGCCTCTGCTCTCAAGTTGCTGTGAAATCTGACGCCTGGCAGCATTTGGCCGCAACTTACGATGGGAAAACCCTGCGCCTCTACGTTGACGGTAAAGAGGTCGGCAAAACGGATGTCAAACTCACACGTGCTGCCATGCAACCAATGGTGGCTGCGCCGCCTGCATGGAAAGATGGCTCTTGCTTTAACGGGAAGGTCGCCCGTTTCACCATTTGGGGAAACGGCATCTTGAGTCAGGAAATAGAACTGTCGTCGAAGCCGGTTAACGATCTGGATGCCTGCGTTTTTAAACGTGCACCCATAGGGCCAACGCCAAGTAATCGCTCCGACATCATTCAATTTACGGACGGCGAACGTAATCCGAGAATCCAGCCGCCGGACATGTTTCCAAAGCCTGTTCCGCCCGTGGCGCTTAAGCGTACCCCCAAACGCGCTGAACATCCCCTTGCACGGTCTAACCCAGAAGGTGCCATCTGCTTGGATCGCGGCTGGGAAATGGCGGATGCCTTGACTGTTGCTGCGCCACCAGAAAAAATCGCCAAGCCCGGTTTCGACACACGGGCCTGGTTTGACGCCACCGTGCCCGGCACGGCACTGACCACACTTGTGCAGCAAGGCATTTTTCCTGAACCCACGCATGGTCTCAACAACAGCCTCATCCCTGACCTTGCGACGAAATCCTGGTGGTACCGTGTGGAGTTCCCCTCGGCGGAAACATGGAAAAACCGAAACATCGAGCTTCTTTTCAACGGGATCAACTACCATGCTGAAATCTGGTTGAACGGGTGTCGGTTAGGCGACATGACGGGTGCCTTTCTCCGGGGTCGTTTTGATGCGACAGCTTTGCTTGTCGCAAAGGGCAACAATGTCCTCGCTGTCCGCGTCTGGCCTCAGCCTCATTACACCCTGGGCACAGGCGAGTCATCGGTCAAGTTAGGTCCCGGCAGCAACGGCGCAGACGCACTTCTGGATGGCCCCACATTTTTTTGTACCGAGGGCTGGGACTGGAATCCGACGACGCGCGACCGCTGCACCGGGATCTGGCAGGACGTGGTCATCTCGCCTTCCGGTCCTGTGACAGTGGCAGATCCGCAGGTCATCACTAAACTCCCGAAATTGCCTGATCTGTCCGTGGCTGAAGTAACGTTGAAGGCCGATGTGTGCAATGTCACGTCCCAGCCGAAAAAGATAACCATTGAGGCCGCGCTCTCCGGTATTCACGTCACACAAAAAATCTCACTGGCCTCCCATGAGACAGGCACAGTCACCTTCGCTCCCTCGGAGTTTCCGCAATTGGTGATCGCAAACCCGAAGCTCTGGTGGCCGAATGGCTATGGAGAGCCGACGTTGCATGATCTGACCTTTCGCGTCCTTGATGCTTCTGGTATGGAATCCAGCCACCTCTCCGTGCGAGTCGGACTGCGGCAGATGAATTACGACTACCTGCCCAAGAAGGACAAACCCGAAGTCCACGACGGCCCATTCTACATCAAGGTCAACGGGCGCCGCATCTTCGTGCGTGGCGGAAACTGGGGCTTGGATGAAGTGCTCAAGCGTTCCTCAACCGCCCGTCTGGAGCCGTCGTTCCGCCTCGAGCGTGAAGCCGGTCTCAATATGATCCGCAATTGGACAGGACAAAATACCCAGGAAAACTTTTTTGAACTGGCCGACCGATATGGCCTGATGGTCTGGAATGATTTTTGGCTTTCAACGGAACGGTGTAATCTGCCGGCCATCGATGCGGAACGTTTCATGGCCAACGCGGACGATACTATTAAGCGTTTCCGGTACCATGCATCCATCGCTGTCTGGTGCGGGCGCAACGAGGGCACGCCGCCCGAGTGGTTAAATAGGCCGTTAGCTGAAAGCCTACAGAAACTTGATGGCACCCGCATTTACATTCCCTGTTCACGCAAAGATAAGCTCATGCATAGCGGCCCGTGGACCTATAACGACCCCAAGTGGTATTACACGACACACTCCAAGGGTTTTTGCACAGAAGTCGGCATCAATTCCATCCCGACCGTGGATGCTATCAGGGCCATGCTGGATCCAAGCCAATACTGGCCTTGGCAGGCCAACGACGCCTGGGCCTATCATGACTTTCCGTCCAAGCGACACGGCGACGTTATTCCGTTTCGCGAAGCAGCGGAAAAACGCTACGGCGTGGGCGCCGATCTTGACGGGTTTATCCGCCGGATGCAGATGCAAAATTATACGCACCATCGGCTGTTGTTTGAGGCATTCAATTCCAAAATGTGGCAGCCCGCCACCGGGGTCTTGCTGTGGATGAGCCATCCGGCCTGGCCCAGCATGGTCTGGCAGCTCTATACCTCCGATTTCGATACGCATGCCTCTTACTTCGGTGCAAAAAAAGCCTGCGAACCGGTTCATGTGCAGTGGAATTTGATTGATGATTCCGTGTCCGTGGTCAATACAACCTACGACGAATTTCTCAAGACCACGGTCAAAGTCGTGGTCTACGGACTCGATGCCACGGTTCTCACATCAACGGAGAAGCGTATCGACCTAGTGCCCTCGACCCTCCTCAAGCCCATCCGCGTCGAGTGGTCTGATTTCGCTGCACACCCGGTTCAATTTGTGAAGCTCGAACTGCGGGAGAAGTCGGGCAAGCTACTCTCTGAAAATTTCTATTGGCAATCCGCCCCGGAAAAACCCGAAGCATTGCGTGCCCTTGAGACCCTGCCCCAGGTCAAGCTCGACGGAAAGGTGAGCTTTATCCGCGTGCGTGATGAGACCGTGGCTACTGTAGCGGTGTCGAACCCGACCAAGGCCGTGGCCTTGATGATCCACCTCGTTCTGCGCAATGCCACCGACGGCACACGTGTCCTGCCGGCTTACGCCAGCGATAACTATGTATGCCTGCTGCCCGGGGAGATGAAAACGATCACGATCCGCTGTGCGACACAAGATGCAGCAAAATCTATGGCCGTTTCATTCGATGGATGGAACATTGTTTCGACAACCCTCTCGGATAAGAAAAACCAATAAGATGCCAATATATTCTCGTTCATTACAGAGCCTGCTGCTGACAGGAACTCTCGCAACTAGTATCGGTTTTCATGTTGCGAGTGCGCCTAAGGTTGAAAGCGAGTGGGCGTGTCTAGATGCCACTGGTAAGCTCAGCTATAAGGTAATGGCTGGTAATGATTGCATCCTTGATTTCTCTCATGCTGGCTATGGCGGTGGCGGAGTAAAACTGCCGAGTGTGGCTGTACAGAAAACGGTCGCATCATCCGGTGGGGATGACTCCGCAGCGATCCAGTCTGCCATTGACGCAATTGCAGCCCTGCCGTTGAAAGACGGGGTTCGTGGCGCGGTACTGCTCGCCCCCGGAACCTTCCATTGTGCCAAGCCCCTCATGCTTTCCCAAGATGGCATTGTGTTGCGTGGCTCAGGTGCATCTACGAATGGGACAATCATTGAAATGACCGGCACCCCGCATACGTGTGTTTCCATTGAGGGGGAACGACTGAAGTTTCCCAAAGAGACGCCGTCCAACACATTCCCCGTCACTGATGCCTATATTCCATCCGGAGCTTTAAGTTTGACTGTCAAGGATGCGCAGGGACTCGTAGCGGGCGACACTGTCTTTATCCGTTGGCCTCGGACAGCGAAATGGATTCACTTCATGGGTATGGACACCCTCGTGAGAAACGGTCAAGCTCAGACTTGGATGAAAAAGGATTCGCCGATTGCGTTCGAACGGACGATCCGCTCGATCGAAGGCAACCGCATCACGTTGGATGTGCCGCTCACCGACGTGATTGACAGCCAGTTACTTGCCCCTGCAACCGCGGTTGTGGTCAAAACGATGCGGCCCAAACGGTTGGTGAACTGCGGCCTTGAGTCATTGCGGATCCACTCGCCGCCACCGAGCGGCACCCTTACAGCAGGAAATAATCTCTCCGTCTCCCTTGAAAACTGCAAAGATTGCTGGGTTAAGGACGTCGCTATGTACGACACCCTTGGCAATGTGCTTGTTGGGGGTAACGCCCGCCGCATCACGCTGGAACAAGTCCATGCCGTCCACACGGCGACCGTGGCAAAAGGGGCCGGCTATTCATCAGACTTTACCCTTCGGGGTTCTCAGGTTTTTATCGACCGCTGTTCATCGAAAGGGGACGGATCATTTTATGTGGCGACCTTGGGAGCCTCTGCGACGCTCAATGTTGTGCTTCACTGCGAATTTCAAGGGCGGGGAGCCATTCAACCTCACATGTACTGGTCGACTGCCTTGCTGATTGATTCGTGCCATCTTCCTGAGGGAAGGATCGACTTGATCAACCGCGGCACGAGCGGTTCAGGACATGGTTGGGCAATCGGTTGGGCAGTGGCCTGGAATTGCACGGCGAAATGGTTCAATATACAACAGCCGCCCGGAGCCATGAACTGGTGCATCGGCGGAGTCGGCGAACTGGATAAAAAAGCGTCGCTCAAAGGCCCGTGGCTTTCATCGCACGGAATACCTGTCGAGCCTGCCAGCCTTTACCTGGCGCAACTGCGTGAACGCCTCGGCGCGCAAGCCTTGAGCAATATCGGTTATTGAAAAAAACAGAGCACAGTATAAATGACCCCTGAAACCTGGAAATCTTTTAATATGCGACGAATCATAACAATGAGTGTATTGCTGGGGATGCCTTGGGTCTCCTTTGCTTCGACGAACACGCAATCTTCGGTTTTCAAACACCCCGTATTGGAGCGTTGGCGTAGTTTAGAAGATGTGAACAAAAAACGCCTCGAAGGTGTTGCCCAAGAAATTATGAAGCTCTCGGATGCCCAAGTCCTCGCACTCATCCCCGAGCAGACACCCCGTATTCATCATCAATGTCCGGTATGTGCCCGTAAAAAACCAGTGACGACGCTGCCGGAGCAACCGCAACCATTTCCCGGCGTTTTTGATCCATTAAAACCGGCCCAGGTGCAATGCAAAACGTGCAAAACTATCTTTCCAAATGACGCTTTTCCGATCACCCAAAGTCAGGTGTTCAGGAATATGCTGGGCGAGGATATTACGGTTTTATATTGGGAAGACAAGGAGGGGGGCCGTACCCTCGCTGAAAAGATTGCTGGGAAAACGCATCGTCTCTACATGCGTGGGATCGTTGACACGGCCAGAAAGCTGTGGCTGTTGCCCCGTATGGATGCCGTAGCGCAGCTCTATCAGGCGACTCATGACGAACGTTATGCCAAGCGTCTGATCTATTGTCTTGATGCATTGGCTCAGCGTTACCCGCACTATTTGCTGACCACCGACTACGGGCATCATTATACAACCACGTTGAACCAGAAATATCCTTATGGTTATATTGATACTCGGTGGGGGCGGCGTAGTGGGGAGGATCTGCCAAGCGACCTGCTGGAACTTTTTGATCTGGCGGCATCAAGTCCCTCTCTGGATCGTGCCACCAAGGAACGCATCCGAGCCAATCTCTTTCTTGATCCGTTAAAACGCTTGGATCGCGCGCGAGAAGGGGAGGGGAACGATGCTATTTTCGGCAACTCTTCAGCTTTAAGAAACATGATCCAGTTAGCTTTGGTGCTGGAAGATCCTGAACGTGTACATACGTGTTATCAGGCGGTATTGGAGGTGCCGCGCTATGTCACAGGCTGTGATGGTCTTTATAATCAATCGCCGGGATATTCGTCGTTATTTCGGATGACGTTTGTTGGGGCGGCGCGTCTTCTTGACGGATACAGTGATCCTCAGGGATTTGTTGGGAAAGATGGGCTCCACTTGGATAATATTCGTCCTCTTGTGGAGATGGAGGAGTTCTATCGATGTCTTTGTACAACGGGGCCTGATCAACTCCGCCTCCCGAGTGGTGGGTGGCTCTCGTATGACGATTCTGGCCCTGGGTTTGGTCCCACGTGGTGGTCTGGATGCGGTGAGTCTTGCCGGCCATTGGAAAAGAGTGTCAATGTGTTGTTGCCGGGGTTGCGTCGAGCAACACTTGGGGCTGGTACGGGCGATAAGCAGATTCAAGTCTCCTTGGATTTTGCTGAGCATGGGGTTAACCATGGGCATCAGTCTGGTCTTACCTTGCAAATCTTTGCGTTTGGCCACTCTCTAGTGGATGACTTCCCTTACCACAAAAGCCAATTGCGCCGATACGGTCAAATGACCATCGGTCACCAGACCGTGGTCATTAATCAGCAAAATCAGAAGTCCTCGTATACACGCGGAGATGTGGAATTGTTTGCGCCGCTCATGGACGGGGTTTCGGTCATCCGCGTGGATAATACGCGAGCGTATTCCGACCTTGCCTCTCGTTATGCTCGTACGTTGATCCTTAACGCAAGCGATCCCAATATGCCATACGTGATCGATGTCTTCGAGGTGACTGGCGGCACGACGCATGATTATCACTTGCGCAGTTCTTCTCAACATCATTCCAGTGGGACCTCGTCTCTCGCCACACAAGCAGTCCCGGGTCTGCGACCTTTGCTTCCTGCGGGTGAAACGTGGGTAGAGCCCCGCAAACAAGGAGATTCGGTGGGCTCGGGTTATGGTGTTCTTTTCGACGTGAATCGCGCGATGATTCCTGGAGTTTTTCATTTTTCTTCTGTGTGTGATGATCCGTGGGCAGGACCTTCTTTCGGGGACAAGTCTCAAACAGTTGGAGCCTTTCTGTCTGGGACAAATTCATGGGCAAGCCGTCCGGCCATTGGCATACGCAGCCATGTGGCTGTCGGGTCTGGGTATGAGTTTATATCCGCAACATCCCCCTCTCTGGTGGAAGGCGGATTTGCTGGTGTAGAAGGCAGGCCTAGCGATCAATGGCCAAGAATTCCGCATCGTATCCTCCGCCACACCGTGAAGGAGGGGGAATCGAGTGTTTTTGTTGTCGTGCATGAGCCTTACTATCACACACCTAAAATCACCTCTGTGACACGTCTTGACAAGGGCGATGATAAGCGCGTGGCTTTACGCATTGAATCGCCGGGTCGCATGGATACGCTCTTGTATGCCCTTGATAAGAGTCGCACGATCAGTGTCGGCGAGGTTACCATGACTGGGCGCATCGGACTGGTTTCCCAGCAGGAAAAACAAAAGCCGCGTGCTTGTTTGATAGCGGGTTCGCGCTTGAAAGCCGAAGGCGTTGAACTCACGTGTGCCGTGGATAATTATTCTGGCTCCATCGTTGCACTGGAACGGCGGTGGAAAGACAAAGGAGTTAATCGACTCAAGGTCGCGACGAAGACAGCCTTGCCCGTAGGCGATGCTTTGCGCGGAGCCTGGTTGATTGCGAAACTGGGGCCTTGGAAAGCGACTGTCATTGAGGAACATAACGAGAAGATGGAGAAACAGTTCGCTGGAGCCACGCAGGCATTTGAGATTGATCATGTCGAGCATACTGTTGACGGGACGTGGGTTTACCTTAACGGCGACCACGGATTGAGCCTGTCGAATGCAGGCATTGAGGAGTTTTATTGGCCACGCAGGACCTTTGCTGGTACAGCAGGTTTTGTTATTCCGACTGCAGTTACGACACATCCGGCGCCGTTGCCGCCTCGGTCTCAGCCCTTGGTGGTCAAGCCAGCGGCATCTGCTTCAAGAACCTTAATCCCTGGCGTGCATGTAGCTTATTTTCAAGGAAGTGGACATGACTGCAACGCGTTGAAATCTGTTTCTTCGAGCGTGGTTCAGAATGTGGATACTAAGTTGATTGCATCCATTGAACTGCCTGGCGCAGTCCGGATGGAAGGCTACCTGCGCGTGCCGGTCGACGGCATCTATACTTTCCATTTTGGTGCGTCAGACGAATATCGGATGACACTTGAGAAAGCAATGATTATCGAATCGTTGCGGGGATATAATTTGATCCCAGATACCCGTCAAGTCCAGTTGGCAGCCGGTCTGTACGCTTTGACACTCGAATGCTTTCGTGTAACGAATCGCATGCCGTCCTGGTTCACGGCTGACTGGGAAGGCCCCGGACTCCCCCGTCAAAGTTTCATTCCCTCTCTTCTCACACCCTAAAAAGGATCTGAATGCAGCGACAAATATGGAACATGCTCATTTCCCGTTGTGGCGTTTTGTTCTGCTTGTTTTTTGACTTTCACGTAAGAGCTGAAGAGCTATCGCCTGTGAATAAAGCCCACGCGAAAGCCTTAATCTATCTCGGGTCGTTCGATGTTAAAGGCTGCGGCCTCTTGCCATCGCCGGCGTTCGTCACGGCCAACAAAGACTATCTTGAGACCCTCCCGTTTGACGGGCTGGTGGTTTATCTGAAGAATCCGCCTTCCCGCACCAATGTGACGGCGAGCGTGATGAGTTTTAAGAAGAAGCCGGTGAGTTACGAAGCCGTCATGGCGGTCATGGCGCCCATGCGCGCTGTGTCTTTCATACGGCTCAAGCAAAACTATGTGCAGGTCCTGGGTTCTAAACATGCTGATTTTTTTGATGATTGGTCAGTCTGCTTCACGAATTTCGCCAATCTGGCGCGTGCGGCAAAGGACTCGGGATTCAAAGGGGTTTTCTTGGATAATGAGGTTTATGACGGCCATCCTTTTGCGAATTACCCCAACAACTGCGACTATAAGAACAAGTCCCTGGCCGAGTACGAGGCGCAGGCCCGGCTGCGCGGCAAGCAGCTGATGCAGGTCATGATCGCCGAGTATCCCGACATCGTGGTGATCACGGCGCATGGCCCTTACGTCTCGGTGCCAGGCGTCCATTGGTCAAATCTGAACGATGTCTCTTCTCACAATGAACTGGCGGGGCCGTTCTTTGCTGGCTTTCTGGAGGCGACCGTTGGCACTCTGGCCACCAGCGTGGATGGCGGGGAGTTGTATGATCGGCGGACAGTCGAGGATTTCCAGGCGTGCTACGACTGGCGCAAGACTACGATCGCCTCGGAAGCGGTGAATTGCACATTTATCCCTGCGCCGCTGCGCGCCGCCTGGCCGGCGAAAAGCAGCCTGGCCTTCGGCGTCTATGATGTGAAGTTCGGAGGCCGGCCCATGGATGCGGCGATCATGCAAACAACCCTCGCCAACGCCCTGGCGCGGGCCGACAAGGTGGTCTGGCTCTATACCGAAAAAATGTCGTTCCTTGCCGCGCCGGGCAAAAGCCGGGCCGCAGCCAGCCAAGAGTGGATCGATGCGATCCGTCAAGGAAGCAGGGAAAAATAGCATGACGCTTCACCATCGGTATTTTACCGACTAGCTGAAATTCACGATATTATGGTACATTTTACAATACAACAAGTAATCAACGAACAAACTATGAAAACAATGATAACTCGACAGCTACGTGCGTTCACTTCCGCAGTCCTCATATTGACCTTTTATTCCATAGCAGCGCATGCGGATGTGAAGTTGCCGCCAGTCATTTCCGACCACATGGTGTTGCAACGTGATGTTGTGGTGCCTATCTGGGGGAGTGCCGCGCCAAGCGAGAAGGTTACCGTGTCCATCGCCGGTCAAACGAAAATCGCGACGGCAGATGCCACAGGCAACTGGAAGCTGAACCTCGACCCGCTGAAGGCTGCCGAAGGGCTCACGCTCACGGTGAAAGGCCAAAACACCCTCAACGTTGCCGACGTGCTTGTTGGTGACGTCTGGCTCGGAGCCGGGCAGTCGAACATGGCCGGTGCCGTCCGCAACTTTTCAGTCAACGACGAACGTCTCCGGAAAATTCTTGCCGCCGCACCCTATCCGCACATTCGCCTGATCAAGTCAGGCGGCGCCGGCTGGCAGACGGCGACGGCGGCAAACGTCACCGGGTTTTCCGGGCTCCTGTTCGCCTTTGGCGCCCGGCTGCAACCGGAAATCGACGTCCCTGTGGGGCTCATGGTCGGCGCCGTCGGCGGAACGCCGTCAGGCTACTGGCTGACGGAGGAGATGTATCGCGGCGACGCAGCCTGTCAGGAGCAGGTGAAGGAGTTTGCGGCGACGTATGATTTAGCAGCGGCACTTAAGGGCTACGAACGCTATATGGCTGCTTGGAAGAAGAACGAGGAAAAGGCGAAACAGGAAGGCGGCAAAGTGGGACGTATGCCCACAAAGCCGACACAGGCTGGCGAATCGAGTATTCAGATCGGCAGTCTCTATGAAGCGAATATTCACCCGTATGTGCCGTATGCCATCCGCGGCGTGCTGTGGGATCAAGGCGAGGGTGGCACGGCGATCACGGGTGTGGATCAGTTTCACGTCATGGGTGCGCTGATCAAGGGTTGGCGCAAAGCATGGGGACAGGATTTCCCCTTTCTCTATGTCCAGAAACCGAGTGGCGGCGGTACTGCGTGGGATTTGGAAAATCCCGTGACTAAGAACGCTGCACGCTTTGCTCCACTTCCTGAAAAAATCCCTGGAAATATTGAAGGCCTCTTACGCGAAGTGCACATCAGAATCCAGCAGCACCCCAACACCGCGATGGTCACCAGCACCGACCTGGGCGGCGGAACGCATCCTGTGAATAAAGCGGGTTATGCCGAACGCGCTGTTCGCGTGGCATTGGGGTTTGTTTATGGGAAGAAGATCGAGATTAGCGGTCCGCTCTACGCATCGCATGTGATCGAAGGAAATAAGGTGCGTGTTGCCTTTACGCATGTGGGGCAGGGGCTTGCTGCGCGGCACAGCGATAAGCTTCAGGGCTTCATGATTGCGGGCGCGGACAAGACGTTTGTTTGGGGTGAAGCAAGGATCGAAGGTGATTGCGTGATTGTTTCGAGTGCACAAGTTGCCAAACCAGTCGCTCTCCGTTATGCGTGGTCGGGGAATTCTCCGTGGGCGAACCTGTTTAATAAAGACGGCCTCCCTGCACAGACCTTCAGGACTGACGACTGGAAGTGAATAAGTCTATCAATCGCGGCCCATCGGTAATTTTACCGATGGCGGTTTTGGTTAAACATGGTATCATTATAAAAATGTAAGCATAATAGTGTCAGGCACGATAAGGTAATGCAGGAGGTTCATAATGAGTTTCCGAATTGAAAGCAATAAGGTGTGTGCGTTCTTTCCAAACTTTTACGCATCCGTCCGTGCTCAAGGCATTATGGTCAACGCGCTTTCGTAACCGCTCTTGGCGTGTTGTTGAACACATCAATGGCTTTAGCTGATACGGCCACAACTGCTTGGAGCGGTTGCACCTCGACCAACTGGTCCACGGCTGCCAACTGGGGTAGCGGACTCCCATCTGCTACGATCAGTGCCTTATTCAATTCCACCTTTGCCAATCAACCGCAATTGACGGCAAACGCGACCGCGCAGGGGATTTATCTGGCGAATGGAGTCGGACAGGATGTGACGATCACAGGGACCTCCGATGCCTTACAAAAGAGCCTTACGATCACTGGTACCGCCACCCTCGGTAGTCAGGCCAATGCGGGTATCCTCTTGGATGACAGTGCAAATCACAACCTGACTTTGGGCGGAGCCTTGGATAAACTTGTAATATTTTTGTCTAATAATAGCGGGTTTTACGTCAACAATGCGGGAACGCTGACCTTAATGGGTACAGGAAATTTTGACATTGGTTCTAAAACCCTGACGCTCGGGGGGACCAGTGCAGAGGGAAAGATTCTCATTCCCAAGGCTATAGCAGGGGGCTCAGGCGGATCGCTAATCGTAAATACTGCGGGCACCGTGACCCTCGGTGGCGCCAACGCACATACCGGCGGTACTACCCTTACGGCGGGTACGCTCAATATTAATAACTTCAGGGCTCTTGGAACGGCTGCCGGTACATTTACCATTAACGGGGGCACGATTGACAACAGTAGCGGTAGCGCCATTACCATGAACTATGCAAATCCGATCGTCATGAATAGCGATCTAATTTTTAAAGGTGCGAATGATCTCAATCTTGGTACGGGTTCAGTTGCTCTTGGAACTGCGACACGCACGATCACAGTCAATGACAGTACCTTGACCTTGGGAGGCGCTATCACGAATGGGGGTCTCACCAAAGCCGGTGCGGGCATGTTGGTACTCTCGGGATCGAACACCTACAGTGGCGCGACCTCCGTGACCGGAGGTGTTTTAAGGTTGAGTCATACCAATGCTATTCCTGGCGGGATTATTGCCACAGGTGGTTCAAGTGCGCTGACGCTCAACGGCGGTGTGGTCGAATTGGCCAACGGCAACTTTCTGCGCGACTTGGGGACCGGCGTTGATCAGGTGCAACTGACGGGCGGCATCAGCGGCTTCAGCGCCTATAGCGGAGCTCGCACGGTCAATTTTAATAACGACGCGCATCAAATCACATGGGGGAGCGCAACCTTTGCCCCAGCAACTTTGGTGTTGAATGAGACGACGGGCAACAATGCGCTTTACTTCACAAACTCGGTCGATCTGGGTGCCAGTATGCGCACCGTGGCTGTCCATACCAGTACCGCTACAATGAGTGGCATGCTGAGTGGCGTGGGGGGAGGGCTCACGAAGATCGGAGCTGGCACACTGGCCCTTCCAGCTATGAATACGTTCTCGGGCGGGTTGACCATCCAAGGCGGCCAGCTCAACATTAACAGCAGCAACTCATTTGGACTGGGTATGTTTACGTTAGGCGACAGTTCGGGTAGCAACGATGCCAAGTTGTATATGAGTTCAGTTGGCAACAGTACGTTCACCAACCCGATCACGATCAATGCTGGCACGACGGGCGCAATTTCAATGACAGGGGCTGGAAACTTCAATTATACCTTCTCCGGTTCGATGGCCTTGAACAACAGCTTGATTTTGGGCAGTACCCAGTGTCGTTTCATTTTTTCTGGTCTGGTCACGGAGACGGACTCTTCCCCTATCACGATTAACAGGGCATTGGGTCATGCGAATGTTATATTTTCTGGTGGGATTGTGGTGGGAACCAATGGGCTGACGCTGATTAATTCCAACCTCGGAATCATGTACGCTATAAGTGTTTCTGGTGGAATTACAGGTACGGGCAATCTGACTCTTGAGAATGACTGCATAACAAACAACGCCGTCACGCTCTCGGGCGTTATGATCAATAACATCGGTACCATCGCCAACGTCGGCACTAACATCGGAGCAGCTTTGATTAGTGCCCCAATCGGGCCGAACGTCATGGGCGTTATACAAAACAGTGCAGTCTCTCCTCTGATTCTTTCAGGGACTAACACCTACACAGGCACGACGACAATCAACGCAGGTACGCTGGAAATCGCAAGAAGCAACTGCCTCCACACGGCTTCGTCAGTCGTCATCGCAGCCACGGGTGCGCAAATGTTTTTGAATTTTAACGGAACCAACACCATCAATTCTTTGAAAATTGGCAATAGTAATATGAAGAAAGGTGTGTATGGTTCTGGACTGCTGCAACCCACCTATTTCAGTGGTAACGGCGCGCTGAAGGTCATGACTGGCCCATCAGATGCTACAATCATCAGGTTTTTCTGATGTGGTTGTGGGTCAAGTGGCTCTATCAAAACCGTGACACTGAAGGAATGGTTCGACTACCGCCTGGGGTTCAATAAACTTTGTCGCAAGCTTTGTCGGGAGCTTTGTCGAAATCAATTAGCATCTGGTCGTCAGACAACCCTTACAGCGGGAATAAACAGACGGGTAACGTGTTTCACGCAACCAGCCTTCGCCCTCTGGGCTACGGCGGTCAGGAAGAGCGCGGAGGCGCAAAGTTTATTGAACCGACAAAGTTCGCGACAAAGTTTTTTTTAGCATCCGAATGACGCGAACCACACGAATTCAATAACGCAATAAGGCAATAAGGAATAAGCGTATTCGCTTCGCGAAATTCTTTGGAAGTTACGGGCAAGTTGAAATAAAGCAGGCGTTTCCCTGAAAATTACCGCCGGCGATTGTCGCCGAGCAGGCCTGCCTTCATGAGGTAGTAGAGCAAGGTCATGAGCGCAGCAACTGCGCCAGCCAGATAGGTCAGGAAGGCCGCGTTCAATACTTTTCCCGCATCGTGTTCCTGCGTGGGCGATACGATGCCCGCGTTGACGATATGTTGCTTGGCGCGGGCACTCGCATCCCATTCGACCGGAAGCGTGATGACCGAAAAAATAAATGCGCAGGCAAACATTCCAATGCCGACGAACAGAAGCGGTTTGAAGGACATGATCAGACCAACAAAGAATACGATGTAAGCGAACTGGCTGCTGAACATGGTCACGGGGACAAGTGTCGTGCGAATGACCAACGGGAAATAACCTTGAGCATGTTGCAGAGCATGTCCTGCTTCATGGCAGGCGATGCCGACTGCAGCAAGGGAGTTGGACTGATAGACATCAGGGGAGAGGCGTAGGACTTTTTGCGACGGATCATAGTGGTCGGAAAGAAATCCAGAGGTCTCTTCAATCTTAACATCATAAATGCCATTGCTGCGGAGCATCCGTTCGGCGGCTTGAGAGCCCGTTAATCCGGAATAGCTCTTCATCTTTGAATATTTGTTAAATGTGAACTTCACCAATAATTGTGCTCCGCCAGCCAAGAGCAACGCAGGTGCGATCATCAACAAGTAAAGCGGGTCAAACATCATGATATAAAACCTCCTAAATATGTTTATAGTTAATCAAAATTGCCCTCCGAATTCAAGTTTTTTCAAGTTTTATAAAAAACTTTTCAAGGATTAGTGTTGTGTTGTCGACGGCAATCGTGTATTTTAATATGCGTTTTTTTGTTGAGTTCTATCAATACAAAAGGAGATTGGATATGTGGTTACGCGGTTCATCGAAGGGTTTGTGGGCGGTCTTGGTTTCAGCGGTTTTTGGCGCCGTTCCGGCGTTTGCAAGTGAGGCGGATTTGATTCTGCCTGATCTGGGTATTAAGTTTTTCAACGGTGCTATCTCGGGCACATCACTGATGATGATCGGTATTGGAGTCTGCGCGCTCGGGTTGATCTTCGGTCTTGTGCAATACACTCAGACAAAGAATCTCCCGGTGCACGCTTCGATGCGCAATGTTTCTGAAATTATCTGGGAAACATGCAAGAGTTACCTCGCCCAGCAGGGTAAGTTCCTCGCGATTCTTTGGGCACTGATTGCCGTATGTATGGTCTATTATTTCTTGATCCTGCAGAAGATGCCAATAACCAGTGTGGGCATCATCCTCGCCGCGTCGGTCCTGGGTATCCTGGGCTCTTATGGTGTCGCGTGGTTCGGTATGCGCATCAACACCTTCGCGAATAGTCGCAGCGCTTTTGCAGCTCTACGCGGAACGCCTTGGGAGGCTCTCGCGATCCCGATGCGTTCGGGAATGAGCGTCGGTACCCTGCTGGTGGCGGTCGAACTGTTCTTTATGATTTGCATTCTCGTGTTTCTCCCCACCAGTCTGCGTGGCCCTTGCTTCATCGGCTTCGCGATCGGTGAGTCCCTCGGCGCTTCGGCGTTGCGTATCTGCGGCGGCATTTTCACCAAGATCGCTGACATCGGTTCCGATCTGATGAAGATTGTCTTTAAGCTTCCTGAGGATGACCCCAAGAATCCCGGCGTGGTTGCGGACTGCACCGGTGATAATGCGGGTGACAGCGTCGGACCGACAGCGGATGGCTTCGAGACCTACGGTGTGACCGGCGTCGCGCTGATTACCTTCCTCGCGCTGGTTCTAGGCAGTGGCGAACTCTGCGCTCAGATGATCGTCTGGATCTTCGTCATGCGCATCCTGATGATCCTGACCTCGCTGGTCTCTTATTTCCTCAACGACATCTACTTCACCGCCAAGCTTCAGAACGCCAAGGCGTTCGATCCTGAGCATCCGTTGACGGTTCTCGTGTGGCTGACCTCGTTCGTCTCTATCGTCGTCACCTACATCGCCAGTTATCTGCTGCTACCCGCTGGAACGGGCATCGACAAGAACTTGTGGTGGGTCCTCTCCACGATCATTTCCTGCGGAACGATTGCAGGCGCAGTGATCCCTGAATTCACCAAGGTCTTCACCAGCACCAACGCCAAGCATGTCAAAGAGGTTGTGACTGCCTCTGAGCACGGTGGCGCTTCGTTGAACATCCTCTCCGGTTTCGTCGCTGGCAACTTCAGTGCCTTCTGGGAAGGTCTGACGATGCTCGTGCTGATGCTCGTCGCCGCCCTCTTGGCGATGAATCCGGCCGTGGCCAGCCTGATGCCGGCGGGTCTGGAGTTTGCAGCACCGATCTTCGCCTTCGGCCTTGTGGCCTTCGGCTTCTTGGGCATGGGACCGGTGACGATTGCCGTGGACAGCTTTGGGCCGGTTTCAGATAACGCTCAGTCCGTATATGAACTCTCCCGCATCGAGTCGATTCCTGGCATTGAGAAGGAGATTGAGAAAGATTTCGGATTCAAGCCAGACTTCGAAAACGCTAAACTCAACCTCGAGCGCAATGACGGCGCGGGTAACACCTTTAAGGCTACGGCCAAGCCGGTGCTGATCGGTACCGCTGTCGTTGGTGCCACCACGATGATTTTCGGCATCATTTTGATGCTGGCCAAGGGCAAGGCCGCCGAACTCGTACAAGTCGCGGGGGGTACAGTCGGGCAACACTTGACACCTGACCAACTCAAGGCAGGCGTTGATTTTGTTATCTCCGGTTTGAGCCTTGTGCGTCCAGAGGTC
Organism: bacterium; assembly: GCA_037133395.1. Classification (GTDB taxonomy): domain Bacteria; phylum Verrucomicrobiota; class Kiritimatiellia; order RFP12; family UBA1067; genus CAIZQW01. The sequence goes on along the minus strand of JBAXOG010000055.1, from coordinate 7,065 downwards.
GTGCTCGGTCTGCTGATGGGTGGCGCGGTCATCTACTGGTTCACCGGCGCGGCCACACAGGCGGTCGTTACGGGTGCCTACCGTGCGGTTGTCTACATCAAGGACAACATGAACCTGAACGCCGAGACGGCTTCGATCGAGGACAGCAAAGAAGTCGTGAAGATCTGCACGATCTATGCGCAGAAGGGCATGCTTAACATCTTCGTGGCTGTATTCTGCTTCGCTCTGTCGCTGGCCTTCTTTAACCCGTTCTTCTTTATCGCCTATCTGATCTCGATCGCGTTCTTCGGTCTCTATCAAGCTATCTTCATGGCTAACGCCGGCGGTGCTTGGGACAACGCTAAGAAGATTGTGGAAGTGGACTTGCGCGCCAAGGGCACGGAATTACACGCAGCGACTGTTGTGGGAGATACTGTTGGCGATCCCTTCAAAGACACCTCTTCGGTGGCGATGAACCCGATCATCAAGTTCACCACTCTGTTCGGCCTGCTTGCCACGGAGATCGCCGTAGCCATGAAGGATGTCACGACGAAGTACACCATCGGCGGCGTTATCTTCACGGTCGCATTGGTCTTTGTCTACCGCTCCTTCTATGCCATGCGTGTTCCCGCGAATAAGACCATTTCTTAAGATCAGCAGATCTGGTTTCTCGACTTGATTAAATAAGCCCACAAGAATAAGCATTCCAGCTTTCTTGTGGGTTTTTTATTTTGTAAATGACCTATCCGATGACAGGAGGTTGAGGATAGCATCCGTCGCATTGGCTACGGCATTCCCTTCGCCGAGCAGATGCGTTGTCTCTTCGTACGCTTGGATCGTCGAGGCGCGAAGTTGTTCATCGGTGAGATAACGATGTAACAGGTGCGCCGCACGCTCCGGTATGAAGTCGTCCTGTAATAATTCCGGCATGACTTCGCGACCGGCAACAATATTTGCAAGCCCCAAACACGTGATACCTGTCAGGAGGCGTCGGGCAGCCCAGGCTGTAAACGCATTGGATGCATAAACAAGAACTGTTGGGCATTTCATCATGCAGGCTTCCAAGGTCGCGGTTCCGGAGGCAACGATAGCGGTGTGTGCTTGTAGGAGCACATGTCGAGCATGACCATTGACAAAGGTTAGATTTTTAGGAAGGCGTGGCACGGTTGCTGCAACTTGTTCGCCGTATTCTCGCATTTTTTTTGTGGGCGTTGGAATCACGAATGAACAGTCCCCGTCGAGTTTGGCTTCCAGCAAAACGGCAGACTCTAGCATCCGTGGCAACAAGTAAAGAATTTCACTGATGCGGCTTCCCGGTAATATGGCAATATGATGCTTCCCTTTCCACGGCAAGGCTGGGCGGGGTTCTGAAAAAGTGCGCGCGACTTCGTCCACGAGGGGATGTCCAATAAATTCAGGACGCAAGGGTGTATCTTTGAACAGTTCGGGTTCAAAGGGGAAGAAACAGAGGAGCTGGTCAAGATAGGCTGCGATTTTCGGGATGCGGCCCCGGTGCCACGCCCAGACTTGCGGACAGACATAATGGGATGTTTTGAACCCGTGATCATGGGCGAATTTGGCCAGTCGCAGATTCATCCCCGTGTAATCAATGGTGAGGACAAGGTCAGGTTTCCAGTCAAGTATTTCGCGCTTTAGATGTTTGGCCATGCGGTAAAAGAAAGGAAACTTCTTGATCACGGGTGTGATCCCGATAGCGGCTGTCTGGTCGGTATGATACAGAATTTCCGCACCCTCTGCGCGCATGTTGTCGCCCCCAAAGCCTTTAAAATGAATTGGGATGTTCGAGGCGCTTTTCAGTGCTCTCATCAGCAAAGCCCCGTGCATTTCTCCACTCACTTCGCCTGCGCAGATGAAAATCTTTAACTCTTTTTTGTTCATGCGATTAGTATAGTCCTAATGTGTGGGTAATGTCCAATTGTTCGTGATGCAAAGCAAATGATTGTTATGTTCGGCATGTGCCGAGCACGAGAAGGGCATAATAAGTATGTTCGACATCGCCGTGTGGCAAGCCGGGTGTTGCCGAGAAAAGGCCATCCGGACACCAGCAGGCTTCGGTAAATAGCAGGTCGTGTGTGTTGTCTAAGGGTTGACCTGAAAGTGCTATGCGGGCAACTGCAGTGGCCAGCAGATCAGGCGATGCGTTGTCCGCGGAGGCGAATCCGCCTGTTTCAGAATGCCGTTGTAAAAGCTTTTCACGCAGGAGAGGGACGTCAGATGCACGTGGCTTCGACAGGAGTTGCGCAGCGAGTCGGGATGTTGAAAGAGCATGGGTTTTGTGTATGCGAGTCAGGCGCAGGAGGACTGGCGCGAGACGGGGGAAGGAAATGCCCAGCATTAAGCCTGCTAGAAAAAGCGTGTAGGGGTCACGGGGTATATGACGCAGAAAAAAGCTAAAGGAAGCGAACTTTTGCTTGAACGCGGACATGCGATTAATTTGGACAAACGCTTTGCAGAAGTGATCGATTGGGTTTGGGACGTGGCACGTAGCAAAGTACTGTTCGAGTGCCGCCGGGGAAGTGCCTGTGAGTGCGCGCAGCGAGAGCCAGGCAAAGAACGAATAATAAGGGTCAGAATGTCGTCCGGACAAATCGGTATGGCCTCCATCGGGACCGCAGTGCTGTCGGATGGCCTCGATCAAACTGTTACGGGCTTCCGGGTCCAGCCCCGCCACGCCTCGTTGAGCAGTTGATTCAAGAGTCTGGAAAAGATTCATGCGTTTGAGTATACAGATGTTTTCGTAGAAAAATCAACTGGCTTCTTAATAATATTGCGAGTTGGTCTATAGCCAATAAATAACCTGTCCCTTTGCGCCTTTGTTTGCGCAATCTGTTCCATGCGCTTAATCAGTCACCCGGTCAAGATGACTTGGGACATTGGATTTGGGACTTGGGGTGTTCTTTAGAACTGCTTTCTCACTCTCCCAATAACGCAATAAAGCAAATAACGCAATAAGGCAATTCCCTTTTTCCCCCTTCACCTATTCTCATTTTTTTGCTATGGTTATTTCATGACTAACACTTTGCCCAGATTGCCGCTTGGAATGAGTGACTTCGTGGTACTTCGTGAAAAAACGCATATAGAATCGAGCAAAAGATGTTAAAATTACGACTTTGGAGTCGGGTGCTGATCTTTGCGTGGGTGGGAATTTCAGTTGCTTGTTTTGGCGTTTCCTCGGATTATCTGACGGACGTGTGGCAGGCGGAGAACGGGCTGCCACAGAACACGGTGACCTGCATCACGCAGACGCGCGACGGTTATCTCTGGCTAGGCACACTGAACGGCGTGGCGCGTTTCGACGGTGTACGGTTTGTTGTTTTCGGTGCTCATAATACGCCTGAACTCAAGAGCAACCGCATCCTCGCGTTGTTGGAGGACCGTCAGGGCGGCCTCTGGATCGGTACCGAAGGTGGGGGGGCGACACGCCTGTATCGGAACCATTTCACAACGTACACAACCTGGGAAGGATTGCCCAACAACATCGTGCAGAGCTTGCGTCAGGACGTGCGCGGACGTGTGTGGATTGGCACGCAGGGTGGCGTGTGCGTGTGGACTGACGGTCTGCTCGTCCGGACATCCGCCACAGAGGCGCCGCCCGAAACCCCTTTGCGTGTGTTGGAATATCCAGTGATTCCGGTGCAGGTTGCCAAAGAGCTGGCGAATGGTGATGTGTGGGCCGGAACGCTGACGGGCGGCCTGTGGCGTAGGCATGCGGAGCAATGGAAGCAGATACCCTCTCCCAGTGAGGCGGGGCAACATGCGGTGCGCTGTCTCTTCGAAGACCGCGAGTCGAATCTCTGGGTGGGCACTGACGGTGGTGGTCTTTTGCGTTTGAAACTGCGTCGTCTCAAGACGCTTGATGCGCGCGACGGGTTGTCCAACGAGTTTGTCCTTTCCATGGCCGATGACGGCGCAGGAGGCATCTGGCTATCAGCCACCAGTGGTGGCATCACCCAGTGGAGAGGCGGCGCGTTGAGCACATGGCCGGAGAGCGGACCTTTGCGGCGCACCACGGGGGAAGGACCGTTGCTGCGTTCTCAGGACGGAAGCCTGTGGGTCGGCACGTCCGGCGAAGGCCTGTTCCGCTGGACCGCGGGGGTGACTGCGCATTTCGGCCCTGAGCAGGGTCTGCCGAATCCAGCGATCCTTTCCCTTTTTGAAGACCGCGAAGGAAGGCTATGGGTCGGAACATACGCAGACGGACTTTTCTTATATCAGGACGGCCGCTTCAGTAATTTTGGCGCCAAGGAAGGATTCCCGGCACGGATTATCACGGCCATTGTTCAGGACCGTGACGGGGATATCTGGATCGGCTCAAACGGCATGGGGCTTTACCGCTATGCCGACGGACGTTTTTCATACTACTGCCGGCGCGAAGGCTGGGGCAGCGACTTCATCCGCACGCTGCTGGTCGACAAGGAAGGCGCCCTGTGGATCGGTAGCGGTGGCAGCGGGCTGACCCGCATGAAGGACGGGTGGTTTCACACGCTGACAACACGTCAGGGTTTGGATGACGATGTGATCTCTCAAATACTGGAGGACGATTTCGGTTGCCTCTGGATCGGTTCCAACCGCGGTATTTTCCAGTTGAGCAAGCAGATGTTCGAGTCGTTCGCGGCTGGCCGGATCACGTTGGTCGAAGGCATCGCTTATGGTAAGTCGGATGGGATGCAGAGCTTGGAGTGTACAGGCGGTTTCCAGCCTGCAGGCCTAAAGGCGAGGGACAGTTCGCTCTGGTTCTCGACAGTCAAAGGCACAGTACGGATCGATCCGTCTGTGCTGGTTGACACAGGAGAGACCAACACGGTTACACAAGGCCGACTGTTCAATGTGCTGCAGCCGCCCGTGACAGTCGAAGAGGTGTGGGTGGATGACGAAAGGGTACTGATGACAGTTGGGGGTTGGCAGTCTGTGTCCCGACTGACGGTCCATCCCGGTAAGAATCGCGTCGAAATCCGTTACACCGCCCTGAGTTACACCGCCCCTGAAAAGGTGCGTTTCAGGCATCGCCTCGTCGGGTTGGATTCGGCTTGGGTTGAGGCTGGTGACAGCCGTGTGGCTCGCTATGCCAAGTTGCCGCCGGGCGAGTACCGCTTCGAGGTCATCGCCTGCAACAATGACGGCGTCTGGAACCGGGAGGGCGCGTTTTTGCCATTGTGGATTGAGCCGTTTTTCTGGCAGACCGGCTGGTTTCTCGCTTTGGCGGGGTTGTTGTCCATTGTCGCGGTAGCCGGAACCGTGCGCGCTGCTGTGGTGCGCCGCATGCGGCAGAAGTTGGAACAGTTGCGGCAACGGCACGCGCTGGAAGCCGAGCGGGCGCGGATCGCACGGGACATCCATGACGATCTGGGGGCGCGTCTCACGAAGATCTCCTTGCTGAGTTCGCTCACGGAACGCGATTTGAACGATCCGCGCAAGGCGGCTGAGCATATCGGTGAAATTTTCGGCGCAGTCCGCGAGGTCACAACATCCTTAGACGAAGTGGTGTGGGCGGTCGAACCCAAGAACGACACGCTTGATAATCTGGCCACATATCTCTGCCAATACACGGAGGAGTTTTTGGGCGGGACCGCTGTCCGCTGCCGGCTGAAAGTACCTGCTCTCCTGCCCGCTGTCGCGCTTTCCAGTGCTGTACGACATGACGTGTTCATGGTTGTCAAAGAGGCCTTGAACAACGTTGCCAAACACGCCCAGGCCACGACGGCTTGGCTCGGTCTTTCTTTCGAGAGCGGACGTCTGACGATCATTGTCGAGGACGACGGGAGAGGGTTCGATGCCACCACGGTCGAGCGCGGGAACGGGCTTGAAAATATGTCGGCACGTCTCGGACGCCTGGGCGGCGAGATCCGCTTTGAAAACCGTCCAGACGGCGGCAGCCGCCTCGCGTTCTCGATCCCGCTATGAAAAGGAGCAGAGAAATGGAAGTCATTACAGTTGCGATTGTTGAAGACAATCAAGGTATCCGCGAGACATTGATCCGGTTGCTAGACGGTACACCGGGCTTTCGCTGTGTGGGCGCATTTGCCACTGGCGAGGAAGCGTTGCAACGTCTGCCCAAACTGAAACCCGCGGTGGTGCTGGTAGACATCAACCTGCCGAAGATGTCTGGCATCGAGTTGGTGGCGGCTTTGAAAACAGAAGAAACGAAGATGCATTTTCTAGTCCTGACCGTATACGAAGACAGCGCGAAAATCTTTCAGGCACTGGCGGCAGGAGCTAGCGGCTACCTACTGAAACGGGTGCAGCCTGCCAAACTGCTGGAAGCGATCAAGGAGGTGCGCGAAGGGGGATCCCCCATGTCCAGCTCGATCGCCCGGCAGGTAGTCCAGTCGTTCCACCGAATGGGACAGGCGAAACAGGAGTCGGAAAACCTCTCGCCCCGAGAATTGGAGATCCTGCAACTGCTGACCGACGGGTTTCTCTATAAGGAGATCGCCGACAAACTGAACATCGGGCGCGAGACTGTGCGCACCTACGTCCGGCGCATCTACGAGAAACTGCACGTCCGCACCCGCACCGAAGCGGTCGTGAAGCACCTGCGGCAGTGAGCCCTTTTTGTCCCCCTTAATGGGGACAGACGCGCTTTCTGAAATCTGCCATACTTTTCACCATCGAAGCCAGATGTGTTTCTGGCAGGAGTAGGGTTCTTGCATGCGGCAAGGGGCGAAACGCCACTTAATAAACGCGATGAGGCAAATCCGTAGCACAAAAGAAGGAGGCCATAAAATGGCGAGAATGACAAGTATGGCGGCCCTGACGGCCGCGGCGGTCTTCGTGACTGCGGGCGCGGCGTATGCCGTGCCGTCGGTGACCAATGTGGTGATGACACAGCGCGCGAACTCGCGCATCGTGGACATCTCGTATGAGCTGACCGGCGAGGCGGCGATCGTGACTCTGGGGATCGAGACCAACGGGATCGCGCTCCCGGACAGCGCGGTGACGCGCCTCTCCGGCGACGTGTGCAAAGTGGTGGATACGGGCGCAAGCAAGAGTATCGTCTGGAACGCAGGCGCGGACTGGCCCGAGAACCTGACCCAGGCCGCTAAGGCGAAGGTCACGGCGTATGCC